>NZ_CP138992.1:354166-708333 GCF_044595335.1 Polaribacter sp. R77954
TACGTTACAACAACATTGTAATTGCAACTGATGCTGATGTTGATGGAATGCACATTCGTTTGTTATTAATCACATTTTTCTTACAATTTTTTCCAGAATTAATTAAAGAAGGACATTTATACATTTTAGAAACACCATTGTTTAGAGTCAGAAATAAGAAACAAACATTTTATTGTTATTCTGATGATGAAAAACGTGAAGCCATAGAAAAGCTAAGAGGTAAGCCAGAAATAACTCGATTTAAAGGTTTGGGTGAAATTTCGCCAAACGAGTTTGTACATTTTATAGGTGATGATATTAGACTAGATCCTGTAATGTTAGACAAAGAAATGTCTATAGAGCAAATGCTACAATTTTATATGGGCAAAAATACTCCTGATAGACAGAAGTTTATTATTGAAAACTTGAAGGTTGAGTTGGATTATGTTGAGGAAGAATTATAGACGTTCTATACTAAATCCTTTCGATAGGAAAGGAGTTTTAGCAAGTTTGTAGTGCATAAAATTTATAAATTTAGTTAGAATTTATAGTTTTAAAAATAAATAATTTAGAAGACCTCACAGGTTTTTAAAACCTGTGAGGTCTGAAAGTAACAAAGTAATTTGATAGAAAATTAATAAACGTAATTGCAAATAATTAACAAGTATGCCTGCGTTAGGGATTGGAGTGGCATCCTTTTTTATTTTTCATAAAAAAGATATAACGTAAAGCCCGACCTTTAGGTAACGCCCAAATAGAAAAATACACAAATAAACGATTGAACGTTTTTTATGAGTGAAGAAATAAACGAGAACGAACACGAAGAAGAGTTAACAGATCATCAACCTGAAGCTGAACAAGAAACCATTACCAAAGTTACAGGAATGTACAAAGAGTGGTTTTTGGATTATGCCAGTTATGTAATTTTAGAAAGAGCTGTACCATCTTTAGAAGACGGATTGAAACCTGTACAACGTAGAATTATGCATTCTATGAAAGATTTAGATGATGGTCGTTACAATAAAGTAGCAAACATTGTGGGGCATACTATGCAATATCATCCTCATGGAGATGCATCAATTGCTGATGCTATGGTTCAAATTGGTCAGAAAGAATTGCTGATTGATATGCAAGGAAACTGGGGTAACATCTTAACAGGAGATAGAGCTGCAGCATCAAGATATATTGAAGCAAGACTTTCTAAATTTGCGTTAGATGTTGTGTTTAATCAGAAAACAACAGAATGGAAACTGTCTTATGATGGTAGAAGAAAAGAACCTATAGATTTACCTGTAAAATTCCCTTTATTATTAGCGCAAGGAGCAGAAGGAATTGCAGTTGGTTTATCAACCAAAATATTACCACATAATTTTAATGAGCTGATAGATGCTTCTATTAAATATTTAAAAGGTAGAAGTTTTAAAATTGTACCCGATTTTTTAACAGGTGGAATTGCAGATTTTACCAATTATAATGATGGTAAAAGAGGAGGGAAGGTACGTATTCGTGCTAAAATTTCTCAGTTAGATAAAAAGACTTTGGTGATTAATGAAATTCCGTTTTCTACAACCACACAATCATTGATTGATAGCATTTTAAAAGCCAATGATAAAGGGAAGATAAAAATCAAAAAAATTGAAGATAATACAGCAGCAGAAGTAGAAATTCTAGTGCATTTACCCCCAAATGTATCTCCAGATAAATCAATTGATGCTTTGTATGCATTTACAAATTGTGAAACTTCAATATCGCCTTTGTGTTGTACTATTGAAGATAATAAACCTGTTTTTTTAGGCGTTTCAGAACTATTAAAACACTCTACAGACTTAACTGTGGAATTGCTAAAAAGAGAATTGGAAATTCAGTTGAATGAACTGGAAGAGCAATGGCATTTTTCATCTTTAGAACGTATTTTTATTGAAAATAGAATCTATAGAGATATAGAAGAAGAAGAAACTTGGGAAGGTGTAATAAAAGCCATTGACGAAGGTTTAAAACCACACATTCAACATTTAAAACGTGCCATTACTGTTGATGATATTACGCGTTTAACAGAAATACGTATTAAAAAAATATCTAAGTTCGATATTGATAAAGCCAAACAATTTATTGAAAGTTTAGAAGATAAAATTGCAGGTGTAAAAAATCATTTGGCAAATTTAATAGAATTTGCCATCGATTATTTTAAACGTTTAAAGGATACTTATGGTAAAGGAAAAGAACGCAGAACAGAAATTAGAATTTTTGATGATATTGTAGCTTCTAAAGTGGCTATGAAAAATGCCAAATTATATGTAAATAGGGCAGAAGGCTTTATTGGTACTTCTTTAAAAAGAGATGAATTTGTGGCTGATTGCTCAGATATTGATGATATTATCGTTTTTAGAAGAGATGGTAAAATGATGGTTACTAAAATCGATTCTAAAACTTTTGTTGGTAAAGATATTATACACATTACTGTATTTAAAAAGAAAGACAAACGTACCATTTATAATTTTATGTATAAAGATGGTGCAAGAGGCCCAAGTTATATGAAACGTTTTGCGGTTACCTCTGTAACTCGAGATAAGGAATATGATTTAACCAATGGTAGCAAAGGCTCTAAAGTTTTGTACTTTTCTGCAAATCCGAATGGAGAAGCAGAAGTGGTAACCGTAAATTTAAGAGCTGTTGGTAGTATTAAAAAGCTAAAATGGGATATCGATTTTGCTGATTTAGCTGTAAAGGGTAGAAGTGTTCGTGGAAATACCATTACCAAATATGCCATAAAATCTATCGATTTTAAATCAGCAGGAGTATCAACCCTAAAACCTCGTAAAATTTGGTTCGATGACACTGTACAACGTTTAAATGTTGATGAAAGAGGTGATTTGTTAGGCGAATTTAGAGCAGAAGATAAGTTGTTAATCATTACCCAAAGTGGAAAAGCAAAAGCAGTAAAACCAGATTTAACCATGCATTTTGATAGTGATATGATTGTGCTAGAAAAATGGGAGCCTAACAAACCTATCTCAGCCATTTACTTTGATGGAGAAAAAGCCAAATACTATGTAAAACGTTTTTTAATTGAAACCCCAGAAAAAGAAGAAGAGTTTATTTCTGATCATCCAAAAAGTCAATTAGAAATTGTAGCTACAGATTATAGGCCTATTGCAGAGGTACAATATTCAAAACGAAGTTTAGAGAATGAAACTGTAAATTTTGAGGAGTTTATTGCTGTTAAAGGTATTAAAGCATTAGGAAATCAATTAACTACCGAAAAAATTAAGAATGTGAACTTGCTAGAATCATTACCTTATGAAGCACCTGAGCAAGAAAAGGTAGAAGATGTGGAAGTTGTTGAAGAAGAGGTGGTTGAAGATAAGTTGCCTTTAGAGATTCCTGTAGTAGATAAGAAAGATAGTAAGACAAGTTCAGGGAATACTGCAAAAGATGCTGAAACAAGTTCAGCACTGAAGGAGGATAAAAAGAAAGCCTTGTTAAGAAAGGCAATTCAAAAGAAAAAAGAAAATACCGATGACGATTCTCAACAGAGTTTGTTTTAATAAAAAGAATTTATTTCTATGTCGATTACAATCATAAAGATAATAAACAAGAGCAAATTTTAGCAGAAAAAGGATCAACACCAAAAGTTGTGGAGTACAGATAAAAAGCAAAACTTTGATATTTAAAATATATAAGGTTTGGAGATTTCAATTGATGTTATAAAATTATTGTTACCAGAAGTTTTAGTAAATTACTTTAAACTTACCAAGTATGAAGTCAAACAAGAAGAACTTCATTTCTATTTTACAGAGTTAAATACAGTTCCAGAAGAGTTTAAAGGATTAAAATTAAGCTCTAAAGGCTTCTTTCCAGAAGCTACTATTCAAGACTTTCCAATTCGATGTAAAAACGTTTTTCTGCATTTTATTAGACGACGTTGGATTGAAGAAAATTCTAAAAAAGTAGCGACAAGAGATTGGCAATTGGTAGCAAAAGGCACTAGAATTACAAGTGAATTTGCTACTTTTTTAAAACAGATCAGTCAGTAATAATGCTGTTAGTACTAGTATTGTAGCTAATTTTTACGGAGTAAATTCTAGAAAATTACAAAGACAATACAAAGATTATTTAAGTGACTTTAAACACTGGAATCAAAAGTCACATGCCAAACAATGGTTATTGTTTACTAAAAATATTGGAGCGCATTTTTCTATAGACGAAACCGCCTTTTCAAATGGAGATTTATACACTATTGTAACTAATAAAAAAGCAAAAGGTAAAAAAGGAGCTCTAATTGCTATGATCAAAGGAACCAAAGCTGAAGTTGTGATCAGAATTCTTCCTTTTTAGGCTAACAAATATTTATGCTTAATCCTTTAAATCCCAAAACTTTTGGTATTGATCCGTTAATACTTATAAATTTATAGAAGACCATATTTTTTATATATAATTTTAATTAATCCTATAGTTAGATTAATTAGTGTTGTTGATAGCATCTTCTATATTAGCCAGTTTTTGAATAATATCTTTTGAAAGCTCTATAAATTCATCTCTAACCATGTTTTTAATATGATTCTCAATAGGGGATTCTTCACGCTTTAAGGGTACATAATTAGTTTTATAGTTTTCATTTCCGGTAAATAACCACATTGGGTCAATACCTTCTATATGATCTATAATTGCAAGTAATATTGTTTCGTTAGGTTTTTTGGTATAATTCACAACTGCACTTACCAATTGTTGAGACACTCCTATAAGTTCTGAAAATTGTCTTTGGTTTAGTCCTGTATTATTAAAAACCTCAATTACTCTATCTGCTCTTTGTTTATCTTCTTTTTTCATACTAGTAGTTCAAAGATACTATTATTTTTACCACAAACGAAGATTGATACTATTTTTAATGAAACTTGATTCAAAAAAAGCTCAAGAAAAGTAGGTTATGGATTTTTTGAGATTTAACTTGGAAAGGAAACAAATATTGAAGACTTTAACTCTAAGCTATATTGCTAGGGAACAGTATAGGATAGATTTGTTCCTTTCTCGCGATCTCTTATAAATCGTTTAGTTAGAATTTTGAACGGAATCTTCAATATTTGATAATTTTTGAATTATGTCTTTTGACAGCTCTTCAAACTCCTTTTTAACTAAACTTTTAATGTGAATCTCAATAGGAGATTCGGTTTTTATAGGTGTATGGTTGTCTTTCTGGTCTTCAAGTCCAGTTAATAACCACATAGGATTTATATCATCTATTTTATCAATAATAGCAAGTAATATAGTTTCATTTGGCTTTTTAGTGTAGTTGACTACAGCACTAACCAATTGTTGTGAAACTCCTATTAACTCAGAAAACTGTCTTTGATTTAAGCCAGAATCTTTGAAAACTTTTATTACTCTATCTGAACGTTTTTTATCTTCTATTTTCATAATAAGGGGAGGGTAATTAGCAATACATCAAATGTAGTGAATTATTACCACAAACAATGATTTTTAGAAAAGAATTTAAAATTATTATTTTAGAGCATTTATGATTTCATTTTTTTTCCTTGCGGATACTGGTATATTCGATGAATCGTGTAGCATTAAATAGCCACCATCTGCCTTAATAAATTCTTTAATAAACAACTTATTCACTAAATGACTTTGATGAACTCTTAAGAAATTTACTTCTTTTAGAATATCAGAATAGTATTTTAGCGTTTTTGAAACCAAGATTTTTGATTTGTCTTGTAAATAAAATGTTGTGTAGTTATTGTCTGCTTTACATCGGATAATATCTTTAATATCAACTACGATAATCTTTTCTGATGTATTTAAAGAAAGTCTTGTTGGTTTTTCTGATGGCTTTGTAACAATTTGCTTTAATAAGTTTAATTGCGCTGTTCTTGGCTTTATTTGAATTTTAGCTTTACTAATAGCCGTAGATAAATCTTTGAAAGAGTAGGGCTTTAATATATAATCTACAGCAGCAAATTTAAAGGCTTTTATTGCATGTTCTTCACTTGCAGTTACAAATATTACTTTAGCATTTAAGTTGGGTACAATCTCTAAGATGTCAAAACCTGTACCATCACCTAACATAATGTCTAAGAATAAAATATCTGGTTTCTTTGTTTGTAGTAACTTAGATGCTTCTACTACACTTGACGCTTTTCCTATAATTTCAATTTCTGGATCAATTTGTTGAATATCATTAGATAACATTTCTAAAGCTTCTGGTATATCATCTACCACAAATGATGTAAATTTATTCATTATTCTAAATTTGATAATTAATAATCTGTTTTTAATGGTATTTTAAAACTTACGTGAGTACCCTTTATTATATTATTTTCTGTGATCTCTTTAATTTTTAAGGCATTTTTAGGGTTTATAGCAAACAATCGCTCTTTAGATACTTTTAACGCTACTGATTTGTGCGTAGAATTGCTGTTTCTTTTTTGAGATTGGTAAATACCTATACCATTATCTATTATACTGCATTGTAAAAAACGATGTTCTGTGTTAAAATTGACAGTAATTTCACCAACAGAATTCTTTTCAAATGCATGTTTTATGCAATTTTCAACAAAGGGTTGCATAAGCATTGTAGGAATTAGTATTTCCTCAGGGTGTATATTATTTAAATTGGTATGGATACTATATTTAAAAGACTTAGAACTCATTCTTTGTTCTAATTCGATATAATTCTCTAACAATCTTATTTCATCTTCTAGGCTTATTTCTTCTTTTCTAGAGTTGTTTAGCATCCCTCTTAATAATATAGAAAATTTAGAAATGGTGCTATTTAATTCTGCAATTTCTCCTCTGTTTCCTAGGGCTTTTATTCCGTTTAAAACATTAAAAATAAAATGAGGATTCATTTGTAATTGCAGGGCTTTTTGTTCTAAAGATAGTAATCGGTTTTGCAATTTTAGTTCATTAATCTTTTTGTTGTTTATAGTATTAATGCGTTTTATATAAAAATCTAAATAAAAATAACCTGCTAGTAAAAGTGTTATAATAACTGAAAAAATAAACCAAGCTTTAAGATAAAAAGGTGTCTCAATAACAAAAGAAAAAGACTTGATTTTGCTTTTTTGATTGCCAATTCTTGATTGGATTTGAAATTGATATTTGCCGCTATTTAAATTAGGGAACTGCACTGTGTTGTTAAATGACCATGTTGATAATGCATTGTTAAGTTGATATCTGTATTGTATTTTTTTAGGATAAGATAAATTAACTGTTTTAAAAGAAATAGAAACATTATTCTCTTGATGAGATAGTTTTACATTGTTTTTTGTGAGTAAAGAGTCTGCATTTTGATGATTTACTTGAAAACTTTCGAAAAAAACATTGGGTTTAAAGTTTGGTTTGTTTTTTAAAATAGAATTCTTTAAAGTATAAATTCCTTTGTTAGAAGCAATATAAATAGCATTATTACCAACTCTCAACACTTTGTAAATAGTATTGGTTTGTAAAGAATTATACTTGTTTATTTTTTGTTTAAATGTAAAAGTAGGGAGTGTAAAAACTTCAATTCCATTAGTTTTAGAAGATACCCAAACTTCATTTTTTATTTTTTGTATTGAATATATATCGCCTATAGTATTAACGATTTTTAAAATGGAATCGTTTTTAAATTCAATAATTTCATTATTTGCTTTAGTAGCTAAATAACTGTTATAGGATTTATCTATAGCTGTAAAATTTCCTTTTTTTATAATTATTAAATTATTGTTTTCCAATGAATTATGTATGTTATGTAAACCATTACTTGACGCTATTAAAACTCCTTGTGGAGTGGTAATCATATCGTTAATTGAAGAAAAATCTAAAGCAGAATTTATTTTTAAAGCTTGTAATTTACTTTTATTTAAACTATAGAATCCCTCTATAGTGCCTACAATAATCTTGTTTTTGTATTTAACTATAGATCGAACTTTTTTAGATTTAAAATACTGTTCTTTCAATTTATTTTTAACCAAAAGGCCATTTTCTAAACCTGCGTAAACTACAAGTCCATCAATAAAAAGATCTGTTGTTTTGTTTTTATTAATTACAGTAAAATCATCACCATCAAATTTTACCAAACCCTTTTCTGTAGCTATCCATAAATATCCAATTTTATCTTGTTGCATATCGTATATAATATTACTTGGTAAACCATCTTTAGTAGTTAAATTTTGAATGCTATAATCTTGTGCACCAAGTTTTATCACCAAAAAAAGAAAGACAATAGTGGTATATTTTCTAAAAATACTCATAAAACAAACTTACTAATTAAAACGTCACCATACTATTTTTGTATGATGACGTTTTTTACATCAACCTTTTCATAATCAATTAATTTATTGCATATAAACGTTTATTGTTGGTATCTGGTGTTATATATTGCAAATCTCCATAAGGTTTTATTAATGGTTTTAGCACTACTAGTACTGTAGCTTTGCCTTTTATTGTTAATGTGCTATTGTGCATAGAATATGACCATCTGTATTTTTCAATCGGAATTTTAAGTTGTTCAACTTCAAAAAATAACACTTCTTGTTGTTCTATAAAATCAATAATTTCATCTTGATTTTCAAAATTTGGTACTTCTTCATCAGAATTATGGTAATCTAATTTAAATTTTAAAGGAATGGTAAATTGTTTTGTATACGGCTCGCCAATGAAACGTTCTTCGTAATTCTGTAACGCATCTAGCCAGTTGATGTCTTTTTCTTCAGGATATTTCTTAGCAATTTCTTTTGATAGATCTACTTTGCCAGGAGAATTTGCGGTTGGGTAAAAAATATAATAAGGTTTTGCTAAATAATGTTGTGTAAATGCACCATCAAAAACAGAATAATAGGGTGAGGCCACTATACTAGGAAGTTCGTCTGCGCATAAAGCGTCTTTAAAAGTATTTAACAATTCTTTGTTATCACCTAAACCATTTGCATGAAAAATTATTTTAGAATTGGCGTTTATGCTTTCTTGTAAAATTGGTAAAGTACCTTTTGTAATGTGTTTTCTAAGGCTTTCTGTGGTTACTTTTTCACCATTTATTACTGTTTCTAGAGTTAAACCTTTAAAAGCATTGCTTTTATTTACAATGTGAATTTCTCCATAAGGTTTTTCAGATTCATTGTGATTCAACCAGTTTATTATTTCTTCTAAAGAATATTGATCTTCTATAACTTGATAATTATGATCTTTAAAAAATAATCTCGAATTGTGGTAAAATGTTTCGTTGCCTTGGTCAATCCCTGTAATAAAAACTACTGGTTTTCTAAGGTTTATAGCTTCGTTAAAACTGAAAGCTACAGTGTTTTCTGTAATCTCCTCTTTAAAATCATCATTTGTGGTAATTTTTTTTTGGTTACAATTTATAAAAAGACCTGTTGTTAAAACTATTGCTGTTGCTAAAACCGATTTTTTAAGTGCTGTGTTCATAATTATTATTTTTAATGTTAATACATGGTAAAAATACAATTGAACAATCCTTAAATTTTGGCTGTTTTAGAATTCGTGAAAGATGAATTAGAATTCGTGATTCATTAATAAAAGTAATAAAAAACCTTACAAATTTTATGATGTAAAACTTGTAAGGTAATTAAATAAAAAACTTGGGGGATATCTTATTCTTATATTAAATATACAAATTGATTTAGATGAATAGCGAATATATGTTGTGAAAACATATTATAATGTTGTCATCTGTATTTTTATTGATGTTTAAGGTTTTTTAATTATTGCTAAACGCTTAGGCTTTAAAGTTAAAGTGAATTTGCATCCCGTTTTCTGCGTTAATATTTGCGTCTTCCCCTAATTGATTTACCAACCTTAAAATTAAATTTATTCCTATGGATTTGTTTTTATCTAAGTTTTTATAATCAAAACCCTGACCATTGTCTTTATAAGAAAAAGAACAGGTATTACCTTCGTTGCGAATGGTTATGGTAATTACATTTTCTGTTTTTTGTTGAAATGCGTATTTAAATGAATTGGTTACTAGTTCATTAATAATGAGACCAATGGTTGTTTTTTTGTCATTATCTAAATATAAATTAGGTGTAATATCAATAATAAAATCAACTTTAATATCTGGGTTTATAATTGATTTTACCAAATAATCTTTTAAAATGGCTACATAATTTAAAACATCTATTTCTTCTAATTGATTTTTAGAATACAGGCTATTGTGAATTTCAGAAAGCACTTTTACTCTATTAATTGCAGATTTAAAATGCAATTTAGATGATTCATCTTTTATTTTAGATGCTTGTAAAGAAATTACACTACTTACCATTTGTAAGTTGTTTTTTACTCTATGATTAAGTTCTTTAAGAAGTATACTATTATTGTTTAGAGCTTTTTCTATTTTATTTTTTTGAAATTCTACAATAACTTGTTTTTTCTTTACACCAAAATAGAAATAGAGTACTAACAGAAAAAAAACTATAGCTATGGCAGATATTAGCAAAGAAACTCTAATCTTTTTTGATTTTGAGTTGTCTTTTTCTTCTAACAGGTTAATTTTTTTTTCTTGACTTTTTAATTTTGCATTGACTTCTAAAACCCCCAAAGATTCCATTTTTTGTTGCTTCATTTCTTGATTAAAAATAGAATCGGAAATTTGCATGTATTTTTTGTAGTAAAATAATGTAGAATCTTTATTGTTTAATTTTGTGTGGTATTCTCCTTTTAAATTAAAATATATAGCTTTTAATTTCTTTAATTTTTCAATATAATAATCCGCTTTTTTAAATTGATTGGTATGTATATAGCATTTTGCAATTCTGTTATATACTTTTTCTGAATCAAACCAATCATAAGTGTTATAATAATTTCTACACGCTTCAATTTCGTTTAGGTATCCAGGTATGGCTTGTTTGTAGTTACCTTGTTTTAATAAGCAGGTGCTAATATTACCATCAACAACACCTAACATAAGTGCTACATCTCTACTTCTGTAACTTGAATCTTTTTGTTTTTGTTTTTTGAAAAGTAAATTTGCTTTGTTGTAATAATAGAGTGCAGAATCAATTTTATTATCATACATAAAATACACGCCAAAATCGTTATTATGAAAAGCTTGCGCATATAAATCATGTTTTTTGTAAGATGGTTTACCAAAATTTATATTTTCTCTATAATCTTTTAGTGCCAAATCATATAAACCCATGTTAAAATAGATGTTGAAGAGCTTTCCTTCGTTTTTACCACATATTTTAAATTTTTCTTTGTTTAACCTTATTAACTCTAAGTTGTTGTTTTTTAAATAGTAACAAGTTTCTAGTTCTTGTAAAAGATTGCATAGTAGGTTTTTGTGTACTTTTTTTTCTGAATTAAGGTAATAGGTTTCTACCCCTAATTCAATAGCTTTTTCTAGCTTACTAGAAATTCTAAACAAATGCACCAACATAAAATTTACATAAAGTGATTCTTCCGTATTTCTATAGTCTTCACTCTTTTGTTCAAAATAGGTAATCCAATCATTAATATTTTTTACATAATTATTTGAGTATATGGTAGATCTTATATAAAAAAAGTATTGTTCTTTTGGATTTGATAATGAAGTAATTTTTTCAAATTTTGATTCGTTTTCTACTATATTTTGAGAAAAAAAAGCAAAACAAGTGAAAAAAAATAGTATAAAGTGTAATTGCCTGCTAAATTTTAAAGACATTTTGATGGATTAGGTTAATAGCGACTTTAAATATGGTTTAAATTCTTTAGAAACAGAAATTTTTTCATTATTTATAAAAACATAGTTTAAATTGAACCGTTCAATTTCATTGGTATTAATAATAAAAGATTTATTGCACTTAAAGAAGTTTGATGGCAATTTTTTTATAAATTCTTTTAATGTGTTTCTAACTAAGAATTTTTGGTCGTTTTTGGTAAAAATCTCAATATAAATGTTATCTGATTTTATAAAGTAAATTTCTTCAAATTTTACTTTATGGTATAAGTTATTTTTCTTTAAAAATAAAAACTCTCTTAAAAGAGCATCATCAATCTGCTTGTTAATAAAACTTTTTACAGCAATTTCAATGGATGTATAAATGGTTTTTATATCAAAAGGTTTTACCAAGTAAGCAGCTGGCATTGTCTTTGATGCTTCTCCAATTGTTTGTTCATCAATATTAGAGGTCATAAATATAAAGGGAATTTTTAAATTAAGATTGATGTACTCAGCCAAATCTATACCTGTTTTTTCGGTAGCTAAATTAATGTCTATCAACACCAAATCTATTTTATGATGTTGTAAAAAATGGACTGCTTTTTCATAAGAAATTACATTACCAGGTACGTTGTACCCAAAATCTTCAATAATTTGTTGTAAATCGTCTGCAATAATTACATTGTCTTCAACAATTAAAATATTAAAAGTAGTGGTCATGGGAGATTGATTTTCTTTAAAAATAATACATTTCAAAGAAGTATTGAAATGTTACAGGCATAAATTTACAAGCGTTTTTTTACAAAAGTTTTTACAAAAAAAATAAATAACAAATGTATTGTTGTTCAGTTATTTAGCTTTCTGTACAAGTTCTAGCTTAGCAATTGTAGTTTTTGTAGTAAATATGCCATAATTTATAGTTACATTTTTTCGGTCTATTTTATCAATAGTTCCAACAGAATTTGAGTCGATAATTCTTACCTTATCGTTCACTTTAAAAATATATTCAGATTTTGCTTTGGCAATTTTGGCCTCTTCTATTTTCTTTACTTTTCGTACTTCAACTACTTTTTCTAAAACCTCTTTTTCTACTTTTTTTATGGTTTCCTGCATTTGCTTTTTCACAATTTTTGCTTTTTGCTTTTGCGATTTTGTTTTTGGTTTAACAGGATTTTTTTTAACATGTTTTACCTTTTCATCTGCAACCCACCTATTAAAACTAACATTCAATTCCTTTTTATTATTGGTTTGAAAGTACTTGTTTAGCAGTTCATTGGTTTTTCTACCTAAAGACAACATTTTCTGATTCTGGTCATACAATTCTTGAAAACCAGCCAATTTATCTTGTATGCGTTGTTCTTTTTCTTGCAAACTCTCTAAATGCTCTTGGCCTTTTGTTTTTTGTTTTTCTAAACTATCAGAGTTTTTTTGCAATCTGTTTCTTTCTTTTTGTAGTTTCGAAATTGTTTTATCTAAACGTACTTTTTCAGTCTCAACACGTTTTTTAGCTTTGTTGATTAAACTAAAAGGAATTCCGTTTTTCTGTGCAACTTCAAAGGTAAAAGAACTACCTGCTTGCCCTACAAACAATTTATATAATGGCTCTAAAGAGCGTTCATCAAACTGCATATTTGCATTAGTAACATTATCTAATTCATTTGCCAAAACTTTTAGGTTAGAGTAGTGGGTAGTAATAATACCAAATGCTTTTTTATGATAAAATTCTTCTAAAAAAATCTCAGCCAAAGCACCCCCCAATTCTGGGTCAGAACCTGTACCAAATTCATCAATTAAAAACAAGGTGTTTTCATTACACTTTCGTAAAAAATAACGCATATTTTTTAAACGATAACTGTAAGTACTTAGTTGGTTTTCAATAGATTGATTATCTCCTATATCTGTTAAAATAGTATCAAAAATATAAGTTTCGCTACGTTCATCAACAGGAATTAAAATACCACTTTGCACCATAATTTGTAATAATCCAATGGTTTTTAAAGTAATACTTTTTCCACCAGCATTAGGTCCAGAAATAACAATTATTTGTTGTTTTTCGTGTAGCGTTAAAGTCTGTGCAACAGTATCAATTTTTTGGGTTTTGTTTTTTTTCCATAAAACAGGATGGTATGCGTTTTTAAAAAATATCTTTTTTTCCTTAGATATTTTTGGCAAAATAGCATTCATCTCTACTGCGTACTTTGCTTTTGCACCAACAGCATCAATATGAATTAAAAATTCGATATATTCTTTTAATAAAGAAACCAAAGGTCTAATTGTATCTCCTAAAGCACGTAAAATCTTTACTACTTCTTGTTTTTCTTCGTACACCAAATTTTGATATTCTCTACTATAAGCCAAAGTGGCTTGAGGAGCAATGTATACAATACCTCCAGATTTAGATGAGCCTAATAAACTACCAGCAACTTTTCTTCTATACATAGCAGAAACTGCTAAAACACGCTGATTGTCTACAATAGTTTCTTTAATATCGTCTAAATATCCTGCAGCTATTGCTTTAGATAAAGCTGATGAAAAACTTGCACCAATTTTACCACGAATATTGTTAATATCTCTTCTAATTTGCTTTAAATTTGGGGATGCATTATTTTTTACTTCTCCAGAAATATCTATAATTTTCTTAATTTCATCATCTATATAAGTGGTGAATTCAATTTGTTGTGAAAGTGCAAAAAAGGTAGGAAACTGAATTTGAAATTTCTTAAAAAACTTGATTAATTCATTTACAGTTAATGAGGTTGTAGCTATTTTCAAAAAAGCATCAGTTTCAATAAAACTATTTTCTATAGCCAATCGTTTTACACTTGCTGTAATATTGTCAAAACCATGATTCGGAATTCTGTTTTCACTTTCAAAAGAAGCTAAGTACTCATCTACCAAATGTAATTCTTTAAACAATTGTTTTCTACTATAAATAGGTTTGGTGTCAAAAATGCGTTCTTTTCCTAAACCAGAAATACAAAACGCTGAAATGTGTTGTAAAACTGTAGAAAATTCTAAATCCTGAAGTGTTTTTTCTGAAATATTCAAATTTGTATATTTACGAACTCGTAAGAACCTTTCAAGCTTTTAAAACCTGTCTACTCTTTAAATTCGCTACAAAAATAATAAACAATGCAAGTAAAAATAGCCGATTCTTGGAAAAATATTTTACAACCAGAATTTGAAAAACCCTACTTTATAGAGTTAGTGAATTTTGTAAAAACAGAATACCAAACACATACTTGTTACCCCAAAGGCAGTGCCATTTTTGCTGCTTTTGATTTTTGTGCCTTACATGATTTAAAAGTAGTGATTATTGGCCAAGATCCTTATCATGGACCAAACCAAGCCAATGGATTGTGTTTTTCTGTACAAGATGAAATTAAACATCCTCCTTCATTAATCAATATATTTAAAGAAGTTTCTAACGATTTAAACGTAGCCTATCCACAAAGTGGGAATTTAGAAAAATGGGCAAAACAAGGGGTTTTATTATTAAATGCTACCTTAACAGTTAGGGCTCACGAAGCAGGAAGCCACCAAAAAAAAGGTTGGGAAACTTTTACAGATCAAGTAATTCAGCAAATTTCTAATCAAAAAGAAAATATTGTTTTTTTACTTTGGGGTGGTTTTGCAAAAAAGAAAAAAAAGTTAATTGATACCAAAAAACATTATGTATTAGAAACTGGTCATCCATCACCTTTAAGCGCAAACAGAGGGTATTGGTTTGGTAATCAGCATTTTTCTAAAACAAATACATATTTAAAATCTATTGATAAAAAACCAATTAATTGGTAATATTTACTTTTTAAAACAAGCAACCAAATCTATTTATTTACCAATGATTGAAACCCTTTTATCTTTTGCGCTTGCAACTTCTGTATTGGCATTGTCTCCTGGGCCTGACAATATTTTTGTGTTAACGCAAAGCATTGTAAATGGTAAAAAGTTTGGCTTAGCAACTGTTTTTGGTTTAATTTCTGGTTGTTTAGTGCATACTACTTTATTAGCATTTGGAGTTTCAGCAATTATCAAACAATCTGAATATTTATTTTTTGCGATTAAAATCTTTGGTGCCATATACTTATTGTATTTAGCCTATAAAGTATACCAATCAGATGCAAACATTATTTTATCAAAAAAAAATATAATAGAAAAAACAACAACACAATTATTCAAACAAGGGTTTATTATGAATGTTTTAAACCCAAAAGTATCCATTTTTTTCTTGGCTTTTTTTCCAGGTTTTTTGTTTTCTGATCATCTTTCTACAGTGGTACAATTTTATATATTAGGTGGAGTTTTTATGCTAGTTTCTTTAGTGATTTTTTCTGCAATCGCTATTTTAGCAGGAGCAATTTCAACATCTATCAAAAAAAATAAAAAAATTGGATTGTATTTAAAATGGATGCAAATTGTGGTTTTTGTATTGATTGCAGCTTTTATTTTGGTATAAAACTTTTGGTCAGATATAACACTAGTCTCATTTAGTTCTCCAATTTTTAATCACTTTTCTTTGATGTGCTTCCCAACCTTTTCTGTAAGCAAACTTTGTAAAAAAATAATTTAATATAATGAGAACAATCAAAATTATTACAGTCCAATTCGATAAAATAGTATAATCTTGACTTCCGTTAGAAAGTCCACTAAGCATAAAATAAGTTTTTGTTGGATCAGCACTTACGTAATTAATCAATTGGTATCGAAAAGGTTTTCCAAAACTTGGACTTTTTCTACCTACTTTGTTATAATTTGTTGTTGTTGTTGTTGATGGTTGTCCTATTTCTATAAATCTTGAATATTTTTTTTCTTGAACAGTATAATCAAAACTAGAATAATTCTTATTAAAATTTCCTAAAGTAATTCCATAATCAAAATGAAAAATTTTTTGATGGCTAAAGAAAAGAACCAAAATCAGCATTAAAAAAAGAAATCCATACGATTTTCTAACCCAATCACTTTTCGTAATTGCAATAGGTTTTTTACGATGCTTTTTATTAAAACTACTGTTTCTAGTATTTAAGTCTTTTTTTGAGTTTTTATTGGCATTTGTAGCATACTTGTTATAATGATCCATAAGATCAGTTATAAAATCATGTTTTCTCTTGTTTTTATTACTTTCTTCCATGATTCAATGTATTATATGCCAGTAATTACATCGTAAAGATTCTTAATCGTAATATTAAATAAGGTTCAGCATAAAATCTCAATATCCAAAGTTAGCTAATTTTGCCTTTGTTGTACACAAAAATCAACAGGAAAAATCACTATTTTAAGAAACAAAAATCAAACAAAAATCCAAATCTTGATAAATATTAAAACCGCATAAAAAAACTTTCATTATCATTTGGAGTTTACAAGATAATATTTCGATATTTGCATACAATTAAAAGATAATGACATTTATTCAAGCACATCACCATCATTTTTACAATTGCTCTCAAGCGATTTAAAAATGTATTGAATAAAATCAAGATATTTATAAACCTGTTTGAGCAAATCAAACAGGTTTTTTTAATTAAAAAAAAACGTTAAAGTTGTCATTCCTGTAAAGGCAGGAATCTAAACTAAATTTGCTCAAACCAAACTAAAAACAAAAAATGAGTAACTTAAGAATTGCAGTACAAAAATCAGGTAGATTGAATGAAGATTCCATGCGAATCTTAAAAGACATCGGTATTTCTATCGATAATGGCAAAGACCAACTAAAAGCAGCAGCTAGAGATTTTCCTGTAGAAGTATTTTACCTCAGAAATGGCGATATTCCTCAATATTTAAAAGACGGAGTAGTAGATGCAGCCATTATTGGCGAGAATGTGCTAATCGAAAAAGGAGAAGACATTCAGTTTGTAGAGCGTTTAGGATTCTCTAAATGTAAAGTTTCTATTGCTGTTCCTAAAGAGTCAGAGGCCAATTCTTTACAAGATTTGGCAGGGAAAAGAATCGCAACTTCTTACCCAAAAACAGTAGAGAAATTTTTAAACAAACAAAATATTAATGCAGAATTGCACGTTATTAACGGTTCTGTAGAAATTGCACCAAATATTGGTTTAGCAGATGGTATTTGTGATATTGTTTCAAGCGGAAGTACCTTATTCAAAAATGGCCTAAAAGAAATTGAAGTGTTGTTAAAATCGGAAGCAGTTTTAGCGGTTTCCCCAAATATCGATGCAGAAAGAAATGCCATTTTACAGAAAATCCAGTTTAGAATTCAATCGGTCTTAAAAGGGCGTCAATCCAAGTATATTTTGTTAAATGCACCTAATGACAAGTTAGTCAATATTTTAGCTTTGTTACCAGGCATGCGCAGCCCAACTGTGTTGCCTTTGGCAGAAAAAGGATGGAGTTCAGTGCATACCGTAATTTCTAAAAACCAGTTTTGGGAAATTATAGACGAGTTAAAAGCCAATGGAGCAGAAGGTATTTTGGTATGTCCTATCGAAAAAATGGTGCTCTAGCAAAGAAAGCTAGAGCATGCTGAACTCGTTTCAGCATCTAATTATCTAAAAGATAAATAATTTTTTGGGCGTTTTAACGGGCTTTCATTACTCGCTTTTTTGTTCTGCTGAATTCAGTTCAGCAGAACAAAAAGAGCTCAAACAGGCCATTCAATCCCTAACGCACACGCAAGTTTATAAACTATAATTATTATGAAAATTATAAATAAACCATCAAAAGAAACCTGGTCTAAAATTTTAGAAAGACCTACAAAAACAGTTGATGATATAGAAAGCTTAGTAAATGAAGTTTTTGCAGATGTTCAGAAAAATGGAGATCAAGCTGTGCAGAAATACACAGCCAAATTCGATGGTATTTCTTTAGAAAATAATATCGTTTCAGAAGCAGAAATTGCAGAAGCTATCAGTTTAGTTCCAGAAGAATTAAAAGCAGCAATTCAACTAGCAAAAGAAAACATTACTAATTTTCATAAAGCACAAAAAACAGACAAAGTTTTTGTAGAAACTGCAAATGGAGTTGAATGTTGGCAAGAAAAAAGACCCATTCAAAAAGTAGGTTTGTACATTCCTGGGGGTACTGCACCATTGTTTTCAACAGTATTAATGTTGGCTGTTCCTGCCCAAATTGCAGGTTGTAGCGAAATTGTTTTATGTTCTCCACCAAATGCGGCTGGTAAAATTAATCCAGCAATTTTATACACAGCTAATTTATGTGGTGTAACAAAAATTGTAAAAGTTGGCGGAATTCAAGCCATTGCTGGGTTTACCTTTGGTACAGAAAGTATTCCGCAAGTATATAAAATATTTGGTCCTGGAAATCAGTTTGTAACTGTGGCAAAACAATTGTCAACTAAATATGGAGTTGCTATAGATATGCCTGCTGGCCCAAGTGAATTGCTAGTAGTGGCAGACGATACAGCAAAAGCAAATTATGTTGCTTCAGATTTATTAAGTCAGGCAGAACATGGTGCAGATAGTCAAGTTATTTTAGTGTCAACATCAAAAGAATTAATTAATGAAGTTGAAAAAGAAATTGAAAAACAATTAGCAGTATTACCAAGAGTAGAAATTGCAGAAAAAGCAATTGCAAATTCAAAATCTATTTTTGTTGAGAATGACGAAATAGCTCTAGAATTAATTAATGAATATGGTCCAGAACACTTTATTGTTTGTACAAATAATAATGATTTTTATGTAGATCATATTGCAAATGCAGGTTCTGTTTTTATTGGTAATTATACACCAGAAAGTGCAGGAGATTACGCTTCTGGCACAAACCACACTTTACCAACAAACGGATTTTGTAAAGCTTATTCTGGTGTAAACTTAGATAGTTTTCAAAAAAGTATTACTTTTCAAAAAATATCAAAAATAGGTATTCAAAATATTGGAAATGCTATTGAATTAATGTCGGCAGCAGAAGGCTTAGATGCACATAAAAATGCGGTTACTTTAAGGTTGGAAAGCTTAAAGTAATCGTGCTGAATTTATTTCAGTACCTAAATAAAGATTTAAAATAATTATGTAACGAAAAGGCCATTTTTACAGTCTTTTAACTATGAAAGCAAACTTTAACATACACAACTTCGTTCGAGAAAATATCAAATCTCTAAAGCCTTATTCTTCTGCAAGAGACGAGTATAAAGACATCAACAATAAAGATATGATTTTCTTGGATGCCAACGAAAATCCATTTGAAAATGGTGTAAATCGATATCCTGATCCTCAACAAATCAATGTCAAAAACTTATTATCTGAAATTAAAGGTATTCATCCGCAACATATTTTATTAGGTAATGGTAGTGATGAAGTTTTAGATTTATTATTCAGAGCATTTTGTGAACCTCATGTAGATAACATCATTACATTACCACCAACTTATGGAATGTATGGTGTTTTGGCCAACGTAAATGCTGTTGAAAACAGACAGGTGCTATTAAAGGACAACTTTCAGCCTAATATTCAAAATATTCTTAGCGAATCTGATGTTAGAAGTAAAATTTTATTTTTATGTTCACCCAATAACCCAACAGGAAACAGTTTTAATGAAAAATGTATCCACGAATTATTAATACGTTTTAAAGGTTTAGTAGTTGTAGATGAGGCGTATATAGATTTCTCTCAACAAGAAAGTTGGTTAAAGAAATTGGCAAAGTTTCCAAATTTAATCATTACGCAAACCTTATCTAAAGCCTATGGTTTAGCAGGTATTCGTTTAGGGGTTTGTTATGCATCCAAAGAAATTATTCAAATTTTAAACAATATTAAACCACCTTATAACGTAAACGAATTAACGCAACAAAGGGCAATTAGTAGACTACAAAAAATTGATGAAATTAAAAATGAAATTGGGCAGTTAATTAGTGAGCGAAAACGATTAAAAAAAGAGTTGGAATGTTGCGTTAGTTTTATAGAAAAAGTATATCCTTCTGATGGTAATTTTTTATTGTTAAAGGTTGATGACGCCAACAAAAGATATCAACAATTAATTGAATACGGAGTAGTAATAAGAAATAGAACAACACAACCTTTATGCGAAAATTGTTTAAGAATTAGTGTTGGAGTTTGTGAAGAAAATCAAAGATTGATTCGTGCACTGAAAGCGATTCAATAAAAAATAAAATAGACCTCACAGGTTTTTAAAACCTGTGAGGTCTTGAAAAAATATGTAATGAGCAAAAAAGTATTATTTATAGACAGAGATGGAACTTTAGTTTTAGAACCACCTGTAGATTATCAACTAGATAGTTTAGAAAAATTAGAATATTATCCAAAAGTATTTCAATATATGGCAAAAATTGCTATTGAATTGGATTACGAATTGGTAATGGTTACCAATCAAGATGGTTTGGGTACAGCTTCTTTTCCTGAAGATACCTTTTGGCCTGCACAGAATAAAATCATTGCTGCTTTCGAAAAAGAAGGGGTTATTTTTTCGGACGTTTTTATTGATAAAACCTTTCCGCATGAAAATGCAGAAACTCGTAAACCAAGAACAGGTTTGTTAACCAAATACTTTTCTGAGGACTATGATTTAGAAAATTCATTTGTTTTGGGTGATCGAATTACTGATATGGAATTGGCTAAAAATTTGGGAGCAAAAGGGATATTTTTATCAGAAAATCCAGAGTTAGGAGCAGATGAAATTGAAACTTCTAAACAAGAAATTTTAGATTGTATTGTATTAACATCTACAGATTGGAAAGCTATATATGAGTTTTTAAAATTAGAAGATAGAGTTTCTGAAATTACCAGAAATACCAACGAAACTAAAATTTACATCAAACTGAATTTAGATGGTTCTGGTAAAAATGAGATTGATACAGGAGTTAAGTTTTTCGATCATATGTTAGATCAAATTGGTAGACATGGAGCTATGGATTTAACCGTAAAAGTTGATGGTGATTTAGAAGTTGATGAACATCACACCATAGAAGATACAATGATTGCTTTAGGTGAATTATTTCACAAAGCATTAGGTAATAAATTAGGCATAGAACGTTATGGTTTTTGTTTGCCTATGGACGATTGTTTAGCACAAGCAGCAGTAGATTTTGGAGGCAGACCTTGGCTAGTTTGGGATGCAGATTTTAAACGAGAAATGATTGGAGATATGCCCACAGAAATGTTTTTACACTTGTTTAAATCGTTTACAGATGGTGCAAAATGTAATTTAAACATTAAAGCAGAAGGTGATAATGAGCATCATAAAATAGAAGGAATTTTTAAAGCTTTTGCAAAGGCAATGAAAATGGCTGTAAAAAGAGATGCTAACAAAATGTTTTTACCTTCTACAAAAGGGGTGTTGTAAAAGCCCATCCCAACCTTCCCTAAGGGAAGGAGTACCAATATTGAAAATAGAAAATGATTCATAAAAATAAAATCCACAACAGTGAGCAACCCTCCTCCTTAGGAGGAGTTGGAGGAGGCCTCGTAATTATTGATTACGGAGCAGGTAACATAAAAAGCATTCAGTTTGCTTTTAAAAGATTGGGTGTAGATGCTGTTTTATCAAATAATATTGATGAAATTAAAGCTGCTGCTAAAGTAATTTTTCCAGGAGTAGGAGAAGCAAGTTCTGCAATGAAAATGTTGCAAGAAAGTGGTTTAGATAAAGTGATTCCTACTTTAAAACAGCCTGTTTTAGGTATTTGTTTAGGTATGCAGTTAATGTGTAATTCATCTGAAGAAGGAAATACAAAAGGATTAGGAATTTTTAATGTTGATGTTAAAAAGTTTTCGAATGCTGTAAAGGTTCCTCAAATGGGATGGAATGTAATTTACAACCTAGAGTCTGAATTATTTGCTGGTATTAAAGAAAAAGAATTTATGTATTTGGTGCATAGCTTTTACGCAGAAGAATGCGCAGAATCGATTGCAACTACAGATTATGAAATAGAATATGCATCAGCATTAAAAAAGGATAATTTTTATGGAGTGCAATTTCATCCAGAGAAATCTGGAATTGTAGGCTCAAAAATTCTTGAGAATTTTCTGAACCTATAATTCCATTCTGAACTTGTTTCAGAAACTTTTAAAATGAATAAATACTATTGTTACATATTATCAAATAAGAATAGGTCAGTTTTATATGTTGGTTATTCAGAAAATCTAAAAAAAAGAATCTGGCAGCATAAAACAGGAAATGGAGCATTATTTACAAAAAAGTATAATGTTATTGATTTAATTTATTTTGAAGAATTTGAAACATCAAAATTAGCAAGAAATAGAGAAAAACAGTTAAAAAACTGGCACAAAGAATGGAAATGGAACTTAGTTAAGCTATCCAATCCTAAATTATTAAAAATAGAAATATAAGAAGGCCCTGAAACAAGTTCAGGGTTGATTAACAAGTAAATCAATGCGAATTATACCAGCCATAGATATCATAGAAGGAAAATGTGTTCGTTTAACAAAAGGCGATTACAATACCAAAAAAATATATAACGAAAATCCGTTAGAAGTTGCTGCAGCATTTGAAGCTGCAGGAATCGAATATTTACACGTTGTAGATTTAGATGGCGCTAAAGCAAGCCAAATCATCAATTATAAAGTTTTAGAGCAGATTGCTACCAAAACCAATTTAAAAATTGATTTTGGAGGTGGATTAAAGTCTGATAAAGATTTAGAAATTGCTTTTAATTCAGGGGCGAATCAAATTACAGGAGGAAGTATTGCAGTAAAAAATCCACAAATTTTTGAAAGTTGGATTGCTAAATATGGTTCAGAGAAAATTATTTTAGGAGCCGATTTTTATCCTGATAATTCAGGAGGAAAAATTGCTACAAATGGCTGGCAAGAAGAAAGTGCTTTAGAGTTAATTCCGTTTATTTCTGATTATCAACAAAAAGGAATTCAGTATGTAATTTGTACAGATATTTCTAAAGATGGTATGTTGCAAGGCCCAAGTTTTGATGTTTATAATGATATTTTAAGTAAAACTGTCATTTCGAACGGAGTTGAGAAATCTCTAAAACTAATTGCTTCTGGAGGAATTTCAGCATTCGATGAATTGCCAAAATTAGCAGAAAATGGTTGTGAGGGCGTAATTATTGGAAAAGCGATTTATGAAAATAAAATCAGCTTAAAACAACTAGAGAATTTTATAATAAAAAAATAGTCATTTGCTTTTAGCAGTTTGCTATTTGCGAACAGCCAAAAGCCAAAAGCCAAAAGCTATAATAAATGTTAACAAAAAGAATAGTACCTTGTTTAGATATTAAAAACGGAAGAACTGTAAAAGGGGTTAATTTCGTGAATTTAATTGATGCTGGAGATCCTGTGGTTTTAGCAAAACAATATGCAGATTTAGGTGCAGACGAATTGGTGTTTTTAGATATTGCTGCAACTTTAGAAAATAGAGGTACAACTTTAGATATGGTTTTAAAAGTGGCAGAGCAAGTAAATATTCCGTTTACAGTTGGTGGTGGAATATCTTCTGTAGAGCATGTAGATGCCTTATTAAAATGCGGTGCAGATAAGGTTTCTATAAATTCATCCGCAGTAAAAAGACCAGAATTGGTAAGTGAATTGGCAGATAAATTCGGGAGTCAATGTGTGGTTGTTGCTATTGATGCAAAACAGATTGATGGAGAATGGTTTGTGCATTTAGCAGGAGGAACAATACCAACAGATATTAAATTATTTGATTGGGCAAAAGAAGTGGAAGAAAGAGGAGCAGGAGAAATTTTATTCACTTCTATGAATCACGATGGCACAAAAGCTGGTTTTGCAAATGAGGCTTTAGCACATTTATCAGAATTGGTAAACATACCAATTATTGCTTCTGGTGGAGCAGGAACAATTCAGCATTTTGCAGATACTTTTATTGATGGAAAATCTGATGCAGCTTTGGCAGCTAGTGTTTTTCACTTTGGTGAAATCCCTATTTTAGAGTTAAAACAAGCATTACAAAAACAGGGAGTGTCTGTAAGAATATAACAATAGTTTATAGTTATTGGTTTTGGGTTGATGGTTTGAGTAAGAACCAAAAACTAAAAACCAACAACCAAAATCAAATAAAATGAATATAGATTTTAATAAAAATAACGATGGTTTAGTGCCAGCAATTATACAAGATGCAACCACAAAAAATGTGTTGATGTTGGGGTATATGAATGAAGAAGCATTCATCAAAACCAAAGAAACAAAATTAGTTACTTTTTTTAGTAGAACTAAAAATAGATTGTGGACTAAAGGTGAAGAAAGTGGCAATGTTTTGAATTTAGTGGATATGAAACTAGATTGTGATAATGATACTTTATTAATTTTTGTAAATCCAAAAGGGCCAACTTGCCATAAAGGTTCTGATACTTGCTGGAATGAAGAAAACAATTCTAATTATGGTTTCTTTTCTACTTTAGAAGATGTGATTAAAGAACGTGTTGAAAATAAGGACACTAAAAAATCTTATGTGGCGAGTTTATTTGCAAAAGGAATAAATAAAGTGGCACAAAAAGTAGGTGAGGAGGCTGTAGAAACTGTCATTGAAGCTATGGACAATAATGACGAGTTGTTTTTATACGAATCTGCAGATTTACTATTCCATTATTTAATGTTATTACAAGCCAAAGGATTTACCTTAAAAGATATAGAGGCTGAGCTAAAAGGCAGACATAAATAAATTTTACTACTATTATTCCTTTTGAAAAATCCAAATAGATATTCGTTTATAAAGCCCAAAAAAATTCCGTTTTTTTATGGATATGTAATTTTACTGTTTGGTAGTATTGGAGTGCTATTTAGCATTCCTGGTCAAACAGTTGGTGTTTCTGTTTTTACAGATCCCGTAAAAGATGCCTTAGGTTTAACAAGAAATCAGTTTAGTAACGCATATATGATAGGCACTTTATTAAGTGCTTTTTTTGTGACTAAAGCTGGGCGATTGTTTGATAAATTTGGGGCAAGAATGGTAGGTTTTTTTGCTGCTTTTTTACTGGGGTTATCTTTAATTCTTTTTTCTTTTTCAGAAAATATCAGCAATGTAATTCAACAGATATTTAACTCAAAATCGTGGCTAATTCCCTTTATTTTACTTTGTTTATTGTTTTTTTTCATTCGTTTTTGTGGGCAAGGTGTGTTAACGATGTCTTCTAGAAATATGATAATGATGTGGTTTGATAAAAATAGAGGTAAAGTAAACTCCATAAGCAGTATTGCCATTTCACTAGGGTTCTCTAGTTCACCAATTTTCATCAATTATTTAATAGATTCTAAGGGGTGGCAAATGAGTTGGCAAATCTTAGCACTTTGTTTATTAATTTTTAGTTTTTTTGTATTACAATTTTTCAGAAATAAACCAGAGGATTTTAATATGCTTCCAGATGGTTTTAAAACTGATAAATTAAAAAAGAAATCAAGTACAACAGAACATAATTTTAATTTAAAAGAGGCTAAAAAAACAAGAGCTTTTTGGATGTTTGGTGGGGCATTAGCCTTTAGTAGTTTTTTAATAACAGGTTTTACGTTTCATGTAATTTCAATTTTTGAATCTAATGCATTTACAAGAGAAGAAGCAATTTCAATTTTTTTACCCATTTCATTAATAGCCATAACAGTATCTACAATAGCCAATATTTTAAGTGATTATATTGCTCATAAAATTTACTTATATGTAATGATTTTTAGTGGGATATTAGCATCTTATGGACTCCTAATTTTAGAAAATTCAAATGGAATTTATTTTTTAATTACGGGTTTAGGCATATATAGTGGTTTATTTGCTGTAGTAAATGCAGTAACTTGGCCTAGATATTATGGTAGACAATTTTTAGGAGAAATTACAGGAAAAGTGGCAAGTTTTCTAGTAATTGCTAGTGCAATAGCACCAAGTTTATTCAGTTATTGTTTTACAACTTTTGGAGATTATAAATTTATAAGTTATCTATTGCTTCCTTTTTTAGGGTTTCTATTTTTTGCCGCCTTTAAAGTTAAAAACCCTCAGTAGATTGTACCAAATTTAAAGTAACCTCGTACATATCTTTTTTGGTCATTTTAGCTTTTAACCAGGCATAGAAACTCATCATAAAAATATCTTCTTTATCCTTTTCAACCCAATTCAAAGCGCTTTCTACCTTTTCATAAAATTTTTTAGAAGTTACTATTTCTGGGTTTTTAAAATAAATTTCTATAAGTTGTATGTAAGCAATCACATTTTCTTGATGAATTTCTTTTAAATGTTTAAAATAATTTCTTTTAAAACTTTTTAAACGAGATTCTATTAAATTAACATTTCCTAAATCTAATTGTATAAGAATTTCAATGATGTTTTTTTTAATAGTCCAAATGATTCCCGCTTTTTCTATATACCATTGGTCTGTACGATATAATTTAGCTAGTAAAGTACTAGATTTTTGCGTTTGTTTTTGTTGCGCATAAAATACAATTAAACATAAATAGATGTCTAATTGTTCAACAGTTTTAGCTTTATTTTGCGCTACAAAAGGCTGTAAGATATTAATAGCAAAGTATTGATTTCCAATATAATTATAGTTTAAAGCTAATAACAAAGTATATTTTGTTTCAAATTCTTTAAAATATTTTTTATTCTTTTTATGCATATACAAATTCATTAATTCTAAATAGTGTAGCGCTTTCAAAAACTTTTTATTTCTAAATAGGGTGTTAGAGATTACATACAAAACTTCAATATGGTAGTACAACTGCTTCTCTTTAGAAACATGTTGTTTTAAAATTTTGTAGGTTTCCAATAAAAAGGACTCTATATTCCAATAATCAAAATTTTGAGAAGATGAAATATTAGTAATCTGTATAATTTGATATAATGATTTAAAAGATAATTCCGAAAAAGCAATGGCATCTTCTTGTAATGTATCTGCTATTATTGTTTTTAGATCAATAACTTTTTTTTGATGATTGATCTCATTTAAGGTTTTTCTGATTTTTGCATAAGCAATATTAAAACTTTCTTCTATTTGATGCTGTTTTTGATTGTTTTTAAATTGACTCACCAATTCATCTATATTTATAGATTTAAAATGATGTGCATACTCAATTTTTGTGTGATATATTTCATTTAAAATGGAATAGAGTTGATATTCCTTGGCAATAATTTCGGCTTTATCTAAAATTTTATACCCAACTAGGTAGTTTCCTTTTTGTAGAAATGTTCTTGCAGATAAAATATATTTTATCATTTGCATATCTACAGAGTGCTCTTCTTTAATATTTGAATTCGCTGTAAAATCAATTAAAGATTGAAATAATCGTTTTCTAAGTGCATGTAAAGCTACCTTATTATCCTTTTTGTACAATACATAACAGATATCTTTAGAAGATAAATTATCACTAGTTAGTAGTTTAACAAGTTGAATATTTTTAGCATCTTTTCGTTTGTTTTTTTTAGCTAAATAACCAATAAATTCTTGTTGCTTCTCTTTAGAAAACGAATGTATTATTTCTTTTAAATCAATCATTAAATCGTCAGTAATATAATAGTAAAGGTAGTAAATATAATTTTTTTAATAATCTATGATAAATTAAGTCGTCAGTTATTATAAATTATTAGATTTTTTAATACTGCAATTTACCTCAATTTTGTAGTATAATTATTAAACTAAATATTATGAAGTATCAAACTACAGTTTCTACTAACGATGAAACTAAAAAGCAGGCAAAAACAATTAAATCAAAAGGTGATTTCAATCAAAAGCCAACAACAGCATATGTAGGTGCAACTTGGGGAGTTTCAATTATCGGTTTATTATCTTATTGTATTGGATTGTGGAATGCAAACATGGAATTGAATGAAAAGGGATATTATTTTGCAATTTTATTAATGGGTATTTATGCAGTAATCTCTTTGCAAAAAGCCATAAGAGATAAGGCCGAACAAATTAAAACAAGTGAAATGTATTATGGCATTAGTTGGGTTATTGTTATTGCCTCTTTGCTATTATTAATTATAGGCTTAAGAAATGCAGATATTTTATTAAGTGAAAAAGGATTTTATGGAATTTCGTATTTATTAAGTCTTTTTGGAGCGATTACCGTTCAAAAAAATACTAGAGATATTGATTTTATCAACACTAAAACAGAAAAAGAAATTAGTTAGTTTGATAATGGTTGTTAAACCAAAACCTCATAAGTTTAGGCTTATGAGGTTTATTTTTTAAGGTGTATCAGCAAAATTATGCTATCCAAATTGTTTTGATATTCACAAATTCTTTAATACCGAAATTTGATAATTCTCTACCATAACCACTATTTTTAATGCCTCCAAAAGGCAATCTAGGGTCAGAGGCTACTATTTTATTTACAAAACTATTGCCAGCTTCTAATTGAAGTGCAATTTTTTCACCTCTTTCTACATCACCTGTAAAAACTCCAGAACCCAAGCCAAATGTAGAATTATTAGCCAATGCAATAGCTTCATTTTCATTTTTAGCTTTTATTATAGATGCTACAGGGCCAAATAACTCTTCGTCAAAAGCAACCATTCCTGGTGTTACATCTGTTAAAATAGTTGCAGGATAATAAGCCCCTTTTTGTTTTGGTATTTGTCCTCCTAAAATTAATTTACCCCCTTGCTTAATAGTTTTTTCAACTTGTTGATGCAATTCATCACGTAAATCTATTCGCGCTAATGGCCCATAATAGGTATCTTTATCTGTTGGATTGCCCATTTTAGCCTTTTGCATTTTTTGCGTAAAAAGCTCAATAAAAGCATCATAAATTTCTTCTAAAACAATAAATCTTTTAGCAGCAATACAGGTTTGTCCATTATTTCGTAATCTTCCTTGTAAAGCAAGGTCTGTTACTTTTTCTAAATCTACATCTTCTAAAATTATGTAAGCATCAGAGCCTCCTAATTCTAAAACAGACTTTTTTAAATTTTTACCAGCAATTTTAGCAACAGCGCGTCCTGCAGGTTCGCTTCCTGTTAAGGTTACAGCCACAACACTTTTGTGTGCAATAATATTTTTAATGGCATCTGATGAAACATTTAAATTGGTAAAAACACCTTCTGGAAAACCAGCTTTTTTAAAAGCATCTTCTATAGCAAACGCACAACCTTGTACATTAGAGGCGTGTTTTAATAGCCCAACATTACCAGTCATAATTGCTGGCGATGCAAAACGAATAACTTGATAAAAGGGGAAATTCCAAGGCATAATGGCTAACGTAACTCCTAAAGGCTGAAAAGTAATGTAACTTTTAAAAGCTTCAGTTTCTATATGTTCATCAGCCAATAAAGTTTCAATATGGTCTGCATAATACCTGCAAACCAGTACACATTTTTCAATTTCGGCTCTAGATTGTGTAATAACTTTACCCATTTCTTGGGTAGCTAGTTTTGCATATTCTTCTTTGTTTTCGTCAAATATAGTTGCCAATTTGTGCATTAATTTAGAACGCTCTTTTAAACTGGTTTTTTTCCAAGACTGGTAAGTTTGGTTGGCTATTTCTATTTTTTTAACGGTTTCTTTTTTTGTGTTTCTATTATAAAAAGCTATTTCTTGTTCTGTAGCCGGATTTATACTGATTGTTTGAGTCATTTTTGTCTTAAATATCAATGAATTATATCGTCAATTATAAAACTCTAAATTAGTGAGAATTGAGGGAGTTTAAAGAAATTAATCAAAAAAAACAAACACAAAAATTATGAGAACTGTTTACATTCTTAAAAGCGTTAAAAATTGATTGGAATGGACAAACCTGTTGAAACCTAAAGTTATAATTTTGTTACAGTTATCACATAAAAAAAAATAAAAATGATAAAACCAAGACAAAAAACTCCTAATCTAAAAGTAAGTTTAGTAAATAATACCAAATGGATTTTAAGTGAGCAAAATCCTAAACATTTTACATTAATTGTTTTCTATAGAGGTAAACATTGTCCTGTTTGTAAAAAACAATTGGAAGATTTACAAAAAAAAATACATAAATTCGAGGAAAGAGGAGTACATGTAATTGCTATTAGTGCCAATACTAAAGAATTAGCAGAAGAAACTCATAAAGAGTGGGATATTGAAAACGTACCAGTTGGTTACAATTTTTCTATTGATGATGCTCGAAAATGGGGGTTATTTATTACGAAAGCAATTAAAGAAAAGGAACCTGATGTATTTTTTGAACCAGGAATATTTTTAATTGATACTGAACAAAAAGTGTATTGGCAATCCATACAATCTATGCCATTTGGTAGACCCAAGTTCAGAGAAATTTTAAATGGGATAGATTATATTTTAAATGAAAATTATCCTGCTAGAGGAGAGGCATAAGTGAAAAAAACTATATAAATGCTTAGGATACTCATTTTAAAATTAAAATAACAGACTTGATTCACAAATTCAAAATAGTTCACTTTCCAAAATTATTATTGCAAACGGGTAAAAATTGGTTAAATAACGAGCCTTTTGCTCTCAGTGCAATTGTTGCTTATTATGCTATTTTATCTTTACCTGCTTTAATGGTTATCATTTTAAATTTAGTTGGTAATATTTGGGGTAAAGATATTGTACAAGGAGAACTTTTAGAAGAAATTACAGCTGCTGTTGGTATACAAACTGCTGAATCCATTAGGCAAATGATGCTAGATAGAGGTAATGAATCTGTATCTATTTTTACAACCATTGTTGGTTTTGGTACCTTAATTTATGGTGCAACAGGTGTATTTTATCAACTTCAAGCTGCTTTTGATAAAATTTGGAAAGTAAGTGACGAAGCTAAACCAACAGGAATAGTAGCCATTTTAATAAGCAGACTTAAAAGTTTTGGTTTTATTTTAATTATAGGATTTTTATTGTTGATTAGTTTCGTGTTAACATCTTTAATAAGTGCTTTTAGTAGACGTTTAGAAAACTTTTTACCAGATTCACTTTTTAATTATATGTATGTTATAGATTTTTTTATTTCGTTACTATTTATTTACGCACTTTTTGCAGCCATGTTTAAATATTTACCTTCTAAAACTTTACAATGGCAAGCAGTACGAATAGGGGCAGGTGTTACTGCCATTTTATTTGTAATTGGTAAATTTTTATTGGCTTGGTATTTTAGAGAAATGGAACCAGGCTCTACCTATGGTGCAGCTGGCTCTGTAATTTTAATTATGCTTTGGGTTTCTTACTCAAGTTTAATTCTATTTTTTGGTGCACATTTTACAAAAGTATTTTCAGACAAGTATTTAATAGAAAATAATAATTAATGTAAAAAGCATAAACCCTCTAAAAACTAGAGGGTTTCCTAATTAAAAATACAATAGAAAGTTTAATACTCATTCATTAGAATTACCTTTAAATTTGGATAGTTTGCTTTTAATTCTTGCTCTAAACCAATAACATGCGCAGCACCAACCATAACAATATTTTTAGTTTTATTTGATGCCAACACTTGCGTAGCTATATTTTTAGCCATTCTCTTATTGCGTTCATTCCAAAATTTTCTACCCTCTAAACATGCTTTGGTGTCTTCAGTAACATAATTAAAAGAACTCATGGTATGCAATATATTTAAAGAAGCTCTTTTATTGGTATGCTTACCTAATTTTCTTAAAATAGCAGGGATTTTAGCAGCACTGTATTGTTTTTTATTAATTTCTGATCCAACTGCATTACTTCCATTTTTACTACCTTCTTTTACACATTTATTCCAAGCAGTATGGTATTGCTTATTCGTTTGCTGATCGTCCATATTGTAAACTTTCAAGTTTTTATGCAGTGCCAATTTATAGGTTAAATCACCATCTTCATGTCTTGTTGGTTTTTTAGCGCCTGTAATTCCATATTTTTTTAAGTAGGTTATCAATTCATAATTTCCATTATCTCTTTTGTACACATAGGCATCAATTAGATAATCAATTTCTGATGATGTTAAGTTTTCGTAATTCTTCTTTGATAACATATCAAACTTGTTTTTATTAAAAGCAAAAGTCTTTTGTATCGAATCTGATTTTTTGTAAAATTTTTGATATCCTTTAGACCATCCATCTTTTAAATACTCCCAAGATTTATTGTCATTTGGCATTGGCGATTCTACATAAATAGCTTCTGGATTGTATTTTTTTGCAAAACGATACATAGGTTTATAACTCTTTTTTACAATTTTTGGTACTGTATGCATGGTGCCAATAATTAAAATTTCTTGAGGCTTTTTTTGAGCCGATAAATTAAAAATTGAGACTAATAAGATGAATTTTAATACGATTTGAGTTTTCATAATTCTAAATTTTGTAGTTAAACTTTCTGAGACAAAATTAGCAAGTAAATAAAAACAAACTCAATAATAACAAGTGTTTGGGGCGAAATGTAGCTATTCTGTGGTAGAATTCAGAACGCGTTTTACATTGTTTTGGTAGGTTCTAGAAACAGGCACTTCTATGTGGTGAAATAAAATTACAAATAGTTTGCTTTTTTCTGTTTTCCATTGTAAAAAATGATACGGATTCATCAAATACGAACGATGAGTTCTTAATAATTCAGGAAATTCATCAGCAATTACCGACAATTTATTTCTGATTAGTGTTTTTTTTAATTGTGCCCCATTTATATAAAAAACCTCTATATAATTATCTGAAGATTGAATGCAAATAATATCATTTAAAAATAAACGTAAACCCTCATAATTACCTTCTCCTTTAATTTCTATTTTTTTGGCTTCTGTTTGCTTGTCTTTATATTTTCCGAAAGCAAAACGACCAAAAATAATTATAGGTAAAATAGTAGCAATAGCAGGTAAAAAAATAGTTTTAAGCATATACCATAATTCGTATGGGTTTCTTTCATTTGCCATAATTACATGCAAATAATATAAACGAGCAATACTTATGGCACAAAAGCTAAAAATAAAAAGAAATAAAAACTCGCTAAAAACGGTCCATTTTTTATGATTTCTTTTAAAGATTATATATTGGACTGGTAAAAAAAGGAGATAACAAAACCCACCAATAAAGCTATAACCTAATAGAAAAATTAGCTTTTCATCATCATAAAATTCATGAACATCTAAAGGTTCTGTAAAGTATAAGAAAACAAAAATCCACAAATACAAACCAAGAGCAACAATACCATGATGTTTTAAAGACGGATCAAAAGGATATTTACGATTCAATTTTTTCTAATTTTTTATGATAAAACCGAGTTATAATTGCTTCTATGATAAACAAAAGAATAAATAAAAAACGTGCCACCCAAGGTAAATAAAAAGCTAAAAGACCTGCTAAAACCCAAATAAAAAAAGCATTAAAAGCTCTATATTTTATAAATTTTGCAAATGCTGTAGTAATGCCTGTTTTTCCTTTTTCTTTTTTGGTGATGTACACATTCAACATCAAATTAAAAAAACCAATAGCAGCTAAATTGAAACAATAAAAAGCAAAAGGCCCCTTTAACATAAACCCTTTTACATAAAACGCGGTTGAAAAGGGGAGCAATACTATAAAAAAAAGTAAAAACATATTATACCACAAAATTTTGCGATCTATGGTAGAAGTAAATTTAAAAATTCTCATATGTGCAATCCAATATAATGCTGTTACCATAAAACTAACCACTAAACCAATAAAACTGGGTATTCTATTTTGTAAAATTTGCAGTGTATTACCAGGTTGTAATTCTTTATAACTGGGTATTACAACTTCTAATACCAATAGTGTAATGGCTATAGAAAAAACAGCGTCGCTAAAACTAATTACTCTTGCTTTATTAAAAGTTTCTCCTTTCATAGTTTCTTTATGATTGCACTCAAATATACCATTTCTAAACTTTGTTTTAAAAAAATAAATAGCATTAATATTAATGGTATTTTTGATTTTTTAAAATATTCAACTTGAAAAACGCTAAAGTTCTCATTATCTTGTCTTTTATTGCTATTTATGTAATTTGGGGTTCCACCTATGTTTTTAATAAAGTAGCAGTAACAGAGTTACCACCTTTCTTTTTGGCTTCTATTCGGTTTTTTACAGCTGGCTGTATAATGGTGATTATTGCCTATTTTACAAAAGCAAACCTAAAAATATCAAAACAAGAATTTAAAAATATTTGTATTACTTCTTTTTTCTTTTTGGTATATGGTAATAGTGTTTTTGTATGGGCTTTACAGTTTGTAGATAGTGGTTTTGGTTCATTAATTGCCTCTACAAATCCTTTGTATGTGCTTATAATGATGCGTATTATTGATAGAAAACCAATGCAAAATAAATCTATTTTAGGCGTGGTTTTAGGTATTTTAGGAATGATTTTATTAGTAAGTCAAAAAGAATTAACTACCTCTAAAGATAGTTTAATTGGTATTTTGGTTATGTTGAGTTGTGTTTTAAGTTGGAGCTATGGTAGCATTTTTGTATCTAAAGCCAAATTACCAAAAAACTTTTTAGTAAGTACTGGTTATCAAATGGTTATTGGTGGCGTTTTCTTAGCATTTATAAGTGCTATTTTTCTTGAAAGTTGGTCTTCTCCAATATCATGGACAACTAATGTACAACTCTCCATGTTTTTGCTCGTAGTTTTTGGAGGAATTATTGCTTTTACTTCTTTTAATTATTTGTTAAAAGTAGTATCTCCAGAAAAAGTATCTACTTCTGCATATGTTAACCCAGTTATTGCTTTATTTATGGGATGGTATTTTTTAGATGAAACACTTACTTTACAATCTGTAATTGCATCAGTCATACTTTTAACTGGTGTATATTTTATTACTTCAAGAAAAAAAATAGCAAATAATAAGTAATATTCTTTTTTTTAGGATACTAAATGCGACATCCACAACTTATAAGCGGTAAAAACAATCTTTTATGAAAATTTAACAATTTTATAAAAAAAAATCCTACATTTGTTTTAACCTAAAAATTTACCCCTTATGAATGATTCTAACCTAACTGCTATAGAACAGTCTGTACTTAATGCCGTACAAAATGAACACCTTACAAGTTTTGAAATTTTAAAAAAAGTAGAAAACGTTTCTCTAATTTTATCTTTGTATAATATTTTAGATAAATTGAGTAGTAAAGGTGTATTAAAAAGTTACGTTAAACAAAACCGTAAATATCATTACGCTGCTTAAGTTTTTTATTGTGATAGCGTTTGTGTAAAACAAATTACATTTTTAAAACCATTAATCTACATATAATTGCATTACACATAACTTATAATGGTTTTTGACTAATATTATTATACGTATTTGATATAAATTGTAGTTTTACAGTATCTTAATAACCCATAACCATGAAACTTAACAATTTAACAGAGCAGCAATTATCAGTATTAAATGTAATAAAAGATCAACCTTTAACAAGTTTTCAAATTTTAAAAAAAGTAGAAAATGTTAATATGATTTTGTCTCTTTACAATATTATGGATGAGCTTAAAAACAGAGGAGCATTAAAAACGATAACAAAAGAAAACGTTAAATACCATATTGCTTCATAATAGCATTTATTTGAAATTTTAATGCTTTAAAATTTAATTTTAAAGCATTTTTTATGTTTTGAATGGTCTGATATCTACTGCAACATCTAGTGTGCTTTCTCCAGAACCATAGATGACACCTTTTAAAGGAGGCACATCATAATAATCTCTACCATAAGCAACAATTATATGTTGATTTTTTGGGATTTGATTATTGGTAGGATCAAAATCTATCCAACCAAAATCTGGAATATATACAGAAAACCAAGCATGAGAGGCATCTGTACCAAAAAGCTTTTCTTTTCCTGGTGGAGGAAAAGTTTCAATATAACCGCTAACGTATCTTGCAGGTAAACCCATTGAACGTAAGCAAGCAATTGCTACTTGCGCAAAGTCTTGACAAACTCCTTTTTTAGCTTCCATAACTTCATCAATTGGTGTAGCAATGGTACTAAAGCTGGCATCAAATTTAAATTCTTCAAAAATACGTTGCATTAATTCGTGAGTAGCTTCAAAAACTGAACGTTTTTCATGAAAAGATATGCTAGCATATTGATAAATTTTTTCTGATATATTTTTGATAAAAGTAGAATCTAACAAGTATTGTTTGGCGTTGATAATTTCTGGTGATAATACCTTTAGTTTTAATAAAGCTTGCTCTAAAGTAATGCTTTTACAGGCCTCTGATATGATTGCATTTTTTTGATCTTCAAAAGAACGTTTCACCTTACTTTTAGCAGTTACTATCAATTTTTTATGCTGTTTTTCTATTGAAAAATGAGCGACTGTATTTCCAAAAAAATCAATATTTTCTTCAAATACAGTTGGTTTTGGCTCTATTTCTAATTCATATTCTAACAATTCTTGACCTATAAATGTTTTGGGTTTTAGAATTGCTAAATTATGACAATACGTAACATTGTTTGTGTAATTGTAAGTTGTTTTGTGAATGACAGAAAAAACCATACTACAAGGTATAATTTTGGTTAACTAACTGTATTTGTTCGTCTGAGTGATTAAAGTACATATCTGTTAAAGACATTGAGGTATTGTGAATCAAATCGCTTAAAGAAGCTAACAAATCTTCTAATTGAGATCTTGTAAATCCATTTTCATCAACTTGAATTAAATTACTCGCTTTTACATTTTCAATCAAATCACAAGCTTTTAAAATAGCTATTTCTAAAGGTGTAGATTCAGCATCATTAGTTCTTTTAGGTAATTTAAAAACATCTCTTCTAATTCTATTCATTTGATATTTTAAAGACCTAGAGTAAGATTCATCTAATAAAATAAGTTTAATTACATTTTCTACATCTAAATAAGATTTAAAACTATATCTGTAAATGTTTAAACTTTCGTGGCTATTTAATAAAGATTCTAAAATTTCGTACTCTACATCTTCATCGTAAGATATGGTTAATAATGCTCTACATTTATCAATAGTCATAATGGCTTGTTCCATCTGTAAACCAATAAAATAAAGTAATAACCCTTGATCTACCAAAATACTTTCTTCTATTAAACCAATAAATGCAATGAGTTTGGTGATTACAGTATCTAATAACTTTGTTAGTTTTTGAATGTTATGATGGTCTTTTTGGTCAAAATCTCGCCAAACTTTTTTTAGCATATCATAAACACGCCACATGTCTTTAGACCAAAGATTTCTTAAAGTGTAATATGAGTTATTGAATGATGATAATGCATGTGCTAAACTTCCCATTTTGGTTTTATCAAACAAAACTATGGCAATTTCTTCAAGCGGATTTTTTATAGCTTTTTCTTTATTATCGCCAGTAAAACCTGGAAAAATAGAAGTTAAATGTGTAATTGATTGATATAAAATATGTAGTGTTTCTGTATCTGATTCGCGTTTATTAAATTCAGAGTTTGTTATTTGGTTTAACACCATTCTAATATATCTGGCTGTAACTAAAGTTCTTGCCAAATACCTGCCAGACCAAAACAAATTTTCAGCAGTATTACTAGGTAGGTTTTCTATACCCGAAAAATTATTTGCGCTAGAGTGATGCCAATGAAAACGCCTACGTTTTTTAAAGAATTTATTTGCGTTATTGGTTACCCAAAAATCTTTGCTTGTTCCACCTTTTTGATTAGAAACCCTCAATTCCTCTCTTTCAGCAGCAACTCTTACCAAGCCTCCAGGCATTATACTATACGATTTATCTTTGGCAACAGCAAAAGTTCTACACATTACTTTTCTAGGTTCTAAACTATCTTTTGATAGATTTGGAGCCGTAGAAAATGAAATTTTTTCTTGTGCAACATAACGAAACGGTTTTGCTAAAATTTCATTTTTTAACGCTTCAATTTCTTTATTGCTTAAAAATTCACAAAAATAAATGTGTTCTCTTTGGGTATTATCAATTGGTTTTACTACTAGTTTTCTAATATTTTCTAAAACATATTTCAGTTCCTTTTCTTGTCCACACCACCAAGAGGCAATTTGAGGCAAGATTAAATCTTCTTTTAAGAAATATTGACAAACCGAATTCATAAACGGAATTAAACCTGGGTTTTCTAAAACACCACTACCAATTGGGTTTATGATGGCTACGTTTTGTTGCCTAACTACATTTAGCAAACCTGCAACTCCCAAATAGGAATTTCCTTTTAATTCTAATGGATCTGAGTAGGCATCGTCTACACGTCTATAAATAACATCAACTTGAATTAAACCTTTTAATGTTTTAATCCACACTTTGTTATCTCTTACTACCAAATCGTTTCCTTTAACCAAAGGGTAACCCAAAAACGATGACAAATAGGCATGCTCAAAATAGGTCTCATTATGTGGCCCAGGTGTTAAAATTACAATAGTTGGATTGTTTTTGTTTGTTGGTGCAGCATTAATTAATAAATCATTAAAATCATTAAAAAAATCAAATGGTTGCTTAACATTAATTTCTTTAAAAAAATCAGGCACAACTTGTCTTACAGAAAACCGATTTTCTAAAGAATATCCCATACCAGATGGTGCTTCTGTTCTATCATTTACTACCCACATTCTTCCATTTGGGCCTCTTGCCAAATCTGTAGAATGGAGTAGTAAGTGTTGTGTTGTTTTATAATCAATTTGATGACAAGGTCTTAAAAACCCTTTGTGAGCAAAAATAATTTCTGAAGGTACAATGCCATTTTTTATAAGATTTCTTTCTCCGTAAATGTCTTTTAAAACCAAATCTAAAAGTTGTGCCCTTTGCTGCAAACCTTTTTCAATAGTTTTCCATTCTTTTTGGTCAATTACAAACGGTATTATATTTAAACTCCAAGGCCTATTCAATCCATTAGGATCATTATAAACGTTGTAAGTAACTCCGTTTTCAGCCAATAGCCAATCTAAGTCATCTTGTCTTTTATTCAATTCATCCATGCCCAACTTAGAAAAATTAGTCAATAATTTTTCCCAAGTTGGATTGATGCTCATATCAGATTTTAAAACTTCGTCATAATTTTCAAAATCTTTAAAATAATCACTAAAAAAAGAGGTTATTGGTATTTTTGTCAATCTATGTTATTTTTTAAGACGCAAATCTAAGGTATTTGGATATTCTGGGTTCACAGGAATCTCTTTAAAACTGAATTTTTTTGAACTTCCTTGTTTTGAGACAGATCTGCCAATATCATTAGGATTATTAATCACTTTCTCTTTTTTCTTTTCTTTTTTATCCGATATTTCTCCTTGTGTATGCCCAAAATCCCAGAATCTGTTAATTCTACGTGATTCTGCTTCGAAACTATTTACAGGATAGGTTTCATAAGATCTACCTCCTGGATGTGCCACAAAATAGGTACAACCTCCAATTGATCGTTTATTCCAAGTATCAACAATATCAAATACTAAAGGAGTATCTACACCAATTGTTGGGTGTAAAGCAGAGTAGGGGTTCCAGGCTTTGTAACGAACACCAGCAACATACTCTCCATGCACACCTGTGTTTTTTAGCTGTACTTTTACACCATTACAGGTTAATGTATATCTTTCTTCTGTAAAATTACTCACTTTTACTTGCAATCTTTCTAGAGACGAATCTACATATCTGGCAGTTCCACCACCAGTCATTTCTTCACCTAAAACATTCCATGGTTCAATTCCTGCTCTTAATTCTAAATGAATATTATTAATATCAACCATACCATATAAAGGAAAACGGAATTCAAAAAACGGATCGAACCAATCTTCTTTAAATTTATAACCGGATTTATTTAATTGATTTACAATATCTTTAATATCTTCTCTAACAAAATGCTCTATTAAGAATTTATCGTGTAATTCTGTACCCCATCTTACTAAATTATGTTCGTAAGGTTTTTTCCAAAACCAAGAAACTAAGGTTCTTACCAATAAGTTTTGCATCAAACTCATTTGTGCATGAGGAGGCATGTCAAAACCTCTTAATTCTAAAATACCTAATCTTCCTGATGAAGAATCTGGTGAATACAATTTATCAATACAAAATTCGGCTCTGTGCGTATTACCTGTTAAATCGGTTAATAAATGACGGAATAGTCTATCTGTCAACCAAAAAGGAACATCGCCATCTTTAGGAATTTGACTAAAAGCAATTTCTAATTCGTATAAACTATCATGTCTTGCTTCATCTACTCTTGGTGCTTGACTTGTTGGTCCAATAAAAGATCCAGAAAATAAATAAGATAATCCTGGATGATGTTGCCAAAATGTCAATAAACTTCTTAACAAACTTGGTTTACGTAACAATGGACTATCTTTTGGAGAAACACCTCCTAAAGTAACGTGGTTTCCACCTCCAGTTCCAGTATGCTTTCCATCTAGCATAAACTTTTCAGTGCCTAATCTCGATTTTTTAGCTTCTTCGTAAATGGTAAACGTGGTATCTTTTAAATCTTTCCAACTGTGAGAAGGATGCACATTAACTTCTATAACCCCAGGATCTGGTGTTATTTTCATCGACTCTAAACGATTGTCATGTGGTGGCCCATAACCTTCTAAAATTACAGGAATATCTAATGCTCTTGCTGTTGCTTCTATAGAGGCTAATAAATCTAAATAATAAGCAGCCTCTTCTAATGGAGGTAAAAATAGATGTAATTTACCCTCTCTAACTTCCGAACACAATGCAGTTCTTACAAAATAATTTGGCATATTTTGCGGAACACCATTTTCTATAAAGTTTTTATGACGTTTAGATACCATTTGTCTAAAGCTAGGTAAACGTTTCTTTTTAGAAAACAAATCTGGTTCATAAACAGGAAAGAGTTCGTGTTCTGGTTTTTGTTTTAAAGAATTTAATGGTAAACGTAAACCAACAGGCGAGTTTCCAGGAGTTAAGTAGATATGATTTCTTCTAAAAGTCCATTCGCTAGTAAACCATTTTCCTTCTGTTTTATTTAAAGGTAGCACATAACCTACAGGCTTAGAAGTGCCGTTTTCTAAAATTTCGGTAATTTTTTGTTCTGCTAAAGAGGTATCTGCATCTTCTGTTGGGTTGTAATCAATAGGCATATTTCCTTTTTCATACATCAATAAAAAAGCATCTTCAAAAGTAGGTTTAATATGATTTGGTGTAACCCCTAAATATTGCGTTAAGGTTTCTAAAAATAAAATAGCTGCATTTTCTGGAAGTTCTGTTTTAGGTCCAATAGCTGCTAAAAGGTTTTGATTAAACCATATTTTTCTACCATCTTTTCTCCAACACAATTCAATAGACCATCTAGGTAAAGGTTCTCCTGGATACCATTTTCCTTGGGCATGATGTAAAAACCCACCTCTGGCAAATTTATCTAAAAATCGTTGCGATAAATCTTTCGCTAATGCACGTTTATGTTTTCCATCTGCAGCTGTATTCCACTGTTCGCTTTCCATGTCGTCAATAGAAACAAAGGTAGGTTCACCACCCATGGTTAAACGAACATCATTTTTTTGCAATTCTTTCTCTACCTTTTTACCTAATTTATCTATAGATTTCCATTGATCTTCGGTATAAGGTTTTGTAACTCTGGGCGATTCAAAAATTCGTTTCACAGAATTTTCAAATTCAAATGTCGTTTCACAAACATCAGAAAGTCCAAATACAGGTGCAGCACTTTCAAAAGATGGTGTACAGGCTAAAGGAATATGTCCTTCACCAGCTAATAAACCAGAAGTAGCGTCAAAACCAATCCAACCTGCACCAGGCAAATACACTTCTGCCCAAGCATGTAAATCTGTAAAATCTTCTGCAGGTCCAGAAGGGCCATCTAAAGATTGTTCATCAGATTTTAATTGTACCAAATATCCAGAAACAAAACGAGCACCAAAACCTAAATGACGCAAAGCTTGTACAAATAACCAAGCATAATCTCTACAAGATCCATTTTTTTGCCCCAAAGTTTCTTCGCAAGATTGTACCCCAGGTTCCATTCGGATGTTATAATTTAAATACTCGTAAATTTTTCTATTGATATCAATTAAAAAGTAAATGGTTTTACGAGGCGTCATATCTAAAGACGCCAAAAAGTCATTTAACAAAGGCCCTTTTTCAGTAACCTCTAAATAAGGTAAAAGCTCTTTTTTTATGGTTTCATTATATGTAAAAGGAAACTCTTCAGCAGATTCTTCCACAAAAAAATCAAATGGATTTATAGTTTTTAAATCGGCAATAATTTCTACATCAATAGAAAGTTCGGTAGTTTTATCAGGAAAAACAACTCTAGCCAAATAGTTACCAAAAGGGTCTTGTTGCCAGTTGAAAAAATGGTTTTCGGGTTCTATTTTTAAAGAATAAGACTCAATGGGTGTTCTTGAATGTGGTGCAGGTCTTAACCTAAAAATATGTGGAGAAAGTTGTACAGAACGATCGTATATATACTTTGTTTTATGAGAAATTACAATTTTTAATGCCATAAATGACTTTTTATTTTTTAATATTGAATGTATTTGTGAAATTACTAAAACTGTTACAAATATTACAAAATAATTTACACTTATTGCATATTATTGAATTTTTAATGAAAAAGATTATTTTTTGAATAAAAAATGCGTTTTTATTAAAATTGATTAAAATAATTTAATATTATTGCCAAATATCAATTAAAAATTATATTTTATTTTATTAAATTTACCCAAAAAAGTATTTGATTTGAAAGCACCAACCAATTTGCCTATTTTTTCTTCTTATAAGTATGATTCTCGTTTTTATGATGAAATTTTTACAAAAAATAACGAAGTTAGACAAGTCTATAAAACCTTATTCAATTTATTTAGTGAATATTCAGTAAACGACTTTGCCAACCTAAATGATAAAGCTAAAGATGCTTTTTTTAACCAAGGGATTACGTTTCAAGTTTATGGAGATCAAGAAACGAAAGAAAAGATTTTTCCTTTTGATTTATTTCCAAGAATCATTAGCAATAAAGAATGGTGTAAAATAGAAACTGGTGCTTTACAACGTAGTAAAGCCTTAAATGCATTTTTAGAGGATTTATACCACGATCAAAACATAATTAAAGAAGGTATTGTACCTATTGAATTGATTAATTCTTCTGTGAATTTCTTAAAAGAAATGAAAGGATTTAATCCTCCAGGAGGCATTTACAACCATGTGTCTGGTACAGATTTGATAAAACATGCTGATGGTGACTATTATGTATTAGAGGATAATATTAGATGTCCTTCTGGGGTAAGTTATGTAGTAGGGAATAGAGCTGCCTTAAAACGAACCTTGTTTGGAGTTTTTGATCATTACCAATCGTACAACGTTTCTGACTATGGAGAAAATTTGTTAGACATCATAGAATCTGTAAAACCAAAAGGAGTAGATATTCCTAAATGTGTAGTATTGACTCCTGGTGTTTACAATTCTGCTTATTATGAGCATTCTTTCTTGGCAAAACAAATGGGTGTAGAGTTGGTGGAAGGACGAGATTTATTCATAGAAAATGATTTCGTATACATGAAAACCATTAGAGGTAAAGTAAGAATAGATGTTATTTACAGACGTGTAGATGATTTATTTATAGATCCTTTAGTATTTAAAAAAGATTCTTTGCTAGGTGTTCCAGGATTATTCAATAGCTATTTAAAAGGTAAAGTTTGTTTGGTGAACGCACCTGGAACAGGGGTTGCAGATGACAAAGCTATTTATACCTATATGCCACAAATTATTAAATTTTATTTAGATGAAGAACCTATTTTAAATAATGTACATACTTATCATTGTAGCAGACCAGATGAACTAAAATATGTTTTAGAAAATATAGATAAGTTGGTTGTAAAACCTGTAGATGAATCTGGTGGTTATGGAATATCAATTGGAAATAGATTGACAAAAGAAGAAATAGAAAAAGTAAAAATTACAATAAAAGAAGATCCAAGAAAATATATAGCACAACCAATTATGTCGCTTTCTACACATGCTACTTATATTGAAGAAGAAAACTCATTTGAACCTAGACATGTAGATTTAAGAACTTTTACTTTATTAGGTAAAGACAAAAGTTTTGTTTTAAAAGGAGGTTTAACAAGAGTTGCATTAAAGAGAGGAAACTTAGTTGTAAATTCTTCGCAAGGAGGAGGATCTAAAGATACTTGGGTATTAAAAAAATAAAAGAAATTTATGTTAGCAAGAGTAGCCAATAATTTATTTTGGATGGGACGTTATTTAGAACGTTCAGAACATATAGCAAGGTATATGAATGTCAATTATTTTTCGTCATTAGATGCACCAACAGAATTATCACAATCAAGACAATTTGTATTGCGATCTATGCTTTTTGTAGCAGACGAAGAAGAATTAAAAGAAGCTAAAGAATTAGATGAAAAAAAGGTGTTGTTTGATATTGGCTTAAACCCAGAAAAACAATTTTCTATTTTATCTTCTATTAGCAATGCACAACAAAATGCCAATAGCGCAAGAGATTTAATATCATCAGAATTGTACGAATCTATAAATACTTTGAATAGAAACGTTAAAAATTACGATAAAGATCTTTTTGTAAAAAACGGATTGTTCGATTTTACAACAATGATTACTGCCAATATTGCCTCATTAAGAACTAAGATAAGAGGTACTTTATTACATGATGAAGTGTATGCAATTATTATGTTGGGTATTTATATTGAAAGAGCCAACCAAGTCATTAGAATCGTGAACTCTAAATATAATGATGCTTTAGTAGAAAAAGTGAATTCTGGTGCATCTGTAACTGCTAGTTTTGAATGGACTACTTTACTTAAGTGTGTGCAAACTTACGATATGATGCGCAGGTATTATAGAAAAATACCATCTAGCCATAATGTATTAGACTTTTTAATTTTAAATCCATATTGTCCGCGTTCAATTATGAATTCTTTAAATCGAATTCAGCATTATATAGGGTTTTTATCCAAAGACGAAATACCACAAAAAGACACAGCCGCTTTTTTAATAGGTAAATTAAAATATGAACACCAATACACTACAATAGAAGATGTTCAAGGAAATTTAAAAGATTTTATTGAAAAACTAGTAGATGATTTGTCTTTAGTTGGCGAAAAAATGCGAAAAGATTACTTTAGTTTAGATTAATGTTTCACAATATTTTATAGTTTAGAATATTTCCCTTATTTTGAGGGAATGTTATTTCATACCAAAAAAATACTTTTTACAGTTTTTACAATTCTTTTTTTCTTTAGCACTTGCCAAAAGAAAAAGCAACAAAAAGAAACTATAAAAACCAAAGGTGTTGTTAATGAAATTGTGGCCAATTCATCTGATAGAGATTTAAAAGACATCAAAAAAGATGGTATTTTAAAAGCTTTAGTAGTGTATAGTAGTACAAGTTACTTTTTGTACAAAGGGCAACCTATGGGCTTTGAGTATGAATTATTACAAAGATTGGCAAAACATTTAAACTTAAAATTAGAAATTGTAGTTTCTGATAATTTAGATACTCAATTTGAAGTTTTAAATAGGGGTGATGTAGATATTATAGCACATGGTATGACCATTACCAATCAACGGAAATGGGAGGTAGATTTTACAGAACATTTGTTTTTAACCAAACAGGTTTTGGTACAGAAAAAACCAGATAATTACAGAACAATGTCTTGGAGCAATCTTCAAAAAAATGTCATTGACGATCCTTTAGATTTAATTGGCGATACTGTTTCTATTCGTAAAAACTCTTCTTATGTAGAGCGTATTATAAGTTTAGCAAACGAAATTGGTGGTGAAATTTATATTGATACTTTAGATAGTAAACTTTCTACAGGTGAAATTATAGATATGGTAGTAGAGGGTTCAATAAAATATACCATTGCTGATGAAAATTTGGCAAAAATTAATGCGTCTAGCAATCCTATTTTAAAAATTGATGTACCCATTTCTTTTTCACAAAGAATTGCATGGGTTACCCGAAAAAAAGCAGAAAATTTTAGAAAAGTAGTAAATGAATGGATTTTATCAGAGAGACAAAATTTAGATTATTTTGTTATCTACAACAAATACTTTAAAAATAAACGGTTTTTTAAACGCAGAATTAAAAGCGATTATTATAGTTTAAAGAATAATCAAATAAGTGAATATGACGATTTAATTAAAGAATACACCAAAAAATTAGGCTGGGATTGGCGTTTATTAGCATCTCAAATTTATCAAGAATCTAAGTTTGATCCTAATGCTAAATCTTGGGCAGGTGCAAAAGGTTTAATGCAAATTATGCCACCAACTGCAGAAGACTTAGGTATTACAGATGTTACAGATCCTGTACAAAGCATTAGAGGTGGAACTACTTATTTGAACCAGATTTATGATCGTTTTACAGATATACCAAATGAAATTGATCGAATTAAATTTACATTAGCTTCTTTTAATTGTGGTTATGGGCATGTTAGAGATGCACAACGTTTGGCTGCCGCTAACCAATTGAATCCGTTAATATGGGAAGACAATGTAGATAAAATGTTATTGGCTTTGCGTTTTCCTAAAAACTATAACAAACCAATAATAAAATACGGCTATGTAAGAGGTACAGAACCTTTTATTTATGTCGAACAAATTTTTGATAGATTTCAACATTACAAACAATTTATTGATCAAGAACAACAGAAATAAAAATCAATAAAAACAATAATAATTTTAAGTTAAATTGATGATTTTAAAGACCTTCAACGCCTTTTTGCCATGTAAAACTAATCGTTAATCCTTTTCCTTTTTCTGAAGAAACGGAAATAATACCATTGTTGTTAGCAACAACTTTTTTAACAATTGCCAATCCAATACCTGTACTACTTACTTCCTTAGGATTAGATTCTAACTGGCTAAAAATTTTAAATATTTTATTATGGTATTGCTTTTCTATACCTGGCCCATTATCTGCTATAGAAAACAGATATTCGTTATTTTGCATTTTAAAATCAACGGTTAAGATAGCCTCTTCCTTATCATTATATTTTATAGAATTACTCATTAAATTTTGAAAAACATGTTCAAACTCTAATTTATTAGCATATATTTTAAGTTGATTTTTTGGTAGTTTTAAGGTACTTTTCTTTTGATGCTGTATCAGATCAAAAACTTTCTGTAAAGTTGTATTAACATTAAACCACTCTTTACGTTTATTGCCTTTAGCTGCTTTAGAATATTCGAGTAATCCGTTTATAGAAGCTTCCATTTTAGTAATTACTTCTTTCATCATATTAATATGCTGTGTTGTATTTTCATCTAAGCTATCTTTTAAATCTTCTTCTATAAAAGAGGCTAAAGAATATACAGAAACCAAAGGTGTTTTTAAATCGTGAGAAACAATATGATTAAAGTCTTCTAATTCTTCATTATTATTTTCTAAAAGTTTTAAGTTTTCTTCTAACTGTAAATTTACATTGGTAAGCTGTTTCGACTTTACATAAATCTCTTTTTTCTGTGCCAATGCAAGCATATTGGCTTCTTCAAGATCTTTAAAAGAACTAGAAAACCGTCTTAACAAAAGCATTGAAATTAATAAAAACACCATAATATACCCAAATTTCACGTAAATTAAAGCGATTTCATGCTGTTGTATATAAAACACAATATTTGCTGAAAATACAGTTGCACCAAACACAATACCAATCAACAACAATCGAGATGCTTTGCTTTTATGAATAATTGCTTTGATGGTACAAAAAACAATGTAGGCAATTGTTAACATCATAAAAACTAAAAAAATTGGAATTAAATAGGTAAAATGTGGTGCAGGTAAAACAATTGCAGCAAAAATAATGATCCCTGTAGCATATTGCATTACTTTCTTAAACCAGAAATGAACATATTCTTTAAGTACAATTATAAAAAACATACTTGCACAATAACCCACTATATAAGAAGCAATGTATTCTGTTTTGGCAAGAAAAACCCAACTAATATCTTTAAAAACTTCAGAAAGCGGCGCATATCTATCATTTAAGGTATGATAAGACAAAGCAAGACACATTAACGAAAAAAACAATACAGCTTTGTCTTTATTCCAATACAAAAGATAAAAAATCAAGAAAAGCAATCCAACAAAAGAAAAACTTCCAACAGCAGTCATATCTGCCATAATTTGTAATGATTTTTTATAAAAAAGATGCTCTGTTACCCCTAAAAGAATCGGTTCTGTGATTCCTCCAAATTTGTTGTAGAAATTAGAAACTTGTATTACAACCTCAAAATCGGTGTCATTAGAATTTAAAGGAATAATTTTAGTAAATCTTCTGTGTAATGTGGTTTTTTGAGTAATACCAATAGTACCTGTTTCTAAAATAAATACTCCATTAATCCAAATTTTATAAGCACCAATAATTCTTGGTATGTATAATGCTGTATTGGGTCTTTCTTTAGGTATTGTAAATTTTTTCCTGTAGGTAGCATAACCAAATGCAGGCAATTTCTTATTATAATTATCTGTATAATTGGTCCAAGAAGTTAATTTTACTAAATGTAAAGGCTGCTGATTAGTAAAATCTTTTGGATTGATAAACGTTTTCCAATAAAACTCCCAATTTGAGTTTAAAGGAATACCTTTTTTTTGAAATAATTGATCGTTACTAAAATTTAAGCTGTGTTTTTTATTTTCTTGATTAGGTTTTCCAGAAATACTCTGAAAACTAAAAACGAGCAATATTATAAAAACAATGCGATTAAAGGGATTCATATTTAGTTGGGTATGCTAAATTGACATCCTTAAATGTAACTATTTTTTTTGACTAATAGTTCAATTTGAATTTAAAATAGATATTAGCCATAAAATTTGTAATATTTATAATAACGGATACAGAATTTGCCAAACCGTTTTGGCCAATATTTTATGCCCTTTTTTGGTAGGATGAATTCCATCAACTTGATTTAATTCGGCTATGCCACCAACACTTTTTAATAAAAACGGAATTAAAGCAACGTTATTTTTCTTTGCTAAAGATGGAAAAATATTTTTGAATTCAGAAGTATATTCTTGACCAAAATTTGGCGGAATCTGCATACCTGCGAGTATAATTTTGGTGTCTGGGTATTTTTTTTGTACTGCATCTATCATATACTGTAAATTCTTTTTGGTTTCTGTTAAAGGCACACCTCGTAAACCATCATTAGCCCCTAATTCTAAAATAAAAACATCTGGTTTTTGGTTTAAAACCCAATTAATCCTATTTTTTCCTCCAGCTGTAGTTTCTCCACTTATTCCAGAATTTACAATAGTATAAGGCAATTTTAAACTATCAATTTTAGTTTGTATAATACCAGGATATGCATCATTAACATCCTCTAAACCATAACCCGCAGTTAAACTATCACCAAAAAAAACAATTCTTTTAGTACCCGTTTTTTCCTCGTTTTTACCCTTATTTATAGATGTTGTTTGTGTAACATTAGTATCCGCTTTTGTAGTTTCTGTTTTGCAAGAAAGTAAAAGAATAATGCTTGAAAAATAACAAAATTTTAAGAAAATCTTTCTGCTTCTACTATGGTTATTCATTGTCAATTGTCTATTTTTCAACATCAGCGAATTTTAGATAAAAAATTAAATATATAATGTCAAAGATATTAAAGATTAATGATTTAGAGAAAACCTACACCAGTGGTTCTAAAAAATTAACAGTAATTAGCAATATTTCTTTTGAGGTAGAAAAAGGTAGCATTTTTTCAATTGTTGGGCCTTCTGGAAGTGGAAAAACCACCTTATTGGGTTTGTGTGCAGGGTTAGACTATCCAACATCAGGAAATATTGAGTTATGTGGTACTGCTCTACAAGATTTAAATGAAGATGAACGCGCTGCTTTACGTAATAAAGAGGTTGGTTTTATTTTTCAAAATTTTCAGCTATTACCAACCTTAACCGCGTTAGAAAATGTAATTGTGCCTTTAGAATTACAAGGAGATAAAAACGCCACACAATTTGGTAAAGCATTATTAGAAAAAGTTGGTTTGTCTAGCCGTTTGCATCATTATCCCTCTCAATTATCTGGAGGAGAGCAACAAAGAGTGGCTTTGGCTCGTGCATTTTGTAACAAACCTTCTATTTTATTTGCTGATGAACCTACAGGGAATTTAGATGAAGAAACAGGAGAAAAAGTAATTCAACTTCTTTTTGAATTGAATAAAGAGGCAGGCACAACTTTAGTGATTATTACTCACGATTTAGATTTAGCCAACAGAACCCAACAAATTTTACGATTAAAAGGTGGTAAAATTATAGCAAATGATAAAATAGCAACAGTTTAATGAATAATTTAAATTCAAAAGCAGGCTTTAATTGGTTGTTAAAAATGGCTTGGAGAGATGGAAAAGCAAGTCTATCTCGATTGTTATTGTTTATGGCATCCATTATATTAGGAATTGCAGCAGTGGTTTCTATCCAATTGTTTAGCGATAATTTAAAAGACAACATCCAAAAGCAATCAAAATCGTTAATGGGTGCTGATTTTATTATTGATAGCAGGCAAAAGCCAACCCAAAAAGTACAAGCTATTATCGATTCTTTAGGGCCAGATGCTTCTGAAGTCAATTTTGTGTCTATGGCAGCTTTTCCAAAAAATGATGGTACAAAATTGGTAAAAGTAAGAGCAATGGAAGGGGCTTTTCCTTTTTATGGAACTATTGCTACCAAACCAAAAAATGCAGGGGCAAATTATCAAGAATTGGGTGGTGCTTTGGTAGATGCTACTTTAATGTTACAATATGAAATCAACCCAGGAGATTCTATAAAATTAGGAAAAGTTACCTTCCCAATAGTTGGAGCGTTAAAATCAATTCCTGGTAGCACAGCCATTTCATCATCAGTAGCACCTACAGTTTTAATTCCTTTTCGTTTTTTAGAGCAAACTGAATTATTACAATTGGGTAGTAGAAAAGAATATCAATATTTCTTTAAAGCCCCAGAAATGGATTTGGAGTTGTTAGATACCAAGATAGACCCAATTTTAGATGATGAAAAAGCAGATTTAGATACACATACCAGCACCAGTAGAAATTTGGGGAGAAGGTATGAAAACGTAAGTCGTTTTTTAAATTTAGTAGCATTTATAGCACTGTTGTTAGGTTGTATAGGTATTGCAAGTTCTGTGCATATTTACATCAAAGAAAAATTAAAAAACGTTGCTGTTTTAAAGTGTTTAGGCGCATCCAGAAAACAAAGTTTTTTAATTTATTTAATTCAAATTATAGGAATTGGGCTTATAGGTGGTTGTATTGGTTCAATTATAGGTATAGGTTTACAGTTTGCTTTTCCTTACATTTTACAAGATTTTTTACCATTTACAGTAGATATATCTATTTCTGTACAACCGTTATTTATGGGGCTTACTTTAGGAGTTTTAATGTCGGTTTTATTTGCATTATTACCACTTTTAAATACTTGGTATGTATCGCCTTTAGAAGTGTTAAGAGGCAGTGAAGACAATCTTCAAAAACCGAAAAAAGCAAGAATCATTACTTCCTTAATCATCTTATTATTTATCTTTTTGTTTTCTTTTTGGATGTTAAAAGATGTTATAAATGGCCTTGTTTTTACGGTCGGAATTTTAGTAACCTTTGCAATAATGGCTGGTATGGCTAGCTTGTTTATAAAACTGATTAAAAAGTATTATCCCACTTCTTGGAGTTATACCAAACGTCAAAGTTTATTGAATTTGTTTAGGCCTAACAACCAAACTATGGTCTTGGTATTGTCTATTGGCTTGGGTACATTTTTAATTAGTACTTTGTATTTTACCAAAGATATCTTATTAGCAAAAACATCATTAGAAAATAAAAAAACTGATGCTAATATTATTTTAATGGATGTGCAAAGTACGCAAGAAACTGAACTTTTAGCAAATTTTAAAAGTAAAGGTTTAGAGGTTATCGATAACATTCCTATTATTACGATGCGTATGCACAGTATTCGAGGAAAATCGGTTAACGAAATTCGAAAAGATACTACTGTAAAAATGCGTAAGTGGATGTTAAACCGTGAGTTTAGAGTTACTTACAGAGAAAATTTAACGGAAACTGAAGAAATTATAGAAGGAGAGTGGATTGGAAAAGTGAAGAATACACAACCCATTCCTATTTCCATTTCAGAAAGTATTGCTAGAGATGCCAACTTAAAATTAGATGATGAATTGGCATTTAACATTCAAGGTGTGGTAATGCAAACCAAAGTAGCTAGCATCAGAAAAGTAGATTGGGGCAGTATGCAAGTTAATTTTTTGGTTTTATTTCCAATAGGAGTGTTAGAAAATGCGCCACAATTTAATGTGATGACCACTTATGTGCCAAATGAAGAACGCTCAGCTGAATTGCAAAGAGATCTGGTTAAAAACTTTCCAAATGTTACTATTTTAGATTTGCGACAAGTATTCACCATTATCGAAGATATTTTAGATAAAGTTTCTTGGATTATCAATTTTATGGCGTTTTTTAGCATTCTCACAGGTTTTATTGTATTGATTGGTTCTGTTAGAAATAGTAAATATCAGCGCATAAAAGAAAGTGTATTGTTACGAACTTTGGGTGCAAAAAGCAAACAGATTTTGCAAATAACAGCTTTAGAATATGTGTATTTGGGAGTTTTGGGTAGTTTAACAGGTATTTTATTATCTTTAGTAGGCAGCCAATTGTTAGCGACATTTTTATTCAAAGAACCTTTTTTACCGAGTGCAATTCCGTTTTTAGTGTTTCTACCAGGAATTACTTTGTTAGTGGTTTTAATTGGAATAAGCAATTTAAAATCGGTATTACAAAGTCCACCTTTAGAAGTTTTAAGGAAGGAGGTTTAATTCAATAACTATATTTTGAAAGAAGATATTTTACAAGAAATTAAAAATGAGTTGATTAATGGTTATGCAAAACGCAAACATCCTTTTCGTTACTTTACCTTAGCAACTATAAACAATACTATACCTCGTTTAAGAACGGCTGTGCTACGAAAAATGCAACCTGATTTTACCATAATTGTTTACACAGATTTACGTTCACAAAAAGTTGCTGATATTCAAGAAAATAATATGGTGAGTGGTTTGTTTTACCATCCCAAAAAATTACTTCAAATAAAAATAGAAGGTACAGCTGAAATTATATCTGATAAAAACGCTTTAAAACCCTATTGGAGTTCTGTTGGTGAAAATTCTAAAAAAGATTACACTACAGAAAAAGCACCAGCAACAATAATAAAAAATCCAGAGTTTGTATCATACTCAGCAAAAACAAATTATTTCTGTGTGCTAAAAATCAGCATTTCTAAAATTGAATATTTAAGATTAAAAAGACCAAACCACATTCGTGTTAATTTTATAAAAACAGAAACTGGTTTTAAAGGTGATTTTTTAGTGCCATAAAAAATACTAAATGTTAACTATTTATTTTATTGTGAACTCTTTCTTTAGCATTGCTGACAACTATAATTTTGTTAGTGGTTACAAATTGGCCTGAGTAATTTAAAATCGGTGTTGCAAAGCCTGCCTTTAGAAGTTTTAAGGAAAGAAGTTTAAGCTACAGAAAATACTAAACCTATTGTAAAAAAAAGTTATTGTAAAGTCGGTTTTTAAAAAAATATCGATACTTATTTGGCATATTATATCGCTAATTTTTTCAATAACGATCGATAAATAATTCCAATAATACTATTGTAAATCTTATAGGAAAAGTAACTTTTTAAGGGTTTACTTTAGTCTATTTTTGCAAAAAATAATGATGTGATTTTTAGCAGCATCAAAAGAAATCTCAGTAAATGAAAATATTTTTAAAAATTACAATTTATAGCTTTTTATTTCTTTTTGTTAGTGTTTTGAGTTTTGCTCAAAATAAGGATTTTGAGGTTTTTGGTCTTCTAGTAGAAGACGAAACCAAACAGCCCATTCCTTTTGCAAGTGTTGTTTTACATCAAAAAAATACCAAGAAAATTATTGCTGGGAAAACATCAGACGAAAACGGAAAATTTAATGTAAAAACTTCAAATACTGATTTTTATGTAGCCATAAGTTTTATGGGTTTTCAAACGAAAACGATAACCGAATTTTCTGTTATAAGAAGGAAAAATAGATTTGGGCATAATCATTTTAAAAGCAGATAGCCAAGCATTAGATGAAGTTGTGGTTAAAGGAGAACTCTCTAAAACCGTTTTTAAATTAGACAAACGCGTTTTTAATGTTGGTAAAGATATTAGCAGCACTGGCGCTAGTGCTTTAGAGGTTTTAAATAACGTACCTTCTGTAAATTTAGGCATTGCAGGCGATATTAGTTTAAGAGGAAGTACTGGAGTTCAAATTTTAATAAATGGAAAACCTTCTGTTTTAGCAGATGAATCTAGCAATGCTTTGGGTACAATTACTGCAGATATGATTGAAAGTATAGAGGTAATTACAAATCCGTCTGCCAAATATGAAGCTTCTGGAACTGCAGGGATTTTAAACATCATTCTTAAAAAAGAAGAGAAAAAAGGTTGGAATGGTTCACTTTCTTTAAATACAGGTGTTCCAGACAATCATAGTTTAGGATTTAGTGTAAACAGAAGAACAGAAAATTTTATTTTTTGAGTTAGTCATATAATTTCTGTATATTTATATGACTAACTCAATAAAATTAAATAAAGCACAATTACAGTAATTAAATGTGAACTGAACGTTAAATACTTGATAAGTTTTCAAAGGAATGATTTTGAAAAAACCAAGAAAATTTAAACCGTTTTTTATAAATATTAACAGTTGTTTTAATCAATAAATTAGTAGCTTTCAGGCAAATTTACCACTCATGAAATATATTCATTTTCTATGTGTTTTGGTGTTGTTGGCTTCTTGTAAAAAAGATCATCAAAACCTTACTAAAATAACTGCAAAAAATATTGCAATAGACACGAGTATTGCAGCTTCTAAAGAGATTAATTCGTTAATTAATCCTTACAAAGAAGAACTTACAGGAGACATGCAAGAACCTTTAACCTTTACACCCATAGTGTTAACCAAAGAAAATAGTAACAAGCAAAGTGTATTGGGGAATTTGTTGGCAGATTTGTGTATGGAAATGGCTAATCCTGTTTATCAGAAAACAACAAATACCAATATCGATTTTGCACTATTTAATTCAGGTGGAATTCGTGCCATAATCCCTCAAGGTGTAGTAACCAAAGAGCATGCATTTAAAGTAATGCCTTTTGAAAACGAATTGGTTGCAGTTACAATTAGTGGCACTAAAATGGTAGAACTAATCAATTATTTTATAAAAACCAAAGCTGCTCATCCTTTGTCTAAAAACATCGATTTAACCATTAGTGATGATGCTTATGCGATAAAAATAAACGGAACTCCTTTTGATAACAATAAAAACTACACGATTTTAACCACAGACTATTTACAAGGAGGTGGAGATAGAATGAACTTCTTTAAAAACCCTGTTAAATTAACAGTTTTAGACTATAAAATGAGAGATGCTATTATCGATTATTTTAAAAAAGTAGATACTTTAAAAACAGCCATTGATAACCGCATAAAACTAAAATAATGAAAAGAAGAGATTTTATAAAACGTACAGGAGCGGTTTCTACATTTGCATTGGCTGGTGGTTTGGTTCTACCCTCAATGATAGCTAAAAAGCAAAAGCACATTACCATTTTGCATACCAATGATACACACAGTCATATAGAACCTTTTAGTGCCAATCATAGTAGACATCCGAATAGAGGTGGAGTAGCCAGAAGAGCGACTTTAATTCAGCAAATAAGACAAGAAAATAGCAACACCTTATTGTTAGATGCTGGCGATATTTTTCAGGGAACACCGTATTTTAATTATTTTGGTGGCGAGTTGGAATTTAAACTGATGAGCATGTTAAAGTATGATGTGGCTACCATTGGAAATCACGATTTTGACAATTCCATAGAAGGTTTGTACAAACAATTGCCCAATGCAAAGTTCGATTTTGTAGCTGCAAATTACGATTTTAAAAATACTGTTTTAGACACCCACGTAAAGCCTTATAAAATTATAGTAAAAGAAGGCATTAAAATCGGAATCTTCGGATTAGGAATAGAATTAGAAGGCTTGGTAAACAAAAAAATGTACAAAGAAACTGCTTATTTAGATCCTTTAACAGTTACACAAGACATTACAGATCAACTTAAAAATGTTGAAAAGTGCGATTTAATTATCTGCTTATCGCATTTAGGGTATTATTATAAAAACAATCCGAATAAAATCTCTGATTTAAACTTGGCAAAAGCAACCAAAAACATCGATTTAATTATAGGTGGGCATACGCATACTTTTTTACCAAAACCCACTATTGTAAAAAATAGTGAAGGTAAAAATACATTAATCAATCAAGTGGGTGCTTATGGTTTAAATTTAGGAAGAATCGATTTCTATTTTGATGAAGCGAACGAAAAATCAACTAAAAGTACTACGATTTTGGTATAAATATAAAGTTTAACAATTAATTATTCTTCTAAACTTTGGTGTAGCATTATTATTGATATTTTAACCAAAAACAGATGTATGAAAAAATATTTCTTAGCTATTTTTTGTGGTATTTCAATACTACAAATTACACACGCACAAGTAAACCAATATCAAAAAGTAGCCTCAAAACACTTTAAAAACCTGTATAAAATTAACGATGTTTTATACAGGGCAGAGCAACCTAGTAAAAAAGGATTTAAGGAATTAGAAGCCATGGGTATTAAAACGATTCTGAATTTAAGACGATTAAGAAACGATACCAAAAAAGCCAAAGCCACCAATTTAAAGTTAAAACACATTTCTATCAAAACAAAAATATTAGATGAAGAGGATATTATACAAGCCTTAAAAATCATTAAAAATGAAGAGCAACCTGTTTTAGTGCATTGTTGGCATGGCTCAGACAGAACAGGTACAATTGTAGCTGCCTACAGAATGGTTTTCGACAATTGGACCAAAGAAGCAGCCATTACAGAAATGAAATACAAAGCTTTTGGTTACCACGAAAAAATGTATCCCAACTTGTTGGTATTATTAGAAAATTTAGACGTTAAAAAATTACAACAACAATTAAATTTAGAATAGTTTTAAGCTTTTAACAATTTAAAAATTCTTTTTTAAGTCGTATTTCTAAAGACAATTTTCGCATGTACCTTGAATCAATACTTGAGTTGTGTTTACTTTTCTGTTGGGCAAACTTGGGATATTTATAGTAGAAGGAATGCAATCTACCTTACCACAATCTAAACATTGGAAATGCGGATGCAAATCATGATGTGCAGTAGAAGTACAACCCTTACATTTGGCATACCATTTCAACCCTTTTTTTCCTAAAAAGGAGTGCAATAAACCATCTTCTTCTAATTTATCTAAAACACGGTAAATGGTGGTTTTGTTAAATTTTTTGCTAAACTTAGCAATCAAATCAATCACTGAAATAGCTCCTGATCCTTGTAATTTATCAAACTCTTTTAAAATAGCGGTTACAGATTTCGTTTTTCTTATTACTCCCATAATACAAATATAATGCAACATGGTTGTATTAACAAATCTTATGTTTATATTTGCAACTCAGTTGTAATAATAATTTATAATGATATTATCAAATCAAAAAGCAGATAGTATTGGTGCTATATCCAGTACACTTTGTCTAATTCATTGTGTGGCAACACCGTTTATTTTTTTAGCCCAAAGTAGTTTATTCAATTTTGGTAATGGTGCTCCAGTGTGGTGGAAGTTTATCGACTATTTTTTCTTAGTAATTTCTTTTATTGCAGTTTATCGGTCTACGCAAACCACAAGTAAAAATTGGATTAAACCAGCACTTTGGTTAAGCTGGTTACTACTTTTTATAGTTATTATAAACGAAAAATTAGGAATGTTTCCATTAAGTGAAAGTTTTATCTATTTACCCACAATTTCATTAATAGCATTGCACTTATACAATAGAAAATATTGCCAATGTAACGCAGATAAATGTTGTACTCATGAAAAATAAAGAACAAATTATAACAGAAGGCGATGCTCATTTTTCTACAAGTATAAAAACACCTTTGCGTGCAGATGCTTTTGAAAAATCTGAGGATGAAAAAATTAAAAACATTCAGCATCATTTTAAAATGATTATGCAAGAAATGGGACTAGATTTAACGGATGATAGTTTGTCTGGCACACCATATCGTGTAGCAAAAATGTATGTTAAAGAGTTGTTTTATGGTTTAAACCCAGCAAACAAACCCAAGCTTTCTACTTTTAATAATAAATACGGTTATCAAAAAATGTTGATAGAGCAAAACATCAATATAGATTCTGCTTGCGAACATCATTTTTTACCCATAGTAGGGCATGCAAACGTTGCTTATCTTCCAAAAGATAAAGTAATTGGTTTGTCTAAAATTAATCGTTTGGTAGATTATTATGCGCTTCGTCCTCAAGTACAAGAAAGGTTAGTATTACAAATCTTAAACGATTTACAAACGGTTTTAGATACCAAAGATGTAATTGTTATGGTTACAGCGAAACATTTATGTGTATCTTCTAGAGGTATAAAAGACCAAAGTAGTTTTACAACCACATTAGAATATGGAGGTTGTTTTGCTAATGCAGAAATAAGAAATGAATTCTTAAAAATAGTAAGTAATCAAAAAGTATAAATCAATATCAATATAAATTTTAAGTACAAATTAAAATGGATTATAATTGAAGAAAGTTTATTTCATTTATAGGTAAAGCGAGTATAGCATCGTTAGTATTACCTCAATTTTTAATGAGTTGTGGTAATACTGCAACACCTACAAAAGATTTTAACAAAATTTCTAAAGAAAGATTGCAAGCACTTAAAGACTTTGTTATAAAAGGAATTCCGGCTTCTGATAAAGATGATTTACTGTTGGCAAAGGGTTTAGATTATCATAACATAATAAAGTGGGGAGATAGCATAAGCGATACAGATACTTTTGGATTTAATAATGATTATACGTATTTTATTCCGTTTAGTGATGATAATCCTAAAGATGGTTTGTTATGGGTAAATCACGAATATATAAACCCTTTATTTGTTTCTGATTTTAATTATCAACAAGAAAAAACCAAAGTCCAAGTAGATAAAGAAATGTACAATGTTGGCGGAAGCATTGTAAGAATTAAAGAGGAAAACGGAGTTTGGCAAGTAGTTTTGGGGAGACAAAGTATGATGAAAATAACGTAGAAAGCCACAGAGATAGTGGTTATGGTTGGGAAAAGTTTTATGCATATCCGCCAGAACATTATGGTTGGGTAGTAGAAGTGAACCCGAAAGATGGTAAAGCACAAAAACACATTGCTTTAGGTAGGTTTGCACACGAATGTTGTACACTATACGAATTAGAAGATAAAAGAGTAGTAGCGTATACTGGTGATGATCATAATGATGAACATTTAGAAAAGATGACCCAAAAAGAACAAGAATTATTAGAAAAGAAAGCTTTAGAACAGTTACTGTCAGGTAAAAGTTTATTCGGAAAAGAGGGTGCTTTTGCACCTATGCTAAAAAGTTTCATAGAAAAAGCACTAGAGTCAGAAATGGAACATCACTTGTCATCTGTAAGCTCAGATGGGAAAAATAAGCGAAATGGAAAAGGCAAAAAGACGATAAAAAGTGGTTTAGGCACTTTTGAAATCCAAACACCAACAGATAGAAATAGCAGTTTCGAACCAGAACTTGTTAAAAAGAGACAAACTATTTTAGCGGAGAATTTATCGGAAAAGATTGTTGGTTTATATGGACTAGGAATGGGTTTACGAGATATTTCATCGCATATAAAAGAGATGTATGATACCGATATTTCTCACACTGTATTAAGTCAAATTACCGATAAAATTATACCAGACATTAAAGCTTGGCAAAGTCGCCCTTTAGAATCCATGTATTGTATAGTTTGGTTAGATGCTATGCATTATAAAGTTAGAGTTGATGGAAAAGTGCAACATAAAGCTTTGTATAATATTCTTGGGATAAATAAAGAGGGACATAAAGAAGTTTTAGGAATGTATGTCTCACAAAGCGAGGGAGCAAACTTTTGGCTACAAGTATTAACAGATTTAGAACAGCGTGGACTGAAAGATATATTGATCGCTTGTACAGATAATTTAAAAGGATTTTCAGAAGCTATTTTGAGCATCTTTCCTAAAACACAAATTCAAAAATGTATTATACATCAAATTCGTAATTCTTTAAAATATGTAGCCTCTAAAGACCAGAAAGCATTTATGAAGGATTTAAAACTGGTCTATAAAGCGATCAATAAGGATGTAGCAGAAGATGAGTTATTAAATTTAGAAGAAAAATGGGGTGAAAAATTTGCATATTTCATAAAAACTAAAAATGTTAGCTTTTTGGCGGCTGCAGGCGATGGAAAATTGTGTTTAAAAAAATTACTGCGTAGCATAATTATTTTTAAAAAGCAATCGAGCGTATTTGGCAAGAGGCAATTTAGCATAATGTCGAATTATAGTTACAAATTTTAATGTTCTAAATGTTTCTTATAATAATGTATTTAAAAAATATTCTTGAATAATACAAAATACAACATTCTACGAATTTGTAATTAACACTTGTTGACGAATGTTAAAACACCCCCAAACGAATGTTTATTGAATGTTCATAGCTTTGTGGGATATTTTACATAAAAGAGAATTATAGCTACCAAAGCATTTGAACTATAATTTATATTATGTTAAATAGAATATTTTACAACAAGATACTCTTCTCAGAATCCTTAAATTTAGGATAAAAAAAATTTATACTAAAATTACATATGTTGCGTATAATAATTATAATCTTTTAAAATGGTATCTATAAAATCTCTATCACTTTTATGATTCGATTTTATTTCTGTTACTTCTATAATTTTAGTACGTAACTTCATTAAAGTCTTGTAGTCGTTATTTTTTGTGGCTGACTTAAAAGTTTCTTTAATAATTCTTGCATCGTTATCAGACAACTTAATCACATTTGGATATGTAGGCACATAACTTTCTTTAATATTCTCTAAAATAGTTTGCGAAAATTGTACATCGTCTTTTATTGTAATCACAACTGTATTTGCGATAATGTCTCCAAATCGCTGACTTTTATTGGTAAATAATATCAACAGAAACCCTACCAATTTACCAAAAATAAAAAAAGCAGTTATTATACTTTCTTGATTATCTAATCCTAAAGAAGCAATATATACAAATAACAAGGTGAATAAATTAAAATCTACTATGCGTAAAAACCAACGAATAAGGTAATCTGTAATTGATGGCTTAAAACCATCTTCATTAATCACTTTTATTTTTAAAAGTTTCTTACCCAAGGTTTGACCATCCATTAAAATCTCGGAATACAGAGAGTAAAAAGTTACAGGCAAAAAAAACAAAACACCTATGGCACGAAGCGTCCAAGGATCTCCAGAATCGTTTTCTTGAAACAATGCAAAACCCAAAATTTCAATGGTAAAATACAAATACGCGAATTTCAAAACATTATCAACCACAAATGCCAAAAGCCTTTCAAATACATTAGCTGCTGTAAAATTGATATTTACATTTTGTGCGGTTTTTATTTGGAGTGTTTTCATGCAATGTTTAAATTCGCTATAATGAGAGAGGTCGCTTTTATAAAGCAAAATAAAGAAAAATGGCTTGAATTTGAACAAGGATTTACAAATAATGATAAAAAAAATCCAGATGACTTAGCCAACTTGCATATTAAGATTATGAATGATCTGGTATATGCACAAACTTACTATCCAAAAAGCAAGGTTACCTTATACCTTAATAAACTAGCAAAAAAGAGTTTTGACCATGTTTATGATGCTAAAAGACAAAATAAAAATGTTTTCTTACAGTTTTTTTTAGATAAAGTACCCCTACTCTGCTACAAATACCGAAAATATTTTTACTTGGCTTTTGCCTTCTTTTTCATCTGTTTTTTTATAGGATTATTATCTACATTTAATGATGAATCTTTTGCAAGACAAATTTTAGGGGATAACTACGTAGATCAAACCTTAGAAAACATAGAAAGCGGAGATGCCATGGCCATTTACAAAAGTGGTAGCAATTGGGGTACGTTTATAGGTATTTACGATAATAACCAAAGAGTGGGCTTAAATATGTTTTTATCTGGTTTGTTTGTAGGCATTGGTACTGCTTTTTACATTGTACAAAACGCAATTATGGTAGCTGTTTTTCAAGCCTTTTTTTATCAAAATAACAGTTTATTCGATAGTTTAAAAGGCATTTGGATTCATGGAACCTACGAAATTTTCGGAATGATAATCGAGGCTGGGGCTGGTTTTATTATTGGCGCAAGTATTTTATTTCCAGGAACTTTAAAACGATTTGAATCTTTTAAAGTAGGCATTCGAGATGCGTTTTATATTTTTATAAGTACCATACCATTTACCATTATTGCTGCGTTTTTAGAAGGTTATGTTACACGTTATGCCAATAAAATGCCTACAATTTTTTGTTTTGTCATTATTGGTTTTAGTTTGGTAAGCATCAGCTATTATTATTTAATATTACCATTTAAGGTGGCTAATAAATATGAGCTCAGGTAAATGAAAAAAATAGCAGCTTCCCTCCTTTTCTTTTGCATTTGGTTTACCAATGCTCAACAAAAACAAGAAGATACCATAACTATGGTGTCAGATACAATTGCTTACACAAAAACCACTGAAATTACTAAAGAAAGAAATTTTTCTACAAATCTTAAAGAAAAATATTCAGGAAAAGATTTTCAGTATAAAGAAAATTCACCAAAAAAGAAAAAAACTTCGAATAATGGTTTTTTTGATTTGTTTGCTTTTTTTATGACTACTATTTTTCCTTTTTTATTAGGGGGATTCGTAATTTTTGTGATTGTAAAAGTATTATTAGGTTCTGATTTAAATTTTTGGAAATCAAATAAATCATCGCCAAAAACAGCTGAAAAACTTATTTATGAAGATGAAGATATTCACGAAATTAATTTAGAGGCATTGTTACAGAAAGCTATTGATAATAAAGATTTTAGATTGGCAATACGTTACTATTATTTATCAGCCTTAAAATCGTTATCTCAAAAACAACTCATTGATTATCATAAAGATAAAACCAATTCAGAATACCTTTTTGAAATAGAAAACATATCTATGCGTACGCAATTCTCTTATTTATCGTATGTATATTCTTATGTTTGGTATGGCGAATTTCCTGTGGATGAAACCAATTTTAAAGTGGCAGAAAACAAGTATCAATCTTTTTTAAAATCTATTGTTTGATGCAGATTAAGAATGTTTTTAAAATATTGTCAGTTAAAAAATCCACTTTTATTCTATCAACCTATAATATACGTTTGGGTGATTTTAAGGTACAAAAAATAGTACCAATAACTATTTTAATGCTTTCAATATTTTTATTGCTAACCAGCTGTAATAAAACCAATTGGATTGAGAATTTTAGAGAAAAAGAAAAAAGTCCTTTTGGTACGTATATTGTTTACAATGAAGCTCAAGAACTCTTTAAAAATGAAGAAGTTGTTTTTTTAAGAGACAATTTTTACGATTATTTATTTAAAAATTACGATTCCATAAATGGTGATTTTGGAAATTACATTTGTATAAAACACAATGCCAATAAACTACCAATTGATGGAATTACAGATTTGTTATCTTTTGTAAATGATGGCAATACTGCCTTTTTAGCATTAAATTATTTTAATAAAAATTTACTAGAACAATTAGACTTTACCACTAATAATTTAGACAAAGAGGTTTACAGCATAAATGATTTAAGACCTTTAAAAGGCGAATTTTACCTAAATGATAATCGTTTTAAAAAGGATACCTTCAAGTTTGACAGAAATATTAGAAGACATTATTTTGTTACTTATAATGAAGATAAAACCATTGTTTTAGGTTCATCGAAAATTGACGGAGAAAAAGTACCAAATTTTATAAAAATTTATCATGGTAAAGGCGCTATTTATTTACATGCCAATCCTGTAGTTTTTACCAATTATTATCTCTTAAAAGATACCGAAAAATACACAGAGCATGTGTTGTCATATCTCCCCTCTTCTACTCTTTTATGGGATCCTCAAATTAAATACAGCAATTATTCTAATAATCGAGAAGACAATCAACAATCTATATTTAAATTCTTTTTAGAGCATCAAACCTTAACTTGGTTTTTATTTGTTGGCTTGGCTGGTGTTTTATTATTTATGCTCTTTAATGCAAGAAGAAAACAAAGAGCAATTCCTGTAATTCATCCTCTAAAAAATACTACAGTTGCCTTTACACAAACTATTGCAAGTTTGTATTTAAAAGAGCAAAATCATAAAAATTTAGTAGATAAAAAAATTACATTTTTCTTAGAAAAAGTTCGCACAAAATACCTGTTAAATACCAATAATTTAAACAAAGAATTTATACATAATTTGGCGTTAAAATCCGGGAATGAAATCAGAAATACAAAATATTTAGTTAATACAATTATCACTTTACATAAAAAGTCTGAATGCACTCAAGAAGAGTTACTTGTGTTGCATAAAATGATTGCAAATTTCTTTAAAAACTAAGCATATGGAAACACCAATAAACGGAATGAATGAAGATATGAATCAGGAAATAAATGAACCAATACCACAAAAAAACACCGAAGATTTAGCCTTTGAAAATAGAATTGATTTATCTGGTTTACAAGAGAGTGTTTTCAACATAAAAAAACAATTACAAAAAGTAATTGTTGGGCAAAAAGAAATGATGGATTTACTCTTAGTTGCTTTATTGGCAAATGGTCACGTTTTAATAGAAGGTGTACCAGGCGTTGCTAAAACCATTACAGCCAAACTGCTTTCTAAAACATTAAATATTGGGTTTAGTAGAATACAATTTACACCAGATTTAATGCCTTCAGACATTTTAGGAACTTCTGTTTTTAATGTAAAAACATCAGAATTTGAATTCAAAAAAGGGCCTATTTTTTCAAATATGATTTTAATTGATGAAATTAACAGAGCACCAGCAAAAACACAAGCTGCATTGTTTGAAGTGATGGAAGAACAACAAGTAACAATGGATGGTACAACGTATGCTATGCAAGAGCCTTTTATTGTTTTAGCGACTCAAAACCCTATAGAACAAGAAGGTACATATCGTTTGCCAGAAGCACAATTAGATCGTTTTTTGTTTAAAGTGATTATTGAATACCCAAATGCAGAAGAAGAATTAGAAATTATAATGCGTGAGCAAGCTTTAGAAAACACCACTAAAGTAAGCAAAATAGAGAGCATTATTGAAGGCGCTAAAATTATAGCCTATAGAAGTTTGGTGAATCAAATTAAAATAGAAGCTAACTTATTAAAATATATCGCAAATATTGTGGTGAATACACGTTCAAATTCCTTTTTGTATTTAGGTGCTTCACCAAGAGCAAGTATCGCTATTTTATCTGCGTCTAAAGCATTTGCAGCCATAGCAGGTAGAGATTTTGTAACTCCTGAAGATATTAAAAGAGCTACAATTCCTGTTTTGCAACATAGAGTTATTGTTACGCCAGAACGTGAAATGGAAGGATTAACTAGTAAACAAATTATAGAGCAGATTATTGAAGCTGTTGAGATTCCTAGGTAATTTATAGTTTTGGTATTTAGTTGACAGTATCTTCCAAAACCACAAACCACAAACCACAAACCAACAACCAACAACCAAAACCCATAATATTGAAAAAATTCTACAACACTTTATTTTTAAACAATAGATTTTTCTATATCCTTGGTGGTATTGCCACACTTTTTGTAGTTGGTTTTTTTGCACCAATCTTCTTTGAAATTTCTAAAGTGCTGCTGTTTATGTTGGTTGTTTTGGTTTTTATTGATATCATTCTGTTGTATCAAACCAAAAAAGCCATTCAAGTACATCGTAATTTACCAGAACGTTTGTCTAATGGCGATGAAAATAAGATTTCGTTAACCATTAAAAATAAATACCCATTTATTGCGCATTTGTCTTTGATTGAAGAGTTACCTTATCAGTTTCAAAAACGCGACTTTATTTTTCATCAAATATTGCCAAAGAAAGATGAAAAAACAATTCATTATAACTTAACTCCTAAAGAAAGAGGAATATATATTTTTGGTCATATAAATATTTATGCAAACTCCGCTTTAAAATTGGCGACAAAAAAATATATTATAGGAGAAGAAAAAGAAATTAAATGCTATCCTTCTTTTTTGCGTTTAAAAGAATTTGATATTAAAAATTTTAATAGTGCTTCTTCTTATGGTTCAAAAAAATCGAGAAGAATTGGGCATTCGTTAGAATTTGAACAAATTAAAGAATATGTTTCTGGTGATGATATTAGAACCTTAAATTGGAAAGCAACCGCGAAAAGAAACCAATTAATGGTGAATCAATATATGGAAGAAAAATCGCAATCTGTATATGCTATTATTGATAAAGGACGTGCCATGCAAATGACTTTTGATGGGTTAAGTCTGTTAGATTATGCTGTAAATGCAACTTTAGCCATTAGCAATGTCATCCTTAGAAAACAAGATAAAGCAGGGATGTTATCTTTTGCTACAAAACTAGAAGATTGGGTAGTTGCTGAACGCAGAAGTTCGCAAATGAGTTTAATTTCAGAAGCTTTACACAATATAACCACTAATTTTGATGAACCCGATTTTAGTACTTTGTATGCTGTTGTTAAACGTAAAATTACGCACAGAAGTTTGCTTATTTTATTTACAAATTTTGAAACCATAGACGGTTTACAAAGGCAGCTACCTTATTTAAGAGCTTTAGCAAAAAATCATTTGGTACTTGTGGTGTTTTTTAAAAATACTGAACTTGATAGCTTAATAGATAACGAGGCAACCAATATACAAGGAGTTTATGATAGCATTATTGCAGAAAAATTTATGTATGAAAAAAAGAGAATTGTAAACGAATTGAAAAAATACGGAATCCAATCTGTACTTACCAAACCCCAAGATTTAACAGGAGCAAGTATTAATAGTTATTTAGATTTAAAATCTAGAGGTTTGTTTTAAATACTATTGATTTCTTTTTTTAATGGTCATATTAAACTGCGTAGATAGCATATAAAAGCATTTTGATTTTTATTAGAAAAAAACTCAAAGAAATAAAAGTTGACGCTTTTTACATCAAAATTAAAACCAAAAGATTATTCTGTTTGCCAATTTCCTGTATAGTTTATTGCATTTCTATGTGAACTTATTACCCGTAAACTTGCAGATTTATTGGCATACATTGTTAACGTAAGTACTAAATTTTCTTGACTTTCATTTATTTTGCAATTAATCTGATAACTGTTTTTTTTAGCATTAAATTCCATGTCTAAATTTTTAATAACACCATGATAACTCAGTCCATTATTAGAAGTTCTATAGGCACCACCCATTCTTCTTTCCCCAAAATAAGGCATGTAAAACTTAAGGCTATCATTTTTAATAATCAAGTAATTCGGGTTGCCAATTAAATTAATATTAGCCAAATTACTACCAACAGGCAGCAAACTTTCTAGCCCTCTAACACCTGCAATAGCCATTGGGGTAGCAGAATTGGCTACAAACTTAAAATTCTGATTTTCGACTACTTCTTTCAACGTATTTAATTCTGCAATAGTAACCGTACTTTTACAACCAATGAGCGCAAAAATGAATACATTAAATAATAAAACCCGAAATATATACTTCATAAATTACTGATATTTAATTAATTAAATTTAAATAAAAAGAATTATAATTTTGATAAAAAAATCATAATTTTTAAAGATGAAATAATAGTATTTTTAACATTTTTAAAAGCAGATGAATTTAGATATTATTTTTGAAGACGATTATTTAATTTGTGTAGCCAAACCCAATAATGTATTGGTACATCATGCCTATCATTCTAGAAATGTAGCTGATGAAACTTCATTATTACAAATGATTAAAAGTGAAACAGGTCTAAAAGTTTATCCTATTCATAGGTTAGACAGAAAAACGTCTGGCATTATTTTATTAGCAAAAAAAAAGGAGTACGTTTCTAAATTTCAAGAATTATTTACTAAAAATGAAATTCAGAAAACCTATTATGGCGTAGTTCGTGGTTTTTCTCCTGAATTCAAAACAATTGACTCTCCTGTTAAAGGTAGAGATGCTAAAATACATAAAAATGCCTTAACCGATTTAAAAACTCTAGAAAATGTAACGTTAAACATTCCTGTAAAACCTTACGATTCCTCAAGATATAGTTTGGTAGCACTTGCCCCAAAAACGGGTAGAATGCATCAATTGCGTGTGCACACCAATAAAATTAGTCATCCTTTAATTGGTGATGCTAAATATGGTGATAAAAATCACGATACCATGTTTCTTGAAAATTTTGGTTGGAAAAACTTATTTTTGCATGCTGGACAATTGGAGTTTACGCATCCTTATTCATCAAAAAAAATGAATTTAAAAGCAACTTTTCCTAAAGATTGGCTTGCGCTTTTTGAGGAATTTAAATGGGAAAATCCTTTATTGTAATTTTTTGCAAAATTTTTGACACTTAGATTCGCAAAGAAAAAAACACTGAGTTTCGCAGAGAAATTTTTATGTCTTAAGCTTCAAGAATTTGTAGATCTAATTATCGAAATATCTTTTGCTTAATATTATCTATTTTAACTTTAACTAAGTTAATGTTTAAACTAAAAAAAACTTCAAAGTTTTGAAAACCTTGCAGGTTAAAATTCTGAGTTTCTCTTTGAAAAAAACCTGTGATTCTCTGTGTAATTTTTATTGTTCAATAGATTGAGATTCAAAACCAATCAAATCGCCACTTTCAAATCTTGGCGATATTTCTATGGGATTGCAACAAACCTCACAATCTTCTATATACGTTTGCTGTCTTACACTGCTGTCCAAAATCATCGAAATTTCTTCCCAACAATAAGGGCATTGAAAAAAGTGTTCCACTATTATTCTTCTTTTACTTTTAAAATTAATTTTCCTTTTTTATCACCAGAAAACAATCGGTTATAGGTTTCATGAAAGTTTTCAATACCTTCGTAGATATCTTCTTTTGATTTTAGTTTACCTTCTTGCATCCAAGTACCCATTTGTTTGGCTGCGTTACCAAAATTCTTGGCATAATCCGTCACTACCATTCCTTGCATTGTAGAACGCGTTACCAATAATGATAAATAATTACTTGGGCCATCGATTCTGGTTTTATTATTGTATTGAGATATTGCACCGCAAATTACCACTCTTGCATGCATTCTTAATTTCATTAAAGCTGCATCTAAAATTTTTCCGCCAACATTATCAAAATAAACATCAATACCTTTTGGGCATTTTTTCTTTAGAGCTGTATATATGTTTTCTGATTTATAATCAATAGCTTCATCAAAACCCAATTCATTTCTTAGATAATCGCATTTTTCTTGTCCACCAGCAATACCAATTACAGTACAGCCCTTAATTTTTGCAATTTGCCCAACTACACTACCAACAGCTCCAGCAGCACCAGAAACTAAAACAATATCTCCTTCTTTAATTTTACCAACTTCAGTAATTCCAAAATAAGCAGTCATTCCAGGCATACCTAAAATTCCAATATACTTTGGCATTGATGCCAAACGAGTATCTACTTTATACCAACCTTCGCCATTTGTAATTGCGTATTGTTGTACACCTCCCCAACTGGTTACTACGTCACCAATTTCAAACTTTGAATTCCCATTATTCTGAATTACTTTGCCAATAGAACCAGCACGCATCACATCATCTATAGCCACAGGAGGAATGTAAGATTTGGTATCGTTCATCCAACCACGCATTGCAGGATCTAAAGAAATATAATAGTGTTCTACCAAAATTTCTCCTTCTTTTAGTTCAGGAATTGGATTAGATTCTAACTGCCAAGTATCTGCATTGGGTACTCCTACAGGTCGTTTTTTAAAGATGATCTGTTTGTTATTCATAAATCTATTTTTCTGTTTAAAATGCTAAAGATAATTAATAATCGAGCAACTCTAAAATGCTTTTTGCAAGTGTATTTTTTCCTAAATATTGCTGTTCTAAATCTGGTTGAAAAGGAATTGGAGTGTCTAAACTACCAACTCTTTGTACAGGCGCATCTAAATATTTAAAACAATTTTCGTTGATTAATGCTGATAAATCACTCGCAATTCCGCCAAAAAGAGAATCTTCTTGAACAATTAAAACCTTACCCGTTTTTTCTACAGATGCATAAATAGTTGCTGTATCTAAAGGTTGTAGAGTTCTTAAATCGATAAGATCTGCATCAATTTCAGGATGTTTTTCTAAAACCTCTAAAAGCCAATGTATAGTTGGTCCATACCCAATTAAAGTAATGTGATTTCCTGTTTTTAAGAGATTTGCTTTACCAATTGCTACAGTATAATAATTTTCTGAAACATGTTGATAAACAGACCTATACAAACCTTTATGTTCGAAAAATAGAACTGGATTAGGATCGTTTATGGCACTAATTAATAAGCCTTTAGCATCTTCAGGAAAAGCAGGATATAGTACTTTTAAACCAGGTGTTTTGGTAAACCAAGCTTCATTAGATTGACTATGAAAAGGGCCAGCACCTACACCTGCTCCACAAGGCATTCTTATTACAACATCTGCATTTTGACCCCATCTATAATGCGATTTTGCCAATAAATTTACTATCGGATTGAACCCAGAAGAAACAAAATCTGCAAACTGCATTTCTACAACAGCTTTCATTCCGTTTACAGACAAACCATAAGCTGCACTTACAATGGCAGATTCGCAAATAGGTGTATTTCTTACACGTTCTTTTCCAAATTTACTTACAAAATCTTCAGTAACTTTAAAAACTCCTCCATACTCAGCAACATCTTGTCCTAGTATTACCAAATTTGGATGTTTTTCCATCGATAATTTTAATCCGTCAGAAATGGCATCAACAAAACGAATATTTTTTTGGGTAGATGAAGCTTTTATCTCCTTAAAATTATAAGGTTTTAAAACATCTTTAAGTTCTGTTGCTATATTGGGTATAATTTGCTCTTCATCAAAAGCAATTTTTAAATGTTTATTAATTTCCTTGTCAATTTCTTTACGATATGAAACTTCAATTTCTTCAGATAAAACTTGTTTTTCTCTTAAAAAAGCAGCAAAATTGGTTATTGGATCTCTATCTTTCCAGAACTGTAAAAGTTCAGCTGGCACATATTTTGTTCCACTCGCTTCTTCATGACCTCTTACTCTAAAGGTTTTAAACTCTAATAAAATAGGTCTTGGATGTTTTCTTACACTTTTAGCAAGTTCATCAACTTTTGTAAAAACTTCAATTATATTATTACCATCTAAAATGTGACTTTCCATACCATAACCAATGCCTTTATCTGCAATATTTTTACAATTAAATTGTTCAGATATTGGCGTAGATAAGCCATAACCATTGTTTTCTATACAAAATAAAACAGGTAAACTCCAAACTGAAGCTACGTTTAAAGCTTCGTGAAAATCGCCTTCGCTTGTACCACCTTCACCTGAAAAAACAGCACATAGTTTATGATTATTTTTTAATTTGTTGGCTAAGGCAATTCCGTCTGCAACTCCTAATTGAGGCCCTAAATGAGAAATCATTCCAACAATATTGAATTCTTGTGTTCCAAAATGGAAACTTCGATCTCTACCCTTAGTAAAACCACTTTGTTTACCTTGCCACTGTGCAAAAAGTCGGTATAAAGGAATTTCTCTGGTTGTAAAAACGCCCAAATTTCTATGCATTGGTAAAATATATTCGTCTTTTTCTAAAGCTAAAGTTACTCCAACAGCTATGGCTTCTTGACCAATACCAGAAAACCATTTAGATATTTTTCCTTGACGCAATAAAATGAGCATCTTTTCCTCAATTAAACGAGGTTTTAACATCTTTTTGAATAAATTCAATAAAAATGCTTTATCTGAATCTGAGTTTAAATTATATTCAGTATTTAGAGTCATAAATTACCAATTGTACACTAACAAACATACAGAATCAAAAGTTTATTCCATAAAAAAATCCTTATCATTTTAATGATAAGGATTATAAAATAATGTTGATATTCTTATAAATCTGCAAAAATTGCATGCATCATTCTTTTCTTATCGTTGATACTTTCTTCTAAAGCTATCATTGTTTCTGTTCTGTTTACACCAGGAACATCATCAATTCGATAAATAATATCTTTAGCATCGTTAGTACCTTTTGCCCTTACTTTACAAAAAATATTATACTTGCCAGCAGTTACGTAAGCTACAGTAACATTTGGTATTTTTCTTAAATTTTCTATAACACTTTGAGTCATAGATGTTTTCTCTAAATAAACTCCAACATGCGCTATAAAGGAATAGCCCATTTTTTCATAATTTAATGTGAGTGTAGAACCCTGAATAATACCTTCATCCTCCATTTTTTTAACACGAACATGAATAGTACCAGCTGAAACTAGTAACTGTTTTGCAATATCTGTAAATGGAGTTCTTGCATTTTCTATTAAAATATCTAAAATTTGATGATCAATTTCGTCTAAGATAAATTTTTTCATTTTTAAGTATTATTCAATTATCGATGCAAATTTATAAATTTAATTTAATTAAACAAGTAAAAAACTGATAAATACTTAATTAATTTCGTTCTCGAAAACGATTTCGGAGTGTCCTATTTTGTCATTTAGGTTATTTTCACCTTCAACCTTGCTTAAATGTGATACAAATTTACCCTCAACAATACTATCTTGATACTGAAACGCAATGTTTTTGTTACTATTTTTATATCTATGGATAACATCAAAAAAAGTTTTTGCATTGTTAGGAATATCAAAATAGGGTAAATATGCTGTAAAATCGTTTGAAATAGCAATATGGTAAAGTCCTTGAACTATGGCATAAAACGTAAATTCTCTAGAAATTTCTCTAGGATAATCATCAGGATAATGGCCAGATTCAATTAAAATGGTATTGTAACCTAATTTTTGAAAATTATCTCCAGTAGCTGTTGGATAAAATTCGTCTGTATATCTACCTACGAAATTAGGAATCATTTTTTGCAATAAACCATTCATAGCCACAATAACATTCATGGTTTCTTTTCTGCCTTTAGTTAATGCTCTTGTTACTTCTTCAGAAGGTGCTAAAAAAGAGATTGTTGCAGGGTTTTTTGTGCCCTCTACTCCAAAAATAGTTCTTTGATCGTGCAAATTAAAACAAAATTGAGGGTCGAATTCTTCTAATGTTTCTCTCAATAATTTGCTTTCTTTAGCAACTCGATCTACAGCATCTCTATTTAAATCAACATTGTTGGCATTAACTCTTGTATAAGCTTTTGCACCATCAGGATTTAACATCGGAATAAAAAGTAGTGTACACTCTTTTAAAATGGTCTTAAAAACTTGATTAGCATCATTTGTAAAGCAATTGAATAGATCAAATAAGGCTTTTGTGCCAGTACTTTCGTTTCCATGCATTTGAGACCAAAGCAAAATTTTCTTTTTTCCTGTACCAATTTTCAAAGTATAAATTGGCCTTAGTTGCTCAGAAAAACCGAGTTGTTTGATTTGAAAACTTTTTTGATGTTTTTGCAACAATATTTCGATATCGTACAAAGTAATCCACTTGCCAAAAAGAAAAATTTCTCTCTGGTCTTTAAAAATTTCTTTTACAATTTTTGGTGATAAAATATCCACAGATAACGCTATTTAGAAGTACAAATTTACACTTTTGATAAGGACTCTACAACTGTAATTTTTTTCATATCAATTTATGAATTGGTATCTATTAAAACGGTTTAAGTTATAAAAAAATTACTTTTGTAAACCTTAGGTATTGGCATAAATGCGCATATAACAACTCTTTATAAAGATGATTTATTACTTTATATTTAAATTTCATAAAACATTATATTTCAAAATATTACATAAATTTAATTCAACTTAAAATTTAACATAAAACTAATTTACCAAAAGGCTTTTAATTAAATATTTTGCGTGTTGCCTCTCATTTTTTACATTTGCATCTAATCTTATTTTCACAATGTTAAACAGTTCTGAGTTTTCTAATCGTATAAAAATTTTGATGGAATATTATGAGTTATCAGCTTCTTTGTTTGCTGATAAAATAGGAGTTCAGCGCTCAAGTATTTCACATATTTTATCGGGTAGAAATAAACCTAGTTTAGATTTTGTATTAAAAATCACCTCAAAATTTAAAGATCTAGATATTGAATGGTTGTTGAACGGAAAAGGAAATTTCCCTAAAGTTGAAGAAAAAAAAATTCCCAAAACACCTCCTACTCTATTTTCAAATTCTGAGAAAAACGATAAAAAAAGGATTCAAAGAATTGTTGTTTTTTATAATGATGGTACTTTTGAGGAGTATCATAAATAACATATCTTAGTTTTATGAAAAAAATTGAGATAAGAACTGTAAATGTTACACAATATTTACAACCTTTAAGAGAAGGTGGTTCTTTACCAGCAATCGTAAAAGCAGATGATGGTTTTTTATATGTACTTAAATTTAGGGGCGCAGGTCAAGGAAAAAAGGCTTTGATTTCCGAATTTATTGGTGGCGAATTGGCAAGAGCCATTGGTTTAAAAGTGCCTGAATTGGTTTTTATGCATTTAGACGATTCTTTTAGCAAAACAGAACCCGATGAAGAAATTCAAGATTTGCTAAAATTTAGTGTGGGTTTAAATTTGGGCTTGCATTTTTTATCAAGTGCTATAACTTATGATCCTTTGGTGTCTAAAGTAGATGCCTTAACAGCTTCTAAGGTGGTTATTTTAGACAGTTTGATAAGTAACATAGATAGAACTGCAAAAAACACAAATTTATTAATCTGGAATAAAGAATTGTGGGTAATTGACAATGGAGCAAGTTTTTATTTCCATCACAATTGGCAAACTTGGCAGCATCATTTAACAAGAACTTTTCCGTTGATAAAAGACCACGTACTTTTGCCTAAAGCAACTTTGTTAAAAGAAGCTGCTAAAGACATACAGCAACTTATAAATAAAACTATTATTTCAGACATTATTACTAAAATACCCGAAGATTGGTTGATTAGTGATGGCGAAGTTTTAAATCCTGATGAAATCAGAAAAGCATATTTTACTTTTTTAAATGCAAAAATGGTAATGATTGATGAACTTGTAAAAGAAGCTGAAGATGCAAGATAAAGTTACTTTTGAATACGCCATTATTAGATTAGTGCCAAAAGTTGAACGTGAAGAGTTTTTTAATGTTGGTGTGATTCTTTTTTCGAAACGTAAAAAATATTTGGATATAAAATATCATATCAACCCAAATAAACTCAACGCAATTGCTCCAGCATTAGAATTAAATCACCTGAACGATTATTTAAATGCTTGGAAACTAATTTGTGATGGAAAATCATCTGCAGGAAAAATTGGTGCATTTGAAATTTCAGATCGTTTTAGATGGCTAGTTGCTTGCAGAAGTACTATTATTCAGAGTTCTAAAACACATTCTGGAATGTGTAGCAACCCTGAAAAAGAGTTGCATGCTATTTTTGAGGAGTTTGTTTTGTAGCATTACTGTTTTCCAAAAAACCAGCAATCAAATTATTGGCTAATGTTTTTCTAGGCACTTTAAAAGTGAAGTAATCTTCTAAAGGAATCTCAAAACCTTTGTAATTCAAGTAATTATTCAAGGCGATGTTTAAACCTTTGCTATATAAATGATGCTCTGCGCCTGTTGGGTCTTCGTGATACAAATCGTTTTCGGCAAAACCTTCAAATTTTGGTCCTGTAATCTTGATTTGAAATTCATCTGGATTTTTACCAACAGGACTATGACTTGTACACGCAAATTGATGCCAAAACGCAGACTGAATGCAATTGTTCTGAAACAATTGACGCACAACTTCTAAAGAATCAATAGTTTCTTGTGCAGTTTCTGTTGGGAAACCAAACATTAAATAGGCATGCACCATAATATTTTCATCAGAAAAAGCTTTGGTAACTCTGGCAACTTGTGCAATATCAACGCCTTTTTTCATTTTTGCTAACAACCTGTCTGAAGCCACTTCCAAACCACCAGTAACAGCGATACAGCCCGATTTTGATAATAACGCACACAATTCTGGTGTAAATGTTTTTTCAAAACGAATATTCGTCCACCAAGTAATATACACTTTACGCGCTATTAATGTGTTTGCTAACGCTCGCAACATTTTTGGAGGCGCAGCTTCATCTACAAAATGAAAGCCTGTAATGCCTGTTTCTGAAATTATTTTTTCAATTTTATTTACCAAATCTTCTGCAGTCGTGTTTTGGTAATTGCCAATATAATCTAAAGTTACATCGCAAAAAGAACACTGTTTCCAGTAACAACCGTGAGAAATGGTGAGTTTGTTCCATTTTCCATCAGACCACATTCTGTGCATTGGGTTCATCACATCTAAAAAAGACAAATATTTTGCGGTTGGCAAACCTATATAACTTGGTGCTGGTAAATTTTTATGATGAAAAATGGTATTTGGTTTTTTATCTGCATATACAACCTCGTTATTTTTGCAAATAAAAGTTCTTTCTAGTTGCTCCTCGCCTATTTTAAGGTCTAAAAATTCAGTGATTTTGAATAAAGGACCTTCTCCATCATCCAACGTAATAAAATCGACAAAATTAAAAATTCTTGGATCTGATAAACGTCTTAATTCGGTGTTACAATAGCCACCACCAAAAGCGACTTTTAAATTTGGATATTCTTGTTTTATAAATTGTGCACAACGTAAAGCAGAAAATAAATTACCAGGAAAAGGAATGGTAAAACAAACCAAATCGTAGTTGTCTTTTTTGATTTGTTCCTCTAAAATGTACAACATTTCGTCCTCTATCAGCGTAGTTTCATATTGTAAATACTCATCAATTTGATCGAAACTAGAAGCTGCTCTACCCAATTGTTCTGCATAACGCGTAAAAGAGAAAAACTCATCTACATTGGCATTTATAAAATCGCCTAATTCTTCTACAAACAAGGTGGCAATGTGTTTGGCCTTGTCTAAAATGCCTAATTTGCCAAATTCGGTTGATAAATCTTTGTTTAATTTGATGCGTCTGTGGCCTTGAGGTAAAAAATCTTTATGCACAATTTGATACGCTGCTGTAACCTCTTGTACGCGCAAATATTGCATCACAGTTTCTACTTTATTGATGTATTCTTCTCGCTGATTATACACCAAAGGCAAAGCTGCATTGCCCAATAAATCTGCCTGTTTAAAAATAGCATCGATAAACTCTTTGGTAAACACAGCTGTAAACAACTCGATACTTAAATCCATTTGCGTTGCTTTTACATTTTTAGATTCTAAAAATCCTTTAATGTAAGCAGTTGCAGGATAGGCAGTGTTTAATTGCGTAAAAGGTGGTGTTATTAAAAGTGTGTTTATGGACATAAAGAATTGTGAAGTGCAAAGATAGTGTGTGGATTGTGAATTGTTATAATAATTTTGATTGGGTTTTGAAGAATAACTTTTTGTGGATAAGTTTACCTAAAACAAGGTGTTTTTCCTGTTGATTTTCTGAACAAAAAAGCCGAACTTAGCTAACTCTGGATATAACGAATTGAAACTCGGTATATCCGAATAGAGTTGTGTTTCATTCACCAAACCAAATCATAATGAAAAAGATCTTACCAATTATCCTTTTATTCATCCTTGCTCATTCTTCAATAGCGCAAAAGCTTAGCAAGGAATTTGATGCCTTAATGGCTGAAACATTCAAAGATGATGGCCCTGGTGCCGTGGCTCTTGTAATAAAAGATGAAAAGGTTTTGTATCGGAAGGCCTTTGGCATGGCCAATTTGGAACTTGGTGTAAAGATGAAACCAGAGAATATTTTTAGGATTGGTTCCATAACCAAGCAGTTTACTGCATCTGCGATTTTGAAGCTTCGTGATGATGGAAAATTGGATCTGGATGACGATATCACGAAGTATGTTAAAGAATACCCTACTCATGGGTATGAAATAACAATAAAACATCTGCTAACTCATACTTCGGGAATTAAGAGCTACACGGGAATGAAAGAATGGGATGGCGAGGTTAGAAAAAAGGACTTTACACCAGAAGAACTGATTGAATTCTTCAAATATCAGCCTATGGACTTTAAACCAGGTGAAGAATGGAGATACAACAACTCCGCATATTTTATCCTCGGATATATCATCGAGGTTGTGTCTGGCATGTCCTATGAAGAATATATTGAAAGTACATTTTTTAATCCTTTAGAAATGACCAGCTCTTATTACGGATCCACTTCCAGAATTATTAGGAACAGAGCATATGGTTATGATAAAAATGATGATGGTTATATAAATGCTGACTTCTTGAGTATGACACAGCCATATGCTGCTGGGTCACTACTATCGACTATCGATGATCTATACAATTGGTATAGTGCAGTTATGGATGACAAGGTGATTTCAAAAGCATCGAGAGAGGAAGCTCATTCCTCTTATAAATTGAACAGTGGTGAAAAAACCGGGTATGGCTATGGATGGGGAATAGGTAATATTCAAGGGAGTCCGATGATATCTCATGGCGGAGGTATTAACGGCTATTTGACTAGTTCCATGTTCTTACCGGAAGAACAACTATTCGTTGCTGTGTTTTCTAATTGCAACTGTAATCCTCCTGGGAACATCGCAACTAAAATGGCGGCCATGGCTGTCGGAAAACCTTTCGATTGGAAACCAATAACCTTGTCCGATGATCTTTTGAAAGAATATGAAGCTGTCTATGAATCTGACAAAGAAGAACAGAGAATTATCACATTTAAGGATGGTCAGCTTTCCTCTTTACGAACTGGAGGGAGTAAATACAAAATTTATCCCTTTGAAAAAGACAAGTTCTTTTTTGATGGTGGTGGTGTGACTACACTTCATTTCGATCGGAACTCAGACAGAGAGATAGTATCTGTTACCTCTAAGAGTACGGGTTATGATGTAGAATGGAAGCGAACCAACAAACCAATTCCATCAATTGAAAAAATTGAACTTGATAATGCTATCACAGACCGGTATCTGGGTAAATATGAATTAGCTCCAAATTTCATATTGTCAATATTCAAGGAAGAAGGTAAAATGTTTGCACAAGCTACTGGGCAGAACAAGATTGAAATCATACCATTTGAGGAGAACAAATTCAGTTTAGTTGATGTAGATGTCAAACTAACCTTTAACATGGATGAAAAAGGAGAAGTGAATAGTCTAACTCTTCACCAAGGGGGTGACAATGAAGCAAAAAAGATAGAATAAACGAAACACAACAAACACTAAAATGAATATGCTAACAGAGAGCTCTTTAAAAGGACAGTGCTAAATGGCGATAGCAATGCTTTTAGCTACTGGTGCGCATACTCATTTTAGTTGGACGTTAGCTAAATCTATTTTTCAGAAATAATATCAATCAGAAAAGGTTTAAAAGATTAAAATTATTTTTTTGCTAAGTTTATCTCGCAAAACAAGCCTCCAACATCTTATACAGTTCTGGATGTTTTCTTTTTAGCAATTTTGGTCTTTCAAAAAAATATTCTCCTGCAACTGCTAAAAATTCAATTTGAGAAGTGCCTCCGTAATTTCTGATATCAGATTTATCTTTATTGATTTCTTCCATTTTTTGATGTACCAATTGTAAATATGGAATGGTGTATTGCTTGTCTAACAACGCATTCGGAATTCCGTCAATAACGCCATCTGCTTTGTCTAACAAATGGATAAACTCGTGAATGGCTGTATTGCCTTTGTCGGTTTTATTGCTAAAACCATGATGCAATGCTTTTCTAGATAAAATCATGTGATTTTCGAACCTACCTGTGCCTACCAAACCTGCAATATCTTCCTTTTTTTGTATTACTGAATTGCAAATCTTCATCAAAATAATCAGGATAAATTAAAACGGTTGATAGATTGCAATAGTTCCAATTTGGAAATCGAAACACAGGAATTATGGCACTTGCACCTATAAACAGAGTATCTAACTCTTCCAACTCAAAATGAATGGCTTCAATAGTTGTATTTTCTAAAAAACGCACCATTTTAGCTTTAAAAAGTTGTTGTTCGTTTTTGGTCAATTTTTTATAAAATAAAATATGCTCAACTAAAATTTGATGCCAATGTTCAGGAATTAAAACCTTGTCTAAAGGAATTACTTTTTGTTTTTGCTTCGGTTTTAGACTTATAAATAAGATAATTAAAAGAATAGCAATACAAATAATATAACCCATTATTTTTTAAATATAAACTTTAGAATGATTGATTTAAAAAACTATAATTCATAAACTTAACTATTTTTTATGTTTGATAATTCTTTTGTGATTTCAGAAAAACTCGGCCGATTTTTTACTTCAACAGCAAAACAACGCTGCTTTATTTTTTGTAAATGAATGTATAAAGGAGTTTCTATTTCTGATTCATCAACCAAAGCAAGTACATCTTCTAGCAAGCAGCCAAAAGCCCTTACTTCTACCCTTTCTATATGCTTTGCTAATTTAGAATTGGTATCGTAAAAAGTGGCTGCACCAAAATCACCAAAAAGGATTTTTGAGGCTTTATTGATTAAAATATTATGCGCGTATAAATCTCCATGATTGATACCTTTGTTATGCAAATGAGCTGCTACTGAAGCCATATTTGTGGCAATTTTTACAACATCGTTTATTGCAAGCGATGTCTTTTCATCAAAAACATCTCTAGTACAAGACACTAAACTTGGTGGATTTCCCAAATTGATAAAATCTGGTGAGATGAATTCCATCAACAAGCCATGCTTTCTTTCTGGGTGATTTTTAATTTTTCCTAAAATTGGGATTAAATTTAGATGTTGTTCAGCAGCAATTGAAGCCTTCATTTCATCTTCTGGCAATCCATCACTAGTAACAGCGCCTTTAAATACTTTTATGGCAACAGCTTTGTTTTTAGAAAGCCAATGTGCTTTTGAGATTACTCCAGAAGCTCCTTGACCTAAAACTTGGTGAATATTAAAATCATTCCAATCATAAGAGGCAATCTCATTCTCTATTTTAATTTTATGTGTGGCCGGATTTCCACCAAAAGCTACCCAAGATAATTTTGGTAACTGAAACAACCAATCTGGAATTGTTTTCAGCTTATTAGATGAAATTCTGAGTAATTCAAGATTTTTACAATTTGCCATTTCGTTAGGCAATTCTTCAATTAAATTTCCTGCTACTAGAAATTTCTGTAAATACTTACAGGTTCCAATGCTTTTTGGGAGTTTTTGTAGGTTGTTATTCGTTAAAATCAACCATCTTAATAATGGAGGAAACGCATTTTCTGGAATGTTGGCAATTTGATTAGATTTAAAGCCAATCATACTTAATACAGGAAGTTTTGCTAATATTTTAGGAAATTCTGTAAACTTATTATTCCCTAAAAAAATAGTTTTTAAGTTTTTTAATAGTACAAGATCGTTAGGTAATGCTGATAACTGATTGTTAGATAAATCTAAAATTTCTAAAGATTCTGACAAAGTATAGATTTCTTTAGGAAACTCAGTAAGACCACAAGATATATTTACTCTTTTTAAACCTAATAATTCACCCGATTTTAATTTTTCTAAGGTATGCAGCATTTTCTAAAAATTTGAAAGCAAACATATTAAATTAAACTCAAGTTGTGTATTCAATTTACAACAACTTTGCCATGGCTGTTTTTATTATTTCAATATTTCGTTGTTTATTGGTATTATCGGTCTTTTTCTGTTCATTCACCATATTTCTCATTAAGTTAATTACCACTTTATCAAAATTAAAACCTTTAAACTGATTTCCTTTAACCACCATATCATCTACCACATTTTGTATGGCTTCTGTATTGTTGCTTTCAGAAATTTGTTGAAACGCCTTTTGATACAGTGCTTTAGTAGTATCATCATTGGTTAAAAACATCCCAGAAACCACAGATTTTGCAATAAATGGCAATTCAGATTCGTCTTTTTCTTCAATAAAAATTTGTGTTAATGGTGTTGCTAAAATTTTACGAACTTCGTCTGGCAATTCTTTAGATTTTTTAATAGCCAATTCTTTGTCTACATAGTACATAGAAACCAAAGCTTTACCTAAAACCGAATAAGACTCGCTATTTAACGCTTTCTCAAAAATTGGTTTCAACTCAGGGTCTGTTAATTTCCCTAAAGTGTGTATTGCTTCTGCCTGTACTAATGTTTTAGTATCGTTATTTGCCATTTGCATAATTTTTCTGATGGCATCTTTTTTAGAAAACTTATTGATTAAATCAATTTTTTGGAGTGCTAAAATTCTAATTTTATAAGACGCGTCATTTAGTGCAGATACAACCGCATTAAAAACATCTTTATCATCTTGCTTACCCAATATTTGCATTAAGGCCTCTCTTCTATGTGCATAGTTGTCAGCATTTTTTAATTGAAAAATATAATCACTCAACACCTTATTTTCGTTGATTTCACACAACAAAACATTGTCTGCATTTACCTGAATTAAATTGGGTTGATTGGTATAAGGAAACGTAAAAGATGCATCATTGGCTTCAACAAAAACAGTATGCCTTGTTTTTTTAGTACCTTCAAAAATATCTATTGTAAATGGAAATTTAAAAGTTTCTCCTTGCAACTGAATAATATTTACGGTAACTGTTTTTTGCAAAGTATTATAATCGTAAGAAATTTCGATATTTGGATGATTTGCACCATAAAACCACTGATTGAAAAACCAATTTAAATCTTTTCCTGTAAGTTCTTCAAAAACCAAACGCAATTGATGCACTTCTGCAGTTTTGTATTGGTACTGGGTTAAGTAATTTTTTAATCCTGTAAAAAAGGCTTTATCGCCTAAATAATTGCGTAGCATATGCAAAACTGCACCACCTTTGTTATAGCTTACTAAATCGAATAATTCTTCTCTATCATCATAACTAAAACGAACCAAAGATTTACTATTATTTTGCCCATTTTTATAGGCTTCTATTTGTTCAAAATGATGCATTTCAGATGCTACTTTACCATATTTATGGGCTATCCATAAATATTCTCCATAATTTGCAAAAGATTCATTTAAAGTAACATTAGCCCAACTTTCTGACGTTACTAAGTTACCAAACCAATGGTGCATAATTTCATGAGCTATGGTATTTTCATGTTTATGATCATCAATCAATTGCCCAGGTTTTTGATACACTTGTTCTCCATGAACCACAGCAGTTGTATTTTCCATAGCTCCAGAAACATAGTCTCTGACCACTATTTGGCTGTATTTGTTCCAAGGATATTCAACACCTAACTTATCTGCAAAAAAGCCTATCATTTCTGGTGTTAAACCAAAAATCGCTTTTGCATAAGGCGCATATTCTTTTTCAACATAATAATTTACAGGAATATTTTTATAAAAATCTTTAATAATTTCAAATTCACCAATACCCATAAACGCTAAATATGGTGCATGTTTTTGATCTAATTTCCAATAATCGGTTCTGTTATTACCGTTTTTAGTTTGACTTATTAATGCGCCATTTGATAATGTTTTATATTGATTAGGAACAGTAATGTAAATTTCTTGAGACATTTTTTGATTTGGAGCATCAATGGTAGGAAACCAAGCTGAATTGGCTTGAGTTTCTCCTTGTGTCCAGATTTGTGTAGGTTTATTTTTATCTATACCATCTGCATTGATAAAATACAATCCTTTTGCTTCTGTAATTTCTTGAGTGGTTTGATCTTTCACCTTTTCTGGACGAGCAATGTACTTTACATAAAGGGTAAATTCTTCATTTTTTTTATACGTTTTTGGTAAATCTACAACTAACTTATACTCATCATAATTAAAGTCTAAATCAATACTATTCAAAGCTACTTTTTGAATTCGCATAGCATTAGCATCTAAAGTAATTTTATTAGTGCTATAAAAATGAGGCTTTGCAGTTATCCAAGCTTCGCCATTCATTGTTTTGTTAGAGAAATTAAAATCTACTTTTAATTTGGTATGTATTAAATCGTGATTTTTTTCTCTTTCGGATTTGTAGGCTTTGGTTTGCGTAAAACTCTTTACACTTATCAGTAAAAAACAAAAAAACACTATTTTTTGAAATCTCATAAATATTCTATTCTAAAGGCTCAAAAATACTAAATATGGTGGTAGAAGCTGTTAATGAGTAGTTAAATTCAAAATTCACTCAATTTAGTTGCTCATATATATTTTTAATGGCAACTTTTATTGTTTACCTTCTATATCTTTTAATATCCATTCTAATTCTGGATCTATTTTATTGCGTCTATCTGCTAAAGTTGGTAAGATTTCTACATCTGGTTTAATACCATAACCATCAGGATTTTGTTGGTAAGGTGTAGTTAAATTCATAACACCAAATAAAATGGTAACTTTAGAGTGTGGTAGTTGATGTTTTCTCATATACCCAGCTACAGTGCCATTATAAGCACCACCAGTTTCTTGACCAACAAAAATAGCGCGTTTAGTAGCATGCAAGTGAGTTGATAAAACTGCTGATGAAGAAAAGGAATAACCATTGATTAAAACATATATTTTACCTTTGTAATTTAATGGGTTTGGTTGTTGTATTTTGGTTCTATATTTAAAATACAATTGATTATTTTCTTTTTCTGTTTTAAATACATTGTAAGTTGCTATTAATGGTGATGCAATACCAATAATTATTTTTGAAATAATAGGGGTTTGGTTGGAAAATGCAGCTGTTAATAACGGCACTCTGGTATTAACATTGCTTTTAGCAAAAAATTGAAACTCTTTATTGGTTAAATACTTATATAAATCTAGAATTTCTACAGCTCTACCACCACCATTATATCTTAAATCTATAATTAAATGTTGTGTTTTTTTACGGGCTAACTCTGTAAAAGTTTGGTTGTAAAAAGTTTTATAATCTCCATTTGTAAAACTTCTAATTTTCATGTAGGCAATTGTGCTGTCTTTGCCAATAAATTTTAAATTTCTGTTATATGTGTTTTCTAACGCATTAAACCCGTGAGTTTTATTGTATTTACGTTTTTCTTTTCTAGTTAAATTTTTAGTTACAACCTCTTTTTTTACAGGTTTTGGTTTAATAGAATCTGTTTTTTTTAATTCATTTTCAGATTTTTCTTCTTTTAAAAATTTTCTAAACGTTTTTGTAAATAAAGAATCGTTGACTTGTAAAGTTAAGCTGACACTGTCTACTGCTCCATTATCTCTGTAATAAAAAACTTTAAACTGTTTCCCAATTGCTTTGTCATAAAATGTAGTATTGTAACCGTCTGAAGAAAACATTTTTCTGTACTTTTTATCAATATCTGCAACACTTTCTCCATTTACTTGAAGAACTTCTGCCCCTAATAAAAGACTATCTTTTTGTTGCACACCACTTAAAAACAATTGTTTGTTTAAATATTCAAAACTTAATTCATTAAACTCATGTCTTTCTCTGTAATAAATTTTTCTTTCTTCTTTTGTTCTTTTTCTTTTTGGTGGAAAGATGTTGGTATGACCATGGCCTAGTTGAGCAATAACAGAAACCGTTTTTTTGTAAAAATCACTACTATTTAAAGGCGTATTTATGGCTTTTTTTAAGCTATCAAATTTAAAGTCTACAACTTCTTTACTTTTATATTGATATAATTTTGGATGGTATTTTTGGAGATTTAGATATAAATTGTCTACATCTTTTCTTAAATCTGTTACAGCATGTAATTTTGTTATTTGTTGATTGTGTTTTTTTACGCTAACACAAGAAGCGTAACTTATTAAAAGTAATAAAAATAATAGTCTCAATTTCATTCAAATAATTTTGGCTAAATGTAATATAAAAAAAGCCATAATTCCGAGAAGAATTATGGCTTTTATCAATTGTTAAAAAGAGTCGTTTACAAACCTTTAAAACTTTGCATAAATTTTTGTAGAGATTCGCTATTTCCATCCATTTTTACGCTATTCATCATGTCTATAATTTTGGCAGGATTCATGTTATCGCCTAATAATCTGGCAACACCAACTCCTTGTTTATCTCCATAGCCAAAAGCAATAACTTCATCTACAGCATCTGTATTTCCAGAATAAAAAACTTTGACATTCATTCCTTGAAATTTCATTGCCATTAAGCTTTTATAATCTTTATTGTCTTTAAAAATAGCATTAAGTTTTACTTTTTCGGCTTCGTAATTGGTTGTATTCTCTGTTGTTTTTGGTAAAAAAACGTAGTTTATTTTTTTGATACTTTTTATTGTTTCTTTTACATCATCAGAAACATCAACATTGGCAGACATTAAAGAGCTAATTGGCAAATCTCCTGTAAAAAAACCTTCTTTTCCACTGGTATCTACCAAATAGCTTTGTAACGATTTTTCATTTTTACAAGAACTGGCAAATACAACTAGAAAAACTAGTGCACATAGTGTGGTTAATTTTTTCATATTTAAAATTTTAAATAAAATTCAGGTTTAAGAAGTTAAACCTGAATTTTTTTTTGAGTTAGTTACTTATTTTCTTTGATCATCTTATCTGTATATTCAGACATTTTGTTGATATCTATGTTACCTGTTAAAGAAAGTACCACAGCTTCCGACATTCCGTTTGTTTTTTTATCTATGCCTTTTATAAACATGAGTACTTCACTCACATAATCTTTGTTTGAAGTCGCTTTTACATAGATTTTAATGCGAGAATCATCTTCTTTAATTCGCATTAATTCTGTTAATTTCGATTTTTTTATAGAGGTATTTACCATATTTTCCATCTGTGATGCAATATCTAAATTGTCTGTTGAAAACATTTTAAATTCATTTAAATCGTTAATCATTTCAAAAGCTTGCAACATTTCATTTTCATCCGAACTTGATTTAGGCTGAAATTTTTTCAATAATTGAAAAGCATCTTTGGTAACTACTACCATATCTACGCCATCCATATCTTCAAATTGATCGAATAAAGACTGTGCATTGGTTGCAAATGGTGCAACTACAAATGCTATTAATAAAATTATTTTTTTCATAATTTCTCTGTTTACTTGGTTTTACTAATTTTTACTTGGTTTATTTTAATGCGTTATTTACCGTTTTTTCGTGAATGTACAATTGTGCTACTGCTTGCTCTCCTTTTTTTAGATTTGTAGATAATAATTGTAATCCTTTACTTACTTCTGCGTAAATTCTTTGTGCTTCTTTTCTTTGCTTGTATTCTTGGTATTCTTGCTGACCAATAAATATGCTAAATAAAAGTACTATTGATGCTGCAACAGATAACCATTTAAAGTTTCTTTTTTTAGATTTCTTAGGTTCTAACTTTATGGTTTTTGTATACGTTTCATCTTTGGTTGTAGCAAAATAGGTGAACATATAACTGTACTCTTGCAAGTGTGGTGCAACATCCTCTTTGGTAAAATAGTTTTTTAGGATTGCCTCTTCTTGTAGTGTTGTTTCTGCATTCTCGTATTTTTCTACTAATTTTTCTATGTTAGCTAACTCCATAGTTGTGTTTTTTAATTAATGCTTCTCGTATTGTTTTTCTTGCTCTAGATAATGCTACTCTTACTGCTGTTGGTTTCATAGCTACCATTTTACAGATTTCTTCAAAATCATACTGTTCAACATCTCTTAATTGAATAATAATTTTTTGTTGTTCTGGTAAATTTTCTATCAATTGGTGCACTTGGTTTACACTGTCTTGATATTCCATTTTCTTATCTAAAGACGTTTCTTTCTCTTTATAATTACTATGTACTAATGTTAAATTACTGGCTTGTTTGCTTTTTAAACGATCGTAACAATAATTTTTTGTCATGGTCATGGCAAATGCTTCAACATTTTTATAATCAGCAATTTTTTCTCTGCTTCTCCATAATTTAAAGTATAATTCTTGTGTAGCATCTTCAGCTTCTTCTGTAGAAACTAAAAGTCTTTTAGCTAGTCTAAAAACTTTATCTTTAAAGGGTAAAACAACTTTTAAAAAGTCTGATTGGTTCATTTTTTTATTTATTTTCTGATATTTTATCTGCTTTTTTATCAGGTTTACATAATTACGACGATGTACTATATATTTTGTTACAAATTATGATTAAAAAAATACTATTTCTCTTTATATTGCGTTAAAATAAGAGTATATACTTGATATTTTATGATGAGAAAAACATTCAATTTCTTTGGTTATTTAGCACTTACTTTGGCATTTTTAAATTGCTCTAAAGATTCTTACCAATTGCCTGAAGACTTAATTGTACATGATTTTGTTTGGAAAGGTTTGAACGCTTATTATTTATATCAAAACGATATTGGTAATTTATCTGATACACGCTTTAGTTCTGATCAAGAATTAAATACATTTTTAAGTAGCTACCCAAATTATAATGAATTATTTAACAGTTTATTAATTCCTGATGATATCAAATCTACTTTAATAGAAGATCATGCTACGATTACTGAGCCACAACTTAGAAGCAGTTTTACAAACGGATTAGAGTTTACTGTTTTTAAAGAACAAGATTCTGACACTCTTCTTGTTACTGCTTTAGATGTTTTACCACTTTCTTATGCTGCTACTCAGAATATTACTAGAGGAGATTATTTTTTTGCTATTGTTAATACCACAAAAGATACTATAGCATTACGAAATGATAATTTTGAAGATTTACTGATAAACTACAGTCAAGATACTTTAAAATTGGTAAAAGCGAATTATAATGGTATTGATGTTACTGAAACTAATGAGGTTATTGCATTAGTGAAAAAAAATTACACACACCCTGCAATTCACCTACAAAAAGTAATTGCAAATGGCACAAATACAATTGGGTATTTAGTTTATAATAACGATTTTTCTACGAATTATATCAACAATTTAAACACTGCTTTTTCAGACTTTAAAAACCAAGCTGTAAATCAATTGATTTTAGATTTACGCTATAATATTGGTGGTGGAAGTTTTGCTGAAAATATTGCGCAATTATCTAGTATGATTACTGGTCAGTTTCCTGAAGAAACTATTATTAAAGAAGAATGGAATGCAAAAGCGCAAACATGGTTTTTAGAAAATCAACCTGATTCTTTGCAAACAAAATTCCCCACTTTATTAAATGAAACTACTCCTATAGAAAGTTTAAACTTAACCGATGTTTATATTATTTTAAATGGAGCTAATTTTACAGGTTCATCTGCAATAGAATTACTTATTAACAGTTTAAAAGCACATATAAATGTTCATGTAATAGGCAATCAAACAGCAGGAAATAATACAGGAGCCATTACTTTATACGATGCTATAGACTATGATTTTGAGGGTAAAAATGAAACCCATACAGTTGCAATTCAACCTTTAGTATTGCGTTTTTTAAATGATAATAACGAAACCTACCAAAATGGGTTTACACCAGATATTGACCTTTGTTTGCAAGAAGATGCACTTAATTTAGGCGTTTTAGGAGAAGATTCAGACCCTATTTTAAACCAAGTATTAAGCTACATTTTTACGGGCAATTCAGTATCTAATAACAATTGTAACCCAAATAATTTAGAGTATTTATACCATAGTATTAGTAGCCAAAGAGAAACAGATAATGGTGTATTTATAAAACAAGATTTACCGAATACGAATTAATATGAAATCAATTTTTAAGCTTAGCATCCTCTCGTTTTTATTTCTACTTGTGTCATGTTCTAAAAAAGAAGATGAAATCAATACAACTATAGAAGACGAATTTGTAGTTTCTGTAGAAGATGAAATTAATTTTTTTATATGGAAAGGTTTAAACTTATATTATCTATGGCAAAAAGATGTTGCAGATTTAGATGATGATAAATTTAAAGTAAGTGAAAACACCATTAATTTAACTGAACTATACACTCATTTTAGACAGTATAACTCGCCAGAAGAAACTTTCGAAAATTTATTAAATAGGCCAACAGATCGTTTTTCTATAATAGTTGACGATTATATAGAACTAGAGAATTCTTTTCAAGGATTAAATTTATCTTCTGGAATGGAATTTGGCTTGGTAAGATATAGAGATACACCTAGCAATATTTTTGGCTATGTACGTTATGTTGTTCCAAATTCTTCTTCTGCCACCAATAATGTAACAAGAGGTCAAATTTTTAATAGTGTTGATGGGATGCAAATGACAGAAAATAATGCATTTGCTTTGCTATTTGGCAGTAACACCAATTTTACAATTGGTTTAGCAGATTATAATGATGGAAACCCCACCACTAATGGCCAAACCATATCTTTAACCAAAACAGAACTTCAAGAAAACCCTGTTGCAGTTGCAAAAGTAATTACAGAAGGAACTCAAAAAATAGGGTACTTAATGTACAATCAGTTTGCGTCTAATTTCGATGCACAATTAAATGCTGTTTTTGCTGATTTTAAAGCAGAAAATATAGATCATTTAATTGTAGATTTAAGGTATAATCCTGGTGGTTTTGTAAGTTCTGCAACGTATTTAGCAGGCATGATTACTGGGCAATTTAATGGTGAGCTATTTTCTCAGAACATATGGAATAGTAAGGTTATGGAAGCTCTTACTGCTGATAATTTTACCAACAATTTTAGAACGGAAATAAGAAATACTGATGCCAATGGCAATGTAGTTTTACAAGAAAACTTAAATAGTTTGGGGTTAACTAAAGTATATTTTATTACTTCAAACGCTTCTGCTTCAGCATCTGAATTAGTTATCAATTCTTTAAGCGCTTATATAGATGTGCGTGTAATTGGGGCTACAACAACAGGTAAACAAGAAGGTTCAATTACATTGTATGATTCACAAAATTTTTCTAAAACGGGTGCAAATCTAAAACAAAATCACAGGTATGCAATGCAGCCTATTGTTTTTGAAATTAGCAATAAAGATGGAGTTAATTACAGAGATGGAATTGTACCAGACAGTGAAGCATTTCCAGGTGTATTCTTGTCTGAAGATTTTGGAAATCTTGGGGTTTTGGGTGAGCGCTCAGATCCTTTATTAAATGAAACCTTAAATTATATAAATACTGGCGCAAAATCAGTACAAAAATCTAATAAGGAAATAGATTTTAAAGAAATTTTTAATTCCAAATTAGCCTATCCTGCAAAAGACAATATGATTGTTGATTTAAAATAAATAGAAAGCAAAAAAGATTTATATGTTATACATCATTTCTATTTTTAAATGCTACTGTATAATTTAGAGTTTTAATTCTGTTTTTTTAAACACACCATTTTCTATAATTCTGTAGTTGTATTTTTATAAAATAGTATCCAAAATAGCGGTTGTTTTTATTAGTTTGGTAAATAGTAGTACTTATTTAGCATTTAACTTTTAAATATTCGAATAGCTGAATGAATTAGTCATTAGGTTCATAAATAGGTTTAGCCCTGATTGAAATGACATCCTTTTTATGCTAAATTTTATGGACACTTTAAAATACTGATTCAACTACTATTTTTGCAATAACTTACAATATTGAAATCTGCATAAAAAGATATAATGGAAAGCAGGAAATAGCTTCAAATAAAATTAAATATTCATTTTTTCAACATCATTAATACCTTCTTCAATTTCTTGATCTGTTAATACATCTGGTCTAAATTCACTCATTAACTCTTCTCGTTTAGACTTTGCGTATTTAAAACCAGATTTCCACCATTTGCGCATTTTCGTTTCATCAAACACTAAAGAATTTGTAGTAAGTACAGTAGGTGTATAATATAAATTTAGCTTTACATTTTTGTTATTTGCTGCCAATTTACCAATGGTAATGTTGTGCCTTTCTACTTGAATCATCATAAACTCAAAAACATCAAATAGTAAAGAAAACGGGTTTTTAGAATGCAATCTATTTATTTGTGTTACTTCTGTTTCTAAAATTATAGCATCAATTTCGGTTGCACCTCTTAAAATGGCTTCTCTAATGGGCACAAGAGACCCAAAACCACCATCTGCATATTGTTGTTTGTTTTTTTCTAACAAACTCATAAATGGTACGTAGTTGCAAGAACCCCAAATCCAATCGCAAAAATCATCGTAAGTACATTCGTTACTAGATTTGTACTCTATTTGGTTGGCTGTTAAATTAGACAAGGTAACCACTACTTCTTTATTGCTTTTGGCAATTGCCTCAAACATTTCTTTGGTAATATTGTCTTTAATTAAACTTCTTAAATTTTTACTTTCACCAAATGTTTTTCTTCCTTTTAAAAAATTGATTAGTGTATTAAAGTGATTGATGCTCACTATTTTTTCGCCAGCTACTTTTTTAATTACAAACGGATTGTTACTAAATATCGTTTTTTGATTTACATTGGTGTACAACTTCTTCAATTCATCTAACATGCCTAAGGCCAAATGCGATACCATTAAACTACCTGTAGAAGTGCCCACAAACAAATCATACTCTCTATGCTCTTTGGTCATTAAATATTGGGCTACACCACCAGCAAATGCGCCTTTGCTTCCACCACCAGAAATAACTAATGCTTTTTTCATTAAAAAAATAATTTGTTCGTAAAAAAGAATTCCACAAGACCACCTTACGTTTCTGTTAAAATACTTTATTTTAGTCGTATAAAAATAATCAAAAATGAAAAGATTATCACTATTAATTCTCGCTTTACTTTTTATAATTTCTTGTGTAACAAAATACGAACCGAGAACATTAAAATCTATTGAAATACAAGAGTTTAATATTGCTAACAGTAGCATAAGAGCTATAAAAGCAATAGACACAAAAACAGTATTTTATGCAGGTTCTAAAGGTGATGTTGGTTTTAAAACAGACCAAGGTGTTTCTTTAAACGCTTTAAATATCAAATACCAAGATACTATAATTCCTCATTTTAGAAGTTTGGCTTTTAACGGTACAGATTATTTTGTGCTTTCTGTAGCCAACCCTGCTTTATTGTATAAAATTTCTGAAGGTGAACCTACTTTAGTGTATCAAGAACAACATGAAAAAGTATTTTATGATGCAATGCAGTTTTTTGACGATAATTTACACGGAATTGCTGTAGGAGATCCCACACAAAATTGTGCCTCTATTATTTTAACTACGAATGCTGGTGCAACTTGGACCAAAATACCTTGTAATAATTTGCCAGAATTTGAAGATGGTGAAGCTTTTTTTGCAGCTAGTAATACCAATATTAAAACCTTAGGCAGTACTGTTTGGATTGCTTCTGGAGGTACAAAAGCTCGAATTTTAAAATCTGATGATTATGGGCAAACTTGGCAAATTTTTAACACGCCAATTATTCAAGGTAATGGGCCTCAAGGCATTTATTCTGTAGATTTTGCTGATGCAAAAAACGGAATTATAATGGGTGGAGATTACTCTAAACCATTAGAAAACAAAGCCACCAAAGCCATTACTTCAGATGGTGGAAAAACATGGACTTTAGTTGCAGATAACCAAAACCCCAATTATAAAAGTTGTGTACAATATGTACCTAATACAGATGGAAAAGAAGTTTTTGCAGTGGGTAAAACTGGTATATCATTTTCTAATGATGGTGGACATACTTGGCATAAAGTTTCTAATAAAGGGTATTATGCCCTTGATTTTGTTGATAAAAATACAGCTTGGCTAAGTGGTAATGAAAAGATTGGAAAATTGGTTTTAAAATAATTTCATGGCAAAATATATTGTAATTTTCTTAGCCTCTCTCCTATTTTTTTCGTGCAACAAAAAATCAGAAATTAGCAAAGTTTTTAATTGCGAAACAGCAACTTTTAACCATTTAGAAAAAGTTGATGATGTTAAAACACTTTTTTCTATTGACTTACCAAAAGATTGGAAAATTAATTTATATACAGATGTTGTACAATCGTCGATATTTACAGCAGATACTACAAAACAATTGACAGAAACTGTGTTGTTAGATGTTACCTATATTAGTAATAAAATTAATTTTGATGAGGCTTTTTTGCTACAGCAAGAACAAGAACATTTGGCTAAAAATTTAATTAAAACGAAATCAAAAAGAGTTGTTTTTTTAGAAAAGCCAAGTCTATTAATGCAATTTAAAGGGATAAAAGGACAGTTTCCATATCAAGTTTCTAACCTATTTATCAAACTAAACAACTCTAATTTTATTCTTGCTAAAACAGAAATTTATGGAGATTCTCTAGTAAATCAAAGGCTTTGTAAAGCGTTTTCTTTACTTGAAAAGATGCACATAAAAGAATAAATTCGACCTTGTGGAGAAATCTCTTTGTCATCTCGACTGCTATGGAGTGTTCTTTTCAGTGTGACTGAGATTCCACTATTCCGCTTTCGCTTCAATCGGAATGACAAAACACTTGTCATTTCGACCTTGTGGAGAAATCTATTTGTCATCTCGACTGCTATGGAGTGTTCTTTTTAATGAGACAGAGATTCCTCTATTCCGCTCTCGCTTCAATCAGAATAATAAAACACTTGTCATTTCGACCTTGTGGAGAAATTTCTTTGTCATCTCGACTGTAATGGAGCGCTCTTTTTAATGTGACTTAGATTCCTCTATTCCGCTTTCGCTGCAATCGGAATGACAAAACACTTGTCATTTCGACCTTGTGGAGAAATCTATTTGTCATCTCGACTGCTATGGAGCGCTGTTTTTAATGTGACTGAGATTCCTCTATGCAGCTTTCGCTGCAATCGGAATGACAAAACACTTGTAATTTCGACCTTGTGGAAAATCTCTTTGTCATCTCGACTGCTATGGAGTGCTCTTTTTAATGTGACTGAGATTCCTCTATTTCGCTTTCGCTGCAATCAGAATGATAAAACACTTGTCATTTCGACCTTGTGGAGAAATCTCTTTCTTTAACAATAAAAGGGTAATACTTTTAAAACCTCGCGATTCTAAACGATATAAATGCATCACTTCATCTATTTTAGATGGTCTCTAACCCTAACTCTTTTAAATAGCCATTATGCTCTTGCAATGCTTTTGCTGCTTTGGTTTCTACCTCTGCTATTTTAGTATTTACCGCTTTTAAATTAATTATAGGTTCTGGTTTTGCTGTGCTTACGTAACGTGATATATTTAGGTTATAATCATTTTTCTCAATTTCTGCCATTGATACGCTACGTGCATAACGTTCAATTTTATCTGGTCTGTTTTGATAGGTATCTATAATTTCCTGAATATCATTAGGTTCTTTTGGGTCTATTACACCATCTACCTTACCATCTCTTAATACATTTTGACGTTTTACTTTTCTATACTGTTCACTAGCATTTATAAACAATACATCATCTTCCTTTTTACATTTCTTAATAATCAATATACAAACAGGAATCCCTGTTGAAAAGAATAGATTTGATGGCAAACCAATTACGGTATCTATATTACCATCTTTTAATAACTTTTCTCTTATTCGTTTTTCTGCACCACCTCTAAATAAAACTCCATGAGGTAAAATAATAGCCATTGTACCTTCATCACTTAAAAAATGTAAACCGTGTAATAAGAATGCAAAATCGGCTGCTGATTTAGGTGCTAAACCGTAATTTTTAAAACGGAAATTTTCTCCCATTGCTTCTGATGCATCCCAACGTAAACTAAATGGCGGATTTGCAACAATAGCATCAAAAGTTGTTTTTTTAGCGGGGTTCATTTCATTTAATACATCCCATTCGTTTTTTAAGGTATCTCCGTGAAATATTTCAAATTCTGAATCCTTTACTCCGTGCAATAACATATTCATACGTGCTAAATTGTATGTGGTTATGTTTTTTTCTTGACCGTAAATTCTACTTATTGTGCCTCCTCCTTTTTCAATTTTATCTTTTACGTTTAATAACAAAGACCCTGAACCACAAGCAAAATCTAATACTTTATTGATTTTTTTCTTTTTACCTGCTTTTGGGTTTTGACTGTCTAAGGTGACTATTTCGGATAGGATTGTAGAAATTTGTTGCGGTGTATAAAACTCCCCTGCTTTTTTACCAGAACCTGCTGCAAACTCACCAATTAAATACTCGTATGCATCACCCAATGTATCGCTATCTGTTGAAAAATCTGCAATACCTTCTGATATTTTTTGAATGATTTTACACAGTTTCTTATTACGTTCTGTATATGTTTTACCTAACTTTTCTGAATCTAGATTGATTTCTGAGAACAGGCCTTTAAAAGAACTTTCAAAAGAATCATTTTCGATATGTTTAAAGCCTTTTTGTAAGTCCTTTAATAATTCTTCATCTTGTGTACGTGCTAATTCTGAAATACTATTCCATAAATACTTAGGCTCAATAACATAATGCACCTTTCTACGCATTTGTTTTTCAAAGAACTCTACATCATCTGCGTTGGCTTCATACCAAACTGAAAGTGGTGTACGCTTATCATCTTCTTCTAAAACTGGGTAATCTGACCCTAATTCTTTTTTTACTGAACCTTCATAATTATCTGATAAATAACGTAAAAATAGAAAGGATAGCATATAATCACGAAAATCATCTGCATTCATTGCACCTCGTAAATCGTTGGCTATTTCCCAAAGTGCTTTCCCTAATTGTTCTTGTTTTTGTTGTGCTGTCATGGTTAATATTTTGTATAAAATGTATCTTCTTTCCAATTATTTGGATTGTTGATAATATAATTTGATATGTTTTGATACGATTTGTTATTGCGTATTATATGGTCGTGATAACGAGGTTGCCATGAAAAGGAAATAGGTACATTATTTTGTGTTTTTTCATATCGTCGTGCATTTTTTGTGACCCCAATTTTAAAACCACGAATAATAGATGCCAGGTTTTTTGATTGTGGTCCAAATTTATTTTTGTTGGTGTTTTTGTTTGATTGTTGCATTTTTTGTATGGATTCCATTGGTTGTTGCGTTGCATCCGTACGTAGAGACGCAAAATTTTGCGTCTCTACAACACCCCCACCAACATCCATACCATCAACACCACCACCAACGTCGCCATCATCTGTTTTGGCAATTTCAATAATACCGTGCACGTGATTGGGCATTACAACGTGATTATGCAAAACCACAAACGGAAAATGTTGCGGAATTTCTAACCAATATTTTTCTGCCATTTTTCCAATATCTGATACTATCATTTTTTTGTTGGCAATATGCCCAAAAAAACAATGTCTGTTTTGGCAACAAATGGTTACAAAATACAGGGCATTGGCACCATAATCCCAATGAGGTAATCGGGTGGATTCTAATCTGTATTTATTTTTGTATTTCGCCATTTTTACCGTTTATTTATTGAGAAGCAATATGATCTGTTGTTGTGGAAACGCAAAATATTGCGTCTTTACGATGGCAATGGCAATGATGGCAGATGTTAATTTTTCCATTTTTATTCGTTTTTATTACTTTATAGTAGGAAACAACTGCTGCATCAACCCTTTTTTATGCTTTTTTAAGGCTTCTATTTTTATGGTTTGTGCTTCTATTAAATCATCTGCACTAGATAAACAACTGGCTATTTTTTGTTGTTCTTTTGGGTTTGATGGTATTTCACATTCAATTTCAGAAAATTGGGTTTTATTAATAATCGGTAAAGTAGAAGTAGCTGGTATTGATTTTATATAAGGTGTCAAGCTAATAAGTAAATAGTAAATAAATTCATTTTTATAATTTTCAAATGGTACTATGGAATTTATCTGTTGATTAGTGATACTATCCATAGTTGTCATTGCCATTTTTCCGATAGATGCGATACAAGTATATACAATACTCCCTTGTGGTAAAATTTTTAATTTATCTGTATTTTTAACAGTTCTATTTGTTGATGTTTGATATTTTTTATCAGAAATATCTGTTGGTGTAATAAATAATACTTCTCCATTCCATAGAGCTTCATTTTTAGTACTAGGTGTTTTTCCTGTTACAATTTCACCTAAATTATCCAGAATAGTTTCCACCCAATCCCCATCATTTTTAAACTCTTGAAAACGAAATTGTGGTTTTGTTTCTCCAATTGCAGGAAATAACTGTTGTAATAAGCCTTTTTTGTGGTCTTTTAAATGGTCTAGTTTTTCGGTTTCTGCTGTTATTAATTTATCTAAAGAAGATAGACAATTGGCTATTTTTTGTTGTTCTTTTGGATTTGAGGGTAAAGAAATTTTAATATTTTCGATTTGCTTCATAGAAAGATTAGGTGGTTCACTTCCTGCAATACTTTTTTCTATTTCTTTTATTAAATAATTTGTTTGTAGTAAATAATATACAAGTGTTAAATTACTACCAGAAATCAATTTTCCTACTCTTTGATTTAATAAAGAATTATGAAGTAAATCATCAACAGCAGAGATTTTTAATTTACCATTGAGAATTGGTCTAGTTAAAGCTAGTACATAATCACCTTTTTTTAATAAAAATTTCTCATAAATATTCGTATAATCATCAGGTAGAAAAGATGGATTGCTATGTTTCATATTCTGAATACCAACATCAGCAATCTTTACCCAACGTGTTCCTTTTGCAACACTATCCTTACTAGAAAAAGAATAGCCTTGAAAGATTGAGAAAACTTTTTTCAAAGGTTTAGTACTCCAATTTTCATCTTTTTCAAACTCAGGGAAACGTAACTGTGGTACTATTTTTTCTTTCTCGTTATTCATATGCGTTTAATCCTGCTATTTCACGCCCTTGGGCTAGTTTATTTAATAATGGCACTAAGTCTTCCATTAAAGCTTCTTCTCTTGGGCGACGTTCTTTCCAACCTAACTCTAAAGGAGCTAATAAATCCGTTAGTTTTTCACCATCAAAAATCATACGGTTCATAATTTCATTTATAAATTCATTTAAGCTTTTTTGGGTGAGATTGTGCTTGTCTGCAATAGTTTGTACTTCTTTTGCTGCCTTATTATCTTTAAATTTTTGATAGCCCTCACGTATTTCTTTTTCAATTAGGCCACTACCTACTTTTAAAGTTTTTACATAGGCAATAATGTCTTCGCTTTCGTCCATTAAATTAGAGCTGGACCCCAATAAGTTTATTAACTCCTCTTGTGTTAGTTTGTGTTTAGAGGGTTTGTTGTCTGTGTAATTTGTAATTAACCCCATAATATAATCGTAATCAATAACCGCAGAAGAAAATAATACAAATTCAAAATCTAATTGTTGTACATCTTTGGGTGCTTTATCACCTTGTTTGTTTTGTGCTGCTTGTAATTGTTTTGCGGTATCTATATACACCGATTTAAAAGAACGCAAATCGTCTGTTGGTAAGAGTGTTTCAATGGTTTCAGCTTGTTCATCTTCTAAGTCTGTATATTGGTCTAGTTGTGTTTTATAACGCTGTACTTCTTTAAACGCATTTATAAAACTTGCGCGAGCTTCATCGCCTTTTAAATTGCTTACTTCAGAGGGTGTACAATCTAAACCTTTTGCCTGCATAAATTGGTTTAAATCAGCTACTGCTTTTTTGTATTTTTCTATGACTTTAGGTGCTGCATCTACCAACCAAATTTCTTTTGCCTTTTCTATTTTAGCCCCAGAAAAACGCATCATTGCTTTGTTTACTTCTTCTTCTTGGTCTCTAAATACTAAAATATTACCATAAGGTTTGGTGTCGTTTATTACTCTATTGGTACGTGAATAGGCTTGTATTAATCCGTGATATTTTAGGTTTTTATCTACATATAATGTGTTTAGATATTTAGAATCAAACCCCGTTAATAGCATATCTACCACAATTAATACATCTATTTTATTTTTGTAGGCATAATCTGCATTGGTAAATTTTTGCGCTTTAATACGTTGCTGAACATCTTGATAGTATAAATCAAATTTACTAAGGATATGACTTGAACCATATTGTTTATTGTAATCTTCTAATATTGCACTTAATGCTTCTTTCTTTTTATTCGGTTCTATTTCATTATCTGCTTTTTCTTGCGGTAAATCTTCTTGTAATTGCTTTACGTCTTTATTACCTTCTGCAGGAGGTGAAAATACACAAGCGATTTGTAAAGGTTTGTAATTTTCAGTTATTTCGCCAAACTCTCTTTGGTTTTGTTTGAACAAGTGATAATACTCAATAGCATCTGCAATAGAAGATGTTGCTAAAACAGCATTAAACCTCCTAAAATCTGTTGCTTTATCGTGCTTTTTTATAATGGTATCAATAACCGCCATTTTATGACTTAAACTTGTGGTATCAATTTTTACATCAGGTTTAAAATAGTCGATATGAAAACGTAATACATTTTTATCTTCTATAGCATTGGTAATCGTATACGCGTGTAATTCCTTTTGAAAAACATCTTTTGTGGTTTTATACGATGCAGTTTTTCCTTCAATGGTTTTATAGGTTGCATTTTCTTCAAAAATAGGTGTTCCTGTAAACCCAAATAGTTGTGCTTTAGGAAAGAACTCAACAATAGCTTTATGGTTTTCTCCAAATTGTGAACGATGGCACTCATCAAAAATAAATACTACACGTTTATCTTTTAAAGGTTCTAGATGTTCAATGTAATTCTTATCGTTTTTAGTATCTAAAGCCAACCCTAATTTTTGAATTGTTGTAACAATTACTTTATCTGCATAATCTGATGACAACATTCTTTTTACCAATGTTTTTGTATTGGTATTTTCCTCTACACTACCTTCTTGAAATTTATTAAACTCTTCTCTGGTTTGTCTATCTAAATCTTTTCTATCGACAACAAATAAACATTTTTCTATAGCATCATTATCCTTTAAAAGTGTAGATGCTTTAAATGAAGTCAATGTTTTTCCACTTCCTGTAGTGTGCCAAATATATCCGTTTCCTCTATCTTGCTCTATACAATCTACAATAGCCTTTACTGCATAAATTTGATAGGGACGCATTACCAAAATCTTTTGCTCGGTTTCTACTAAAACCATATAACGACTAATCATTTCACCCAATGTACATTTGGCTAAAAACTTCTCTGTAAAATCGTCTAAGTGGTTTATTTTAGAATTGTCTTCTTTGGCTAAGGTATAGACAGGTAAAAATTGTTCGTCTGCATTAAAAGCAAAATGTTTGTTATTATTGTTAGAAAAGTAAAAGGTTCTTGTTTTATTACTTACAATAAACAATTGCATAAAACACATTAACGAATTGGTATATCCGTTTCCTACATCGTTTTTATAGTCAACAACCTGTTGAATTGCTTTTCTAGGACTTACTTGTAGTGTTTTTAACTCCACTTGTACCAAAGGCAAACCATTAATCAATAAAATAACATCATATCTATGGTTGCTATTTTGTGTATTCATTCGAAGCTGATTAATGACTTCAAAATCATTCTTACACCAATTTTTAATATCTACTAAAGTGTAATGTAATGGTGTATCATCTTCTCTAATAAATGTATTTCTCTTTCTTAAATGATTAGACGTTTTAAATACATCTGGATTGATAATTTCGATAAGTAATTTATCAAATTCGGTATCTGTTAATTTTACGCTATTAAGGGTTTCAAACTTTTGTCTGAAGTTTAGTTCTAAAGCTTCTCTAGTTCTTATATCTTTTCGATAGGTGTATTTTAAGTCTTGCAACTTACCTACAAATCCATATTCTATTTCTGCTTCATTAGTAATATTCATTTGTTGTTCTTTTGTCTTTAATCTTTTTTAAGCACTTTTTGGCCTATAAAAATAGCAATTATTTAAAAATATGTTATGGTTTGCCAGGTGTAATTTTTAAAATAAGCATAAAGTGTTTTACATTAATTTTTAAAACTAAAATACATTTTAGATGTTATAAGTTAACTTCTAACAATTATTAATAATTGAGCAAAGTTTACCCCATATTTATTTATAATAGGATGTTTTATTATGAGTGCAATTTTTTACCAAAAGATAAAAAATAAAGGTAATAAAACTCCTTAAAGAAACAAATAGAACAATAAGAAACTTAAAATTATGATGTGCATTTGTTTTAAGTATCATTGTTAAAAGCCATTCAAAAAAAAGCGTTTAGTAACAACTCCCCTATCACGCTCTAAAGTTGCGCTTTATATAGTTTTTGGTTTTTTGCTATATACGCTTACCACTCCATCAAGAGGCACTATCACAAACAACAAGTACCATTGGGTATTGCATCTAGAAGTAACTGTAAAAACTTATGATACTTTAGGTACTAAGTATTGATACTTTTTGTACAAGGTGTAGATACTTTTGATAAAAATTTCTAGTATTTTTATATAAGATTTCTAGTATTTTTTGCCAAACAAACTAGTACTTTTCAATAGATATTGTAGTATATTTGAAAAAGGGCTCCGTAATAAGCTAATTGCCCTATAGCTTTATAACGTTTACAATATACAAAAAAATGGCATTACAATACAGAATTACAAAAAGAAACAATACCCTACAAAACAATACACCACAATACATTTTACAGGCCATTAGCAGGGGCACCATAGACCTAGAACAATTGAGTGCAGATATTAGCAACGAATGTAGTTTACACCAAGTAGATGTGCAAGCGGTATTAATTGCTTTGGGTATAAAAATGGAGTTTTATTTGCAAGACGGTTATGCCTTAGATATGGGGGCTGTAGGGAAGTTTAAAATGGGGATTCAGAGTGTGGCTGCACCAAATCCAGAAGTCTTGTCTCCTAAAAAAAATATTAAAAAATTTATCATTAATTATCAACCTTCTCGTAAATTGAAACACTTATTAAAAGCGGGTGTACAGGTGTATAAAGAAGGGAGTAGGCATTTGTAGGTTGTTCGTTGTTCGATTTTCGATGTTCGATGGACGATGGACGATTTTCGATAGACGAAAGTCGATGTTCGTTGTTCGTTGTTCGATGCACGATAGACGAAACACGATAAACGATTCTCGATGGACGATTTTCGATAAACGATTCTCGATGGACGAAACACGATGCACGATGAACGATAATTACCTTTGCAATACCTAAATTAAAAAACACCTCAGTATAAAAAAATACATATGATAAACGAACAACAAATTATAGAACGTTTTGTAAAATACGTAACCATAGACACAGAATCTGATCCTAATAACCCAGCTTTTCCGAGTACTGCAAAACAATGGGATTTGGCAAAACTATTAGAAGAAGAATTGAAAGCTATAGGTTTACAAGATGTTGAGTTGGATGAAAATTGTTATTTAATGGCTACTTTACCTAGTAATATACAAGTTGATGTGCCTGTAATTGGTTTTATTGCTCATATAGATACAAGTCCAGATTTTACAGGTAAAAACGTTAAACCACAAATCATCAACAATTATGATGGAAAAGACATCTTACTTGAAAAAGAACAAAATATTGTATTGTCTCCACAAGATTTTGATGATCTTTTGCAATACAAAGGGCAAACTTTAATTACAACAGATGGCACCACATTATTGGGTGCAGATGATAAAGCAGGAATTACAGAAATTGTATCTGCTATGGAGTATTTGGTAAATCATCCAGAAATTAAACACGGTAAAATTAGAGTTTGTTTTACTCCTGATGAAGAAGTTGGCAAAGGAGCACATTTATTTGATGTTCAAAAATTTGGCGCAGATTGGGCATACACTATGGATGGAAGTCAGATTGGCGAGTTAGAATATGAAAATTTCAATGCAGCCTCTGCAATTGTTACCATTAAAGGAAAAATTGTACACCCAGGTTATGCAAAGGGCAAAATGATAAATTCTATGTTAATTGCAAATGAATTTATTGCAGCACTTCCATCAGAAGAAGTGCCTGAAAAAACCGACAATTATGAAGGCTTTTTTCATTTGCATGACCTAAAAGGAGCAGTTGAAGAAACAATTTTAGAGTATATTATTAGAGATCATGATTTTGATTTGTTTGAAAAAAGAAAATTTTTAATGCAAAAAATTGCTTCTGATTTAAATAACCGTTGGCAAAAAGAATTGATTACAGTTAGCACTAAAAATCAATACTTTAATATGAAAGCTAAAATTACACCTGTTTTGCATATTGTTGATATTGTAGAAGAAGTAATGCAAGAAATTGGCATTACACCTTTAATAAAACCAATTCGTGGTGGCACTGATGGCTCGCAATTATCTTACAAAGGCTTGCCTTGCCCAAATATTTTTGCTGGCGGACATAATTTTCATGGTCGTTATGAATATGTTCCTGTAGCATCTATGCAAAAAGCTACAGAAGTAATTGTTGGTATCGCTAAAAAAGTAGTTCAAAAATACCAATAAATAATTATCAATATACCTTACTAAAATAGACTTTAAAATTTAAAAAGTACTGCAAGCAATTAACCATAAACTACAATACAGTCCATTTTCCCATTCTAAAATCAGAGATAAAATTAAATAGCTTTGGCTATGCTTTAGTTTGCTTTTTTTGATAAAGAAAAAAGCATTGTTATCTATTATTTTAATTTGAAAAACTTCATTGAAGTTATACTTTTTAAACAACAAAATCTCCAAAAATTGCTTTTTGGAGACCTAGTTATAACAATGTGAAACAATGCAACTATGCACTTCTTTATCCATAAAAAATCCCCACATTTTAACTGATAAGAAATGGTACGCGAACATAATTCTAATAATCTTTTTAAAGAAAAAAATTAAGATAACTCAGGGTTTTTCCCCTTAACATTGTAGAAAAACCTGTTAAAATACGCAAAGTCTTTTTCTTTGTTATCTGTAGTATAGTAAGGTTTAGAAAACGCTATTTGTTTATTTTCAAAATCTAATGTTGCCATAACTATAGGCACATTTGCACCTTTAGCAATATAGTAAAACCCTGTTTTCCATTGGTGTACTTTTTTTCGTGTTCCTTCTGGTGATAATCCTAATCGAAATTCTTGTTTGGTATTAAAAATTTGAACAATCGCATCAACTAAATTTTCACTTTTATTACGATTTACAGGCGTGCCTCCTAATGCTCTAAAAAAAAAACCAAAAGGGCCTTTAAATAATGAATTTTTACCAATAAAATTAACCATAACACCAGATGCCATTCTTGATAAAATAGCAATGGGGAAATCTACCCAACTTGTATGAGGCGCAGCAATTACTACATATTTTTTAATATCTTTAGGGAAATCGCCTTTAAACTTCCATCCTAAAATTGTGAATAAAATAAATCGAGCTATTGTTTTCATTGATTTTTTAATGAATCAACGAAATTAAGGATTAATTATTTTTAAATTAAAACTTATTTTAAATTATTAGAAAATCAATATTTTCATGTATGAAATGGGTTATTTATCACAGAAAAATATAATATTCCTTACTTTTACAGTATTAAAATTTATAATATGAACGAGATTGTGGCTTATGTTATTATTGCATTGATTTTTAGTTTAATAGGTTTTTATATCGGAAAAATCTTATCTAAATTAAACTTCGAAAAAGAAAAAACCAATGTAGAAAAAGAGAAATCTACTTTAGAAGAACGTGTAAATTTATTGCAACAATCTAAAGATATGGTGGAAAACAATTACATAGAACTTCAAAAAGAAATTAAAAATAGCCAACAAGAAAAAGAAGATTTATTGCGATTAAATACGCGTCAAGATTCAGAAATAAAAAACTTACAACTAAAGTTAGAAGAGCATAAAGCCGAAGTTGAAAAATTACAGAAAAAATTTACCAATGATTTTGAAGTTTTAGCGAATAAAATTTTAGAAGAAAAATCGAATAAATTTACAGAACAGAATAAAGAAAATATCAAAAACATATTAAATCCACTACAAGAAAAAATTAAAGTTTTTGAAGATAAAGTAGATAAAACCCACAAAGAAAGTATCGATTATCATGCTGCTTTACGTCAGCAAATATTGGGTTTAAAAGAGTTGAACCAACAGATGAGTAAAGATACCTTAAACTTAACTAAAGCCTTAAAAGGTGATAGTAAAATGCAAGGTAATTGGGGGGAATTGGTTTTAGAACGTGTGTTAGAAAAATCTGGCTTAGAAAAAGATAGAGAGTATTTTGTACAGCAAAGTTTTACTACTGAAGAAGGCAAAAGAGTGCTACCAGATGTTGTAATTCACTTACCTGACAACAAAAAAATGATCGTGGATTCTAAAGTTTCATTAACCGCTTATGAGCAATTTATTAATGAAGATGATGAAACGAAACAACAACAATTTTTAAAAGATCATGTAAACTCTTTAAAACGCCATATTGAGCAATTGTCTGCAAAGAAATATGAGGATTTATATCAAATAGAATCGCCAGATTTTGTATTGCTTTTTATACCTATAGAACCTGCTTTTGCAGTTGCATTAAATGCAGATAATCACCTATATAACAAAGCTTTTGAAAAAAATATTGTAATTGTTACACCATCTACTTTATTGGCTACTTTGCGCACTATAGATTCTATGTGGAACAACGAGAAACAGCAAAGAAATGCCATGGAAATTGCAAGACAAGCAGGTGCTTTGTACGATAAATTTAATGGATTATTGGCAGATTTAATTGGTATAGGAAAGCGGATTGACGATAGTAAAAAAGAATATTCTAACGCAATGAATAAATTAGTGGAAGGCAGAGGAAATATCATTACTAGCGTAGAAAAACTTAAGAAAATGGGCGCAAAAGCTAAAAAGTCTTTACCTGAAAATATTATTGAAAGAGCAAAACAATAAGCTACAGAAATTCTGTTATTTTACGATCGCGTTTTATAAAATGTAATTTATTATTTTTTATAACTTTTTTTCTGTAACCAAATAAATGAAAAATATCGGTGGCTAAAAATTGAGCCGTTTTAGGATTTACAATTAAAGTATACGGTTTTGTTTTAATTGATGAAACGCCTGGTAAAAGTTTTAAAAGATTATGAAAATGTAATCTTCTTAAAACTCTAGAAGCATTTAACCAAAATTTAGAAATTTTAGATATAATAAAATAACCATCATTGCCTTTTTGCTGATACAAAGGCATAAAAATTTTACCTTGAAAATTGGCCTTTATTTCGTTACCATCTGAAAACGCTAAAAGTTCGTTTTTATTAATTTCTTGAAAATTTTGATATCCTTTTACCATTTTAAAATCTTCAGTAGGTTTTATGGTATATTTATAATCAATCTTATAAAAATCTTGTGTTTGTTTAAACATGGCCAAAGAGCGTTTGTAAAAATGATACTTTTTTACATCTTTCTGTTTTACACAATTTGCAGCAACTAAGGCCAACCAAAGAAAGGAAATACAATTGTCTACAGAAGCTTCTTTATCATGTTGCCCAGCTTCAAAACCTAAAGAGATATGACCAAAATCGTTAATATAAGTCAATAAAGGCCCATCTAAAAATTCTTCAATACCCAGAATTGTTGGAATAGAAAAATTAGCTGTAAATTTTCTATTATTTAAAGAATCGCTAATGGTAATAAACGGTTGTGTTTCTGCTGATGTTGTATGTAAATCTAAAAAGTAAAAGGGGCCTTTTTCTTTTTCTAAAATAGATTTTATGATATTATAAATTTCTTTTTGCTCTAAAGTTTCTTCATCAAAATTTTCCTCTAAATGTAAGTTTAAAATCGCTTTTTTGGTCCAAATTCTATTTAAATCTACATTTTGAAAACGAATGTTTTTTGAAATGGCATTAAGGTTACCTGCAATACCGTAAAAATTACCTTGTAAAGGAATATCATCTTGTTTTATAGTTTTAAAAACATTTAATAACGCATTTATTCCAGCTCTTTCATTGCCATGAATGCCACCAAAAGCCAATACAGTAGGCGCCTCATTTTTACCAGATATTTGACCTAAAATTCTTTGAACAGAAATTTTTTCATTAAAAGATTCAATTTCAAATTGCGTTGTCATGTACTTTTTTTATTTGTTCAATGCTATCTAAATCACTTTTCGTAAAAATTCCTACTAATTTTTCATCTTTAATTACAATAATACAAGAATCATTAGAAGATGTTATCATTTTTTTTACTTTGTTATAAGATGCTTCTGGTTGCACAATATTAAAGTTTTTATTCATAAAATGCTTAACGATTTTATTTTTAAATTTATTGGATGTAAAATCGATACCTTCTAAGTTTCTCTTTTCTATCACACCAATTACTACATTTTTGGAATTAATTACAGGAATATGATGAATGTTTTTCCATTCCATAATTTTAAAAGCCAATTGCAATACATCATTTTCGTTTACCACAAACAAAGCTGTGGTCATAATTTTGTACACTTTGTCGTATTTTTTATCGATATCATTTTGATGAAAATCAATAGAACTCCATTCTGCTACTGGTATATTTAACTTTTGATTTTTATACGTATGCTCTGTTAAAATAACGTTGGCCTCATACATAGATACTTCTTTTCTTAACTTACGTTTATTTCTAATCAACCATTTGCTACCTGTGGTACTGGTGTCTATTCTTTTTTGAATGATATTTAAATAATAATCGATTTCTGCCTCGTAAACATTACATTTTAACAAGCCCTCTTTTGCTATCGGAATTAAAATATGTTCTAATAATTTTTTAGCAGATATTCCTTTTCCAAACCAAGAAAAATAACTGTTAATACCTGTTCTTGATGCATTTATAAAATTTCCTTTGGCATCATAAAAAGGCATTTTATTCCATATTTTTTCGTACTGTTTTGGCATTCCTTGCATTACACCAATCCATAACAAAGCATTTGCAATTTCATCTTTAACACTTGGTCCTGCAGGAATATATCTATTTTCTATTCTTAAATGAGCTACATTTTCAGAAACACCATAACACAATCTATTCCATTTATACAAAGTACCATTATGTAAATTTAACGCCTTAAGTTTTGGAATAATTCCCGCTTTTACCATTTGCAAAGAATCTTCTTGAAATTGAGAAGTTACAATGGGTTCGTATCTAGAAATATCATCTGTTAAAAGTTCTAAAATTGATGTTTTTACCCAATCTGTGCCAAAAGAAACTCTAGATTTTTGTTCTCTAGAAATATGACCTTTATTTCTTAAGTCTACACTTTGCTGAAACAAAGCAATTCTAGTTTCGCTCCATAACTCTTTCCCTAAAAGTAAAGGAGAATTTGTCATTATTGATAACAAAGGCCCAGCAATAGCTTGCGACCAATTGTATTTATCTATTGCCTCTTCTGGACTAATTTGTAAATGCACCTGAAAACTGGTATTACAAGCTTCAAATAAAATAGATTTATGTTTTACAATCAACTCATCAACACCTTGCATGTACAGCTTAAAATCTTTCCCTTTTATCTTTTTCATTACATTGTTTAAAGTTTTGTAACGTTTAAACGGAGTAATGTTTTTAAAAACAAGGTCTTTTTTTCTGAGTGTTGGTAGTATTCCTGTAAGAATTAATTTGTTATTTTCTATGGTTTCAGACGCTTTATAACCTTTTTCTAAAAGTGTTGTAAGTTGATTTTCTAATTCTGTAAAACAATTCTTTTTCAATTCAAAAGGATCTAAATTGATCTCTAAATTAAAAAGTGCAAGCTCTGTTGTATAATGCGTATCGTTTATTTCTTTCAGAATTTCTAATGCTTTAGTAGAAGGTCTATAGTCTTTATCTACAATACAAATTTCTTGCTCTGCACCTACTCTTACAATACCTTTTTCAAACAAATTATGCTCTAGCATATATTGAAATGCTTCAAGATCATTTAATACATTTTTAATAAAATCTTTACGATCTTTCTGTGTTTTTATTGCAATAACCGATTGTGAACCCATAAGTAAAGATATTGTATAACAGCTAAGTACGTAATATTTTTAGATTTTAACTATGATAAATATCAGTCTAAAAAGTAACCTATCATTTAGTTTTATTAATATGATTTTAGCTAATGAGTTAACATTACAATCGATGACGTTAACCAAACATGTATTATCCTCATACATTTGTAGTGTACTTAAAATCAACAATTATAGATATGAAAACAAAACATACAGAAAAACTTTTTACAGATGAAAAAACGGATGGCGTTGCTAAAAATGTTTCAGGAAAACAAACCATACAAACCGAGAATACTAAAATTGTAAAAAAGGAAAAAGATAAAGAAAATGAAGAAATTTTAATTGGTAAAAGTATTGAAGAGGTAGATAAAATGAAAGAAGGAAGAGATAATTTACAGAAAAAAATCTTAGAAAAACTAATGAAATAAAAAAATGACGGACAGAAAAAATAAACTTAAAAGTGCCGAAAATAAAACCAAAGGAAATGCTGAAGATAAACCCGAAGATAAGCTTCATCCTTTAAAAGGAACCGTTAAAGATGATGATTATAAAGATCAAGATGCATCCAAAAATAGATTAGAGGGCATTGATAAGGATAAATTAGAGAAGCAGACACATTCTGCAACAAACAAATCGAATAAAAAGGTTGCTGATAAAATTCAAAATGAATAAGTTTTGAACTTGAAAAGCAATAATTATTAACATTTAAAATTTAAATTATGAATAAAGACACAAATGAAGGAAAGTGGAAACAGATTAAAGGTGAATTTCAAGAAAAATATGGTGAAATCACTAATAATAACTCCGTTAAAACTGAAGGAGAAAAAGAAAAACTGATAGGAGAAATCCAAGAAAAATATGGAAAAGCCAAAGATGAAATTGCCGAAGAAATTAAAAATTGGTAAACATTTTGCAATAAAATAAAAAATACCGAAATTAATTTTTTGGTATTTTTTTATACTTTAAATTTATTTACCAATTTACCAACTGTTAAGCCCTGAATTATTATAGAAAAAACAACCACAATGTAAGTAATCACTAAAAATAAATCTCTGTGCATTTCTGATGATAATCCAAGTGCAAGTGCAATTGAAATTCCACCTCGTAAACCACCCCAAGTCATAATTAAATTGGTTTTTGGTACAAACTCTAATTTTTTAGCAAAAATATTAATTGGTAAAAATAAAGAGATGTATCTGCAAAGTAGCACAATAGGTATCGCAATTAATCCTACAGCAATATACTTGCCATCAAAAACCAAAACCAGCATTTCCATACCAATCAAAACAAATAGTATTGCATTTAAAAGAATGTCTAAAAGTTCCCAAAATTTATCAACGTATTTTTCTGTAATTTTAGACATAGAAGAAGAGCGAACAGTATCATTACCTACTATTAAACCTGCTGTAACCATGGCTAAAGGAGCAGAAACATGCAATTTATGTGCAATAACTGTGCCTCCCATCACTGCTGCTAAAGTTATAATAACTTCAATATCATAATCATCAATAGCTTTCATCAATTTATAACAGATATATCCTAAAATTCCACCTAAAGCTACACCTCCAATAACTTCTTGACCAAACAACTTAAATACATTAAATGTTGTTTCATCATCTATACCAGATTGTGCAATTTGAAAAATTGTTAAAAATACAACCACACCTACTCCATCATTAAATAAAGATTCTCCAACAATTTTAGTTTCTAATTTTTTTGGTACTCCTGCTTTTTTTAAAATACCTAATACAGCAATAGGGTCTGTAGGCGAAATTAATGCACCAAATAAAAGGCAATAAATAAAATCTACCGAAAAATTAAATACTTGTAAAAGACCAAAAATAGCACCACCTACTAAAAAAGTAGAGGTTAAAACCCCTAAAGTAGAAAATAAGAGTATTGGCCAACGTTGAATTTTTAATTGCTCAAAATTGGTATGCAAAGCACCCGCAAACAATAAAAAACTTAGCATTTCATCTAACAAAACAGTTTTAAAATCTATTTTAGAAATAATTGATTTTTCTAAGTTTAACAAAGTGGCATCAAAATAACTAAACAGAAAAACCCCAAGTGTAAAAAGAATGGTCATTACCATTAACCCAATGGTATTAGGCAATTTTAAAAAACGAACATTGATAAAACCAAAAATTGCAGAAAGAAAAATTAATACTGTTGCTATAAAATATGCATCCATGTTGTTTTTTTTCAAATTTAAAAAAAAGAAACGCTAATAGTGCAGCGTGTAAAATATATTTTAGAAATGAATACCATTTTTTACAAAAGAAATATTAAATAAAATATTTTCAATCAATAATTGGTAAATTGATAAATATCATAATCACTAAATATTAGTAGCACTACTTTTGAACTTTGTAAAGCACAACATTAAAATAAATAACTATTGTTTTAAATGATAATAATGATTGAGCTTTTTTAAACAATCAGTTTTATGAGTACTCTTTATTCAGTTCTATCTCTAACACCTATATTGGTGCTACTTTCAATTAGTTTATTAAAAGGTGTAAAAGCGGGCATTTATTCTGGCTTTATAATTACAACCATTTTATTTTTTATTTGGGATAGTAAACTAATTGCTTTTCCTGCTGCTTTAATATCTGCTTTTATAAATACAATTTCAATCTTAATGATTGTTTTTGGGGCATTATTGCTACATTCTAATATGGAAGAAGTTGGTTTTATTGAACAAATAAAAAGTTCTTTAAAAAAAGCGCATCATAATACGAGCTTTCAATTTTATTTTTTGGCGTTCTTTTTAACTGCTTTTTTTGAGAGTGTTGCTGGCTTTGGTACTCCAGGAGCTATTGTTCCTCTTTTATTAATTTCTTTAGGTTTTTCTCCAATTTTGTCTATTGTTGTTGTGTTGTTAATTGATGGTTTGTTTGCCATAACTGGTGCAATTGGTACACCTGTTATTGCTGGTTTTCAAGGTTCTTTAGAGTTGGGGGTATTTCAAGTTAAATTAATTTACGTTTATGCATCTTGTTTTATGCTTGTTTCTGGTGCTATATTGTTATATTTTATTCAACGTTTTGTGGTGAAAGAACATCCAGAAATTTCTGCATATAGTTGGAAATTGTATTTTAGTGTTGCCCTACCTTTTGTTGTTTTATCATTTTTTCTTCAAGAACTTACAGGGGTTATCTCAGCTACTTTTATGGGAGCTTTTTCGTATTTTTTCTTTTTTACAAATAAAAAATTAGATTGGAAACCATGGATACCTTATGGAGTATTGGTTGTATTACTATTGATACCCAAAATAGTAACTGCTATTGAGCCTTTAATCTCTTTTAAATTATCGTTTGATAATATGTTTAATTCTGATGTAAGTGCATCATTTCAACCTTTTAGATCTCCGCTTTTCCCTTTTGCTATTGCTTCGCTTTGTGCAGCTCTTTTGGGTAAAAACCATAAAATGAAGTTAAAACCAGTACTAAACAAAACGTTAAGTATTTTTTTAATTTTATTTCCTTCACTGGGTATTACCCAATTAATGTTGTCTAGTGGTACAGCAATGCCTTCTATGATAGATACTATGTCTGAACTATTTGCAAAAACTGGTAATGCATATCCTTTAATTAGTCCGTTTATTGGTGTAATGGGTACTTTTATTACTGGTAGCACCACTGTTTCTAACATTATTTTTGGTTCTGTTCAGTACAATTCTGCAGAAAATTTAAATTTCTCTACAGAATTAATTTTAGCAATGCAATTAAATGGTGCTTCTCTTGGTAACGCCATCTGCTTATTTAATATTATTTCTGCAGCTGCAGTTGCAGGAGTAGATAAATACACAAAAATATTAAATAAAAATATTGGCCCAATATTGTTAACCGCCTTTGTAACCTCTTTAATCGGTTTTATAATTTTGTCTTTAATTTAAAAATATTGCAAAAAAAACACCACTTTCAACAAAGTGGTGTTATTATTTAAAAAGAAAATAGAACTTACATCACAAACAATCTGCGAGAACCCATCATCTCAGAAACGCGTTCACCAATATCGTGTAAAGCCTCATCATTATCTGCATTTTGAATTGCTTCATCAATAAAATCAACAACCGCTTTCATATCTTCAGTTTTTAAACCTCTTGTAGTAATTGCAGGAGTACCTACACGAATTCCTGAAGTTACAAACGGACTTTTATCATCAAAAGGAACCATATTTTTGTTTACAGTAATATCTGCTTTACCTAAAGCAATTTCAGCATCTTTACCAGAAATATTTTTGTTACGTAAATCAATCAACATACAATGATTATCTGTTCCTCCAGAGATTAAATTATATCCTTTTGCCACAAATTCTTTTGCCATTGCAGCAGCATTTTCTTTTACTTGAATTTGATATTCTAAAAACTCATCTGTTAATGCTTCACCAAAAGCAATCGCTTTAGCAGCAATAACGTGCTCTAAAGGTCCACCTTGGTTACCTGGAAAAACTGCAGAATTTAATAACGTAGATATTTTTTTAGGCTTTCCGCTTTTTAACGTTTCACCAAACGGATTATCAAAATCTTTACCCACCATAATCATTCCTCCTCTTGGCCCACGTAATGTTTTGTGAGTTGTAGTAGTTACAATATGACAATGAGGAATTGGGTCATTCAAAATTCCTTTAGCTATCATTCCTGAAGGATGTGAAATATCTGCCATTAAAATAGCACCAACAGAATCTGCAATTACTCTAAAACGCTTAAAATCGATATCTCTAGAATAAGCAGAGGCACCAGCTATAATTAACTGCGGCTTCTCTTTGGTTGCAATTTCTTGAATTTTATCATAATTTAAAACACCAGTTTCTTTCTCAACTCCGTAAAAAACAGGATTGTATAATTTACCTGAAAAATTTACAGGAGAGCCATGTGTTAAATGCCCACCATGAGATAAATCAAAACCTAAAATTTTATCACCAGGTTTTAAACACGCTGCAAAAACAGCCGTATTTGCTTGAGAACCAGAATGTGGTTGTACATTTACATATTCTGCACCAAACAATTCTTTGGCTCTGTCTATGGCAATTTGTTCTACAATATCCACAATTTCACAACCACCATAATACCTTTTTCCAGGGTATCCTTCTGCATATTTGTTGGTTAATACAGAGCCTTGTGCCAACATTACTTGATCGCTTACAAAGTTTTCTGAAGCGATTAACTCTAAACCATTTAATTGTCTTTCTTTTTCCTCCTGAATAAGGTCAAAAATTTGATTATCTATTTGCATTATTGCTATTATTAATTAATATGCCAAAAATAATTAAAATCGAGTACTTAAAGAAAGTATTTTGTTGATGTTTTCAACATTTTATTAATAATCAATTTGAATAGATTAAAGTAATCTTAAAATTGAATTTTTCATAGAAAATTTATTTTTTTTTGATAAAAAATTATGTAGGTTTGAGAAAAATAAAAATCCTTATAATGATCATAACAGCAAATAATCCTAAAAGAAAATCTTGGTTAAAAGTAAAAGAGCATTCCGATTTTCCTATTCAAAATATCCCTTTTGGAGTTTTTATCACCAGAGATGATATCATTACTATAGGAAGTAGAATTGGTGACTATGCAATAGATTTAGGTGCGTTTCATCAATTAGGTTATTTTGATGGTATACCACTAACAGATGATATCTTTTTACAAGATAATTTAAATGATTTTATAGCAGATGGCCGTAAAACATGGCGATTAGTACGTAACCGAATTGCAGAAGTTTTTGATGTTACAAATGGTGCTTTAAGAGATAATGCCAACCATAAAGATAAAATTATCTTTAGAATGGATGAAGTTGAAATGTTATTACCTGTTGCTGTTGGTGATTATACTGATTTTTATGCAAGTAAAGAACATGCTACCAATGTTGGTTCTTTATTCAGAGATCCTGAAAATGCTTTGTTACCAAATTGGTTACACATACCTATTGGTTATCATGGTCGTAGTTCGTCTATTATTCCTTCAGGTACACCTATTAGAAGACCTTATGGACAAACAAAACCTGCAGAAGGAAGTACAACCCCTGGTTTTGGCCCTTCAAAATTATTAGATTTTGAATTGGAAATGGCATTTATTACCACTGATGCCAATGTTTTAGGTGATAGAATACCTATTGAAGAAACCGAAGAATATATTTTTGGTTTGGTACAATTTAACGATTGGTCTGCTAGAGATATCCAAGCTTGGGAATACGCACCTCTTGGACCATTTTTAGGGAAAAGTTTTGCTTCTACCATTTCTCCTTGGATTGTTACTTTAGATGCTTTAGAGCCTTTTAGAGTAGATAATCCTGCGCAAGTTTATGAGCCTTTACCGTATTTAAAACAAGAAGGAAAAGGTAGTTACGATATTAACTTACAAGTTGGCATTCAACCAGAAAATGGAGAGGAAACCATTGTTGCTAATTCTAATTTTAAATATATGTATTGGACCATGGCACAACAATTGGCACATCATACTGTAAATGGTTGTCCTGTTGAAGCTGGTGACATGATGGGTTCTGGAACCATTTCTGGACCAACTGAAGATAGTTATGGCTCTATGTTAGAATTGACTTGGAAAGGAAAAAATCCTATACAATTAAAAGATGGCACAACCCGTAAATTTATTAACGATAATGATACTGTAATTATGCGTGCACATTGTAAAAATGATAAAGTACGTATTGGTTTTGGCGAATGTATAGGTAAAGTTTTACCTGCAAAATAAATCAAAATAATAATTCCATAAAAAAACCGAGCATTACTGCTCGGTTTTTTTATTTTAAATATAAATAAATTAGGCAATACTTGCCGCTATTTTTTTATACGTTCCGTTTTCTAATTTTTCTCTAATTGCAGAAAAAGCAGTAATGGTTTCATCTATATCTTCTTGTGTGTGTGTTGCTGTTGGTATTAATCTTAAAATAATTAATCCTTTAGGAATTACTGGATACACCACAATTGAACAGAAAATTCCATGGTTTTCACGCAAGTCATTTACCATGGCCATTGCTTCTGGAATATCACCTTTTAAAAACACAGGTGTTATACAAGTTTGTGTTGTACCAAGATCAAAACCTGCGTTACGTAAACCAGATTGTAAAGCGTTTGTGTTTTCCCACAATTTCTCTTTTAATTCTGGCATGGTACGTATCATATCTAAACGTTTTAAAGATCCTTTAACCATTGCCATTGGTAAAGATTTTGCAAACATTTGAGAACGTAAATTGTATTGTAAAAATTGAATTACATCTTTATCTCCTGCCAAAAAAGCTCCAATACCAGCCATTGATTTTGCAAAAGTTGCAAAATACACATCAATATCATCTTGTACACCTTGCTCAAAACCTGTACCTCTTCCTCCTTCTCCTAACGTTCCAAATCCGTGAGCATCGTCTACTAAAAGTCTAAAATTATATTCTTTTTTAAACGCTACAATTTCTTTTAAACGTCCTTGCTCTCCTCGCATTCCAAAAACACCTTCAGAAATCACTAAAATTCCTCCACCAGTTTTTTCTGCCATTTTTTTAGCACGTTTGATGTTTTTTTCAAAACTCTCCATGTCATTATGCTTGTAAACAAAACGTTTACCTGCGTGCAAACGAACACCATCTATAATACAAGCGTGAGTATCTATATCGTAAACGATAACATCATGTTTAGTTACCAAAGCGTCTATTGCAGACATGATACCTTGATAACCAAAATTTAACAAATATGCTTTTTCTTTGTTTACAAACTCTGCACATTCACGTTCTAATTGTTCGTGCAAAGGTGTATGGCCAGACATCATTCTAGCACCCATTGGGTACGCCATTCCATGCTCTAAAGCTGCTTGTCCATCAACTTTTAAAACTTCTGGATGATTTGCCAAACCTAAATAATCGTTAATACTCCAAGTAACTACCTTTTTACCATTAAACGACATTCTATTCGAAATTGGCCCTTCTAATTTAGGAAAAACATAATATCCTTCTGCCTTATCTGCCCATTTTCCTAAAGGTCCTTTATCTGCAATTATTCTATCAAATAAATCATTCACCATAATCGTTTTTTTTGATTTTGTTTCGAAGTGCAAATTAACCGCTTTTTTTGCAGTTAATCAAATTGTTAAGTAGTTTTAGTTTTTAAAGAAAGCCTTGCTCTTTCATCCAGGCATCGTTATAAATTTTGTTCATATATCTAGATCCATGATCTGGAAAAATAAGTACAACACAACTGTCTTTGTTAAAGTAACTTTGTTTTTCGTATTGTCTAGTAGCTTGTAATACAGCACCACAAGTATAACCACAAAAAATACCTTCTTTTTTTACAATTTCTCTTGATGCAAAAGCAGCGTCTTTATCGCTTACTTTTTCGTAAATATCAATTACATCAAAATCAGTAGCAGTTGGAATTAAATTTTTACCTAAACCTTCAATTTTGTAAGGTGACACTTCATTTAAATCTAGTTCTCCAGTTTCGTGATACTTTTTTAAAACAGAGCCAATAGCATCTACTCCTAATACTTTTACTTTAGGATTTTGCTCTTTTAAGTATTTTCCTGTTCCTGAAATAGTACCTCCTGTACCACTTGCAACTACAATATGCGTTACTTTACCTTTGGTTTGTTCCCAAATTTCTGGACCAGTGGTTCTATAATGTGCTTCTGTATTTAATTCATTAAAATACTGATTAATGTATACCGAATTTGAAGTTTCTTTATGAATTCTTTTAGCAACTTCGTAATAAGACCTTGGATCATCTGCAGGAACGTTTGCAGGACAAACATGTACTTCTGCACCCATGGTTTTTAATAAATCTATTTTATCTTGAGAAGATTTATCTGATACAGCCAAAATACATTTATAGCCTTTTACCAAACCAATCATTGCTAAACTATAGCCTGTATTACCAGAAGTAGTTTCTACAATGGTTGCTCCTTTTTTAAGGATCCCTTTTTTCTCAGCATTCTCAACAATGTGCAAAGCAATTCTGTCTTTTTGAGACAACCCAGGATTAAATGCTTCTAATTTTGCAAAGTATTTACCTTTTAATTTTTTGGTTACTCTTTGAAGTTTCACCAAAGGTGTTTCTCCAACCAAATCTAAAATAGTATTGTTAATTCCTTGATTTCTTGTCATTCTAAGATTCTAAAAAGTAAAACATCTTTAAGGTTAAAAACGATGAAGAAATCTTTTAGTATTCGATTGCTTCAAAAAAGCTTAAAATGACGTCTAATTTTTAATTTGTAATGAGTTGCAAAAGTACATAACCTATTTGAATTACAAAATTGATTTCGCCTGAATTAAATGCTACTTTAATTTATGCTCTAATGCCAAAAAGAAAGCGTAATCTTTAGCCGTTTCTTTTAGAGCTTCAAATCTACCAGAAGCACCACCATGACCAGCTTCCATATTGGTATGCAATAATAAAACATTATTATCCGTTTTTAACTCACGTAATTTGGCCACCCATTTTGCAGGTTCCCAATATTGTACTTGGCTATCATGATACCCTGTGGTTACTAACATATTTGGATAGGCCTTTGATTCAACTTGATCATAAGGAGAATACGATTTTATGTAATCGTAATATTCTTTTTCATTCGGGTTTCCCCATTCATCATATTCCCCAGTGGTTAACGGAATGCTATCATCTAACATTGTAGAAATTACGTCAACAAAAGGTACAGCAGCAATAATACCATTATACAATTCAGGGTTCATATTTACAATAGCGCCCATTAATAAACCACCTGCAGAGCCACCCATTGCATATAAATGCTTGGCTGATGTATATTTTTGGTCAATTAAAAAATTAGAACAATCTATAAAATCGTAGAATGTATTTTTCTTGTTTAACATTTTACCATCTTCGTACCAAGAGCGTCCTAAATATTCACTACCTCTAATGTGTGCTAACGCATACACAAAACCTCTGTCTAATAAACTTAAACGTGTTGTAGAAAAACTATCAGGAATGGTATATCCATAAGAACCATAAGCATATTGTAAAAGCGGTGTATTTACATCGAGCTTTGTGTCTTTATGATAAACTAGTGAAATGGCTACTTTTTTACCATCTCTGGCAGTTACCCAAACTCTTTTACTTTTGTAATTTTCTTTGTTAAATTTACCTCCTAAAACTTCTTGTTCTTTTTTAATTTCTTTGGATTTATCATCCATATTAAAATCGATTACAGAACTTGGTGTTGTAAAAGAATTGTAAGAATAACGTATTACATTTGTATCAAATTCTGGATTACCATATACGTTTGCAGCATATGTTTCTTCATCAAAAGGCAAATAGTAATCTTCGGTTTCATCCCAACGTTTTATTCTTATTTTATTTAAACCATTTGTACGTTCTTCAAGAACCAAATAGTCTTTAAAAATAGAGAAATCTTCTAATAAGGTATCTTTTCTATGAGGAATTACATCTACCCAATTTTCTTTAGCTGTTTTATCAACAGAAGTTTTCATCAATTTAAAATTGGTAGCATTGTCTTTATTGGTTAACAAATAAAAATGATCTTTATAATGCGCAACATTATATTCTAAATCAGGTTGCCTTTCTTGAAGCATGGTAAACACTCCTGTAGGATGATCAGCATCTAAAAACTGAGCTTCTGTAGAAAGGGTGCTGTACGAACCAATGATAATATATTTTTTTGATTTTGATTTGGTTACATAAGTACCAAAAGTTTCGTCTTTTTCATGATAAACTTCTACATCTTCTGAGGTTGGTGTACCTAAAACATGCCTGTATATTTTAGAACTTCGCAATGTAGTTGGATCTTTCTTGGTGTAAAAAATTGTTTTGTTATCATTTGCCCAAACTGATCCACCTGTTGTATTATCAATAATATCTTTATAAATTTCTCCTGTTTCTAGGTTTTTAATTCGTAAAAAATACTGCCTTCTGCTTACAGTATCTGTTGCAAAAACAGCCAACTTATTGTTTGGCGAAATGTTTAAGCCTCCTAATTTAAAGTAATCAAATCCTTTTGCGAATTGGTTTACATCAAATATAATTTCTTCTTCAGCTTCTAAAGTTTCTTTTTTTCGACTGTAGATTGGATATTGATTCCCAATTTCGAAACGAGTAATATAATAATATCCATTGCTTTTATAGGGTACAGATGCATCGTCTTCTTTAATTCTACCTTTCATTTCGTTGAATAACTCTTCTTGAAATTCTTGGGTATAACCTGTTACAGCATTATAATATGAATTTTCAGCCTCTAAATAATCTACTACTTTTTGAGTTTGATCGTCTTTAACTTGAGCTAATTTTTGATCGTCAGACAAACGCATCCAAAAATAATTATCTATTCTAACATCATTATGTTTTTCTAATTTTGTTGGAATTTTATCTGCAATTGGTGGTTTTGCATCACTACTTTTCATCATAAGAATATCATTTTTACAAGCGTTTGCAAAAGTAGCATATAATATTTATTCAAAACTGAATATTATCATGGTTTATAGGATAACTATTTTATTTTGAAATTTGTAATTTTGTTTTGTTAACAATTAAAAAGATACACGATGTTTGGAAACTTATCTGGAATGATGGACAAATTGAAAAAGGCACAAGAAGAAGTAGAAAAAACAAAATTAAGATTAAACACTGTTTTGGTGGATGAAGCTTCTTCTGATAAAAAAATAAATGTAACTTTAACTGCCAACAGACAAATAAAAAAAATAACAATAGATGAAAGTTTGCTTAATGATGCAGAAGAGTTAGAAGATTATTTAATCATTACTTTAAATAAAGCTTTAGAAAAAGCGTCTAACATTAATGAAGTTGAAATGGCAAATGCTGCCAAAAGTGGAATGCCTAATATTCCTGGAATGAATCCTTTTAAATAAAAAAATGGGATTTGAAATTGAAGATTTTATGATACCCTGTTTAAACAAGTATCTTTTTGGGTTAGATTGCCCAGGTTGTGGTATTCAAAGAGCATTAGTACTTGTTTGTAAAGGAAATTTTATAGAAGCCTACCATTTATATCCTGCAATATATACGCTTTTACTACTATTTGTTTTTTTTCTATTGAATTTAAAATTCAAATTTGCTAAAGGAAAAAGAATTATTACTACTTTAGCTTTTATAAATGTAGCTATAGTAATTGTTAGTTATGTAAATAAAATGAAACCAATATTTATTAATTAAAAATTAGAAATGGAAAGAAAAAATTTACCCAATGCAACAGTTTCTTTAGTACTAGGAATTTTATCAATTTTAACTTGTTTATGTTATGGTGTCATTGGCTTGCCTTTAGGTATTATTGCATTTATTTTAGGAAACAAAGCATTAAAAGTAAATGCTACTGACCCTGATAATTTTAAAGGTGCAGGTAGTGCAAAGGCTGGTAAAATAACAGGTATTATTGGTATAATTTTAAATCTAGTATTTTTATTAACTATTGTATGGCTTATTAGTAAAATTGGATGGGATGCTTTTCAAGACCAAGAAGTAATGCAAGAACGGGTAAATGAGTTATTTGGAGTTTAAAAACGAAAACTATTAATTATATAAATCCAATCTGAATAAGGTTGGATTTTTTTTTGAGTTACATTTAACATCAAATAAACAAAGATGATTTTTTAAATAAAGTAACTTTGTAAACCGATACTAAAGAACCTATTAATTATGAATGAAAAGAAAAAAAAACCTCTTGGCAAAAGAATTTTAAAATGGAGTGTAATTACCTTACTCTTTTTAATAATTGGCTTATTTTCTGCACCTTTTTTATTTAAGGATAAAATTGAGCAGTTGGTTACAAAAACAATCAATACCAATATTAATGCAACTTTTTCTTTTTCTGAAACCAATTTAAGTTTTTTTAGAGATTTTCCGTCAGCAAGCATTGCAATAAGTGATGTAGTTATTGCCAATAAAGCTCCTTTTGTTGGTGATACGCTTTACAAAGCCAATGCACTAAATTTAAGTATGAATATAACAGAACTTTTTAAAAGTGCTGATGAGCCCCTAAAACTGAAAAGTATAAATACATCAAATGGATTTGTAAATATCATCTTTAATGAAAAAGGCGATGGAAATTTTGACATTGCCATTCAGTCTGACGAAAAAACCGCTCCAGAAACTACTAATGAACCATTTTCTTTAGACATTCAAGAATACGCGTTAAAAAATATGGCTTTTAACTATATAGATAAAGGCTCTAATATGCAATTGCATCTCAATAAAATCAACCATAATGGAAAAGGAAATTTTGCTGCAGATGTTTTAGATTTAGACACACAATCTGAAGCAATTTTATCATTTGATTATGATAATATAAACTACATTCACGATGTTGCCATTTCTTTAAATGCTGTTTTAGGTATCGATTTAAAAAACAGTAAATATTCGTTTAAAGAAAATACAGGTTACATTAATCAGCTACCTTTACACTTTGATGGATTTATTCAATTGTTTGATGAACATCAGTTATACGACATCAATTTTAAAACACCAACTTCCGATTTTAAAAACTTACTGGCTTTATTACCCAAACAATATTCTGGGAATTTAAGCACCATACAAACCCAAGGGAATTTCGATTTACAAGGAACTGTAAAAGGAACTTTATCTACAACTACAATTCCGGCTTTTGATATTTCTTTTACATCAAACAATGCAATGTTTAAATATGCTGATTTACCAAAAGCAGTGCAAAATATTAATATCGATACCAAAATTGTTAACAAAACAGGTCTTACAAAAGATACCTATATAAACGTAAATAATTTGACTTTTAAAATTGATGATGATGTATTTGCAACCAATGCTACCATTGCCAATTTAACCACAAACCCAAAAATTCGTTTATCAGCCAAAGGGAAAATGAATTTGGCAAATATTGGTAAAGTATATCCAGCACCAATTCAACAAGAATTGGCAGGTATGTTAGCTGCGGATGTTACATCGAGTTTTGATATGAATGCTATTGAAAAAGGATTATATCAAAACATTAAGAATGCAGGAACCATAGGTGTTGATAATTTTAAATATGATAGTAAAGATGTAGCGAATGCTTTTTACATCAACAAAACTGAAATCCGTTTTAACACAAACGCTATTGAATTAAGAGATTTTGATGCAAAAACAGGGAATTCAGACATCTCAGTAAAAGGTGGCTTAGATAATTTCTACGGATTTTTATTTAATGATGAAAAGTTAAAAGGAAACTTTAATTTAAAATCTAACAATTTTAAAGTTGATGATTTTTTAACCACAGAAGAACCTGCATCTTCAGAAACCACAACAGAAAATAGACAACTAAAAATTCCTGCTTTTCTGAATTGTAAAATTGTAGCAAATGCAAAAAATGTAACGTACGACAACATCAACCTAAAAAATGTTTCAGGAACCATTTATGTAAAAGACCAAGCCGTAAACTTGCAAAATTTACAATCTGATGTATTTGGAGGTAAAATTGGTTTTGATGGCAATGTATCTACCAAAGGTAAAACTGCTACCTTTAAAATGGATTTGAATTTGGATAATTTAAATATTTCTGAATCTTTTACCACTTTAGAGATGTTAAAATCTATAGCACCTATTGCCAAAACAATTGGCGGAAAAGTAAATTCTAAAATTGCAGTTTCTGGAAATTTAAAGGATGATATGACCCCAGATTTAAAAACCATTTCTGGAAATTTATTTGGCAAACTACTAGATCCAAAAATTAATAAAGACAACTCTAAAGCCTTGTCTTTATTAGATAACAAAATCAACTTTTTAGATATCAGTAAACTAAATTTAGATGGTATTAACGCCTATTTTGCCTTTAAAGATGGGCAAGTAAATGTAAAACCAATTCCTTTAAAATATAAAGATGTTGGCATGGAAATTTCTGGAAACCATACTTTTAATAATGTAATGAACTATGATATTACGTTTGATGTACCTGTAAAATACTTAGGTACAGAGGTTACTACTATTTTATCAAAATTATCAGCAAAAGATGCAGCCAGTATAAAAAGTGTACCTGTAAAAGCGAATTTAACTGGTAGTTTTAGTAGCCCTAATTTTTCAACAAACATTAAAGATGCTACCTCTAACTTAGTAAAAGATTTGGTTGAAAAACAAAAACAAAGTTTGATAAACCAAGGAAAAAATAAATTGACAGATTTATTAGGTATAAAAAAAGACTCCGCAAAAAAAGAGGATACAACCGATAAAATTAAAGGTGTTTTAGGTAATCTTTTTGGCAAAAAGAAAAAAGACACCACTAAAAATAAAAATCAAGCATTAATTCAAATTTTTAAATCAGAGAGCCTGCAAAAACAGAAAACACAAATAAAAGTATATATAAAGAAATAACGATTATAGTTAATACTCCAATAAACTTAAAATGAGATTTTAAATTTCCAAAAGCCTCTGCTAATGTATCATCATTTTTAGTCGCTAAAGCTTCTTTTATTTTTCTTGAAAATTTAAATAAATAAATTACAGGAAAAATATAAAGCACAGCAGCTAGTAAATAAACTACCATTAAATAGGTACCCATATTAGAAATACCTTGAGCTTGAGTTGCCATATCTAACATGGGTGCATACACAGTACCCATTAAAATAGCAACTACCACAAATAGTAAAATACTTATAAATCCTAAGATGGAAAAGAAAAAACACCACCTACCTATTTCTCTTAAAAAACCTTTCGATTTTGAAGTTAATACTAATTGCTCTAATTGGGTTAATGGGCTTTTCATCGTTTTTAAATTGTTTTAAATTGTAACTTATCAAAAATAAAAAAAAGAAGCCACAAAATCGCAACATTAAATTTGAGATTTTGTGGCTTGCACTAATTTATAAATCAATATTATTCGCCAAAATCAGTAATTGTCTTTTTTATAATAGCAATACAATCACGTAACTGCTCTTCATTCATTACCAAAGGTGGTGCAAAACGAATGATATTTCCATGGGTTGGTTTTGCCAATAAACCATTGTCTCTTAGTTTAATACAAATATCCCAAGCTGTAGAACTATCTTCAGAATCGTTAATTAAAATTGCGTTTAGCAAACCTTTTCCACGAACAGATTCCACCAAATGATTGTTTTTACAAAAGGCTGTCAATTCAGCTCTAAAAATTTCACCCAATTTACTCGCATTTTCTGCCAATTCTTCATCAGCAACCACAGTTAATGCAGCAATAGCCACAGCAGCAGCAATTGGGTTTCCACCAAATGTAGAACCATGATTTCCTGGCTGAATTACATTCATAATATTATCATTAGCCAAAACTGCAGATACAGGATATGCACCACCACTTAATGCTTTTCCTAAAATTAAAACATCAGGTTTTACTTCTGGAGTACCAGAACAGTTTTTATCTACACAAGCACAATTGCCACAAGTCGCTAATAAACGACCAGTTCTTGCAATACCTGTTTGCACTTCATCTGCAATAAACAACACATTGTAATCTTCACACAATTGTTTTGCAGCCGCTAAATAACCTTCAGAAGGTACATAAACACCAGCTTCACCTTGAATAGGCTCTACTAAAAAAGCAGCAACATTAGGGTTATTTTCTAACGCTTCTTGTAATTCTTGTAAATTATCATATTCAATTTTAATAAAACCTTTTGTGTAAGGACCAAAGTTTTTACGAGCTACAGGATCATTAGAAAATGAAATAATGGTAGTTGTACGTCCATGAAAATTATTTTCACAAACAATAACCTCAGCTTTATTTTCATCAATTCCTTTTACTTCATACGCCCATTTTCTGGCAATTTTTAATGCAGTTTCTACAGCTTCTGCACCAGTATTCATAGGCAACAATTTATCGAAACCGAATAATTCTGTAGCAAATTTTTCGTATTTACCTAACATATCGTTGTAAAAAGCTCTTGAAGTTAAGCTTAATGTTTTTGCCTGATTTACCATTGCGTCCACAATCTTAGGATGACAATGCCCTTGATTTACAGCAGAATAGGCAGATAAAAAATCATAATACTTTTTTCCTTCTGCATCCCAAACATAAACCCCTTCTCCTCTACTTAACACTACAGGAAGAGGATGATAGTTATGCGCTCCATACTTGTTTTCTAATTCAATCGCTTCTTGCGAACTTAATTTGTCTAAAACAGTCATTTTAATTACTTTAAATGTTTATACTAAAAACATTCCTGTTCTACCTTTATCCTTTCAGTGAGTCCTGAAAATTCAGCGTGGGAAAGAAATCATCCCTGAAGTTTTGCAAAAATAATGAAAAAAAAATGCCCATCCTAACCTTCCCAAAGGAAAGAAACTCCAATCTATGTGGAGTTTTATTTGGGCGTTCCCTAAAGGTCGGGCTTTACGTTATATCTTTTTTTCATTCTTCAAAAAAGGATGCCACTTCAATCCCTAACGCATATTGCTATGCCTAAATTGAAGTTATCATAGCAATTGTATCGCTTTTTTTAGACTTTATAGGTTTTAAAAACCTGTAAAGTCTTTTCTAATTTCTATCAATAAGTTTTCATAATTTTGCAAACCCATAAAAACACAAAAATGCCACGTAGAGAACGCAATAAATTTGTAAAAAGAAATCAAGTTTTAGAATTAGAAATTGAAGATTACGCTTTTGGCGGAAAAGGAATTGCTAGAATTCATTCAGATGAAGGTAGTTTTGTAGTTTTTGTACCAAATACCTTACCTGGACAATTGGTAAAAGCACAAATTAAAAAGACCAGCAAAAAATACGCTGAAGCAAAATTAATGGATGTTTTACAACCTTCACCTGATGAAGTTGAAGTTCCATTTCAAGATATTCCTGGTGCACCTTACATTCAATTGCCTATTGATTTACAACATCAATATAAAAAAGAAAGTACGTTATCTCTTTTTAAAAGAATTGGGAAAGTAGAAAATATAGAAGATTTATTTGATGAGTTCATCTCTTCTCCAAATGTTTTTCATTACAGAAATAAAATGGAATATGGTTTTTCAGCCATTGGTTATGACAGAATTGCAAAACGCGATAAAGACGAATTTACTTTAGGTTTTAAAAGACGTGGAGTTTGGTGGATGGGAGATAATCTTGACAAAGATTCTGGTTTGTTTGACAAACAATTGGAGGACAATTTAATAAACATCAGAAAATACTGTCAAGAAACTGGTTTAGATCCTTGGCACGGACCTAGAAAAGAGGGATTTTTTAGATATTTTGTAGTGCGTAAATCGTATAAAACTGATGAACTTTTATTCAATTTAGTAACAACCTCTTATGATTTGCCGAAGTTCGATTTAAATAAATTCGCCAACTATTTAGTAGAATTATTTGGTGATAGAGTTGCTGGTTTATTACACACTATAAATGATGAAGTTGGTGATAGAACCATTGCAACTTCAGGAAGTATCAACCTAATTTACGGAAAAGACAAAATTGTAGAGGAATTATTGGGGTTGAATTTCGAAATTAGTATGAAAAGCTTTTTTCAGACCAATCCTAAATCTGCAGAAAAACTATATTCTAAAGTTGTGGAATACGTTTTAGAAGATAAAACCAAAGTAGACAATACTGTGGTTATGGATTTATTTTGTGGTACAGGTACTATAGGCCAAATTGTAGCTTCAAAAAGTGAAAATGCAAAAATTGTGGGTGTTGATATTGTAGCATCTGCCATAGAAGATGCCAAGAAAAATGCAAAAAGAAACAAGATTAATGGCTTAGAATTTTTTGCTGCAGATGTTGGAAAGTTTTTAAATCAACATCCTCAATATCAAAATAAAATTAAAACCATTATTTTAGACCCTGCAAGAGCAGGAATAGTTCCAAAAACTTTGCAAAAAATCATCAACCTAAATGCTGATAGAATGGTGTATGTTTCTTGTAACCCTGCTACTCAAGCTAGAGATACAGAATTGTTGAAAGAAGCTGGTTATAACATTAAAAAAATTAGTTTGGTAGATCAATTTCCACATACTAGCCATATTGAAACTGTGGTTTTGTTTGAGAGGTAACTGTTTTTTTTATTTAATCCAAAAAAGTTCTAAATGTTTATGCGTTTATTTGTAAAGCCTTTAGTTTAGCAAGAAACTATGAAATTGATTATAGATATTTATAAAATCATTAAAAGTTTTTCATCAGAAGAAAAGTTTGGTTTCATTAGTCACTAAGAAGAGTTTCTGTTTCCAAATTTTTATATTTTAGGGAAGAAACTTCAAGAAAAACACATAAAAATAAAACTCATTTTACAATAATTCCATATAATTCTGCAATGAAAGTGTTAAATCAACTCATAATTTCTAGTGAATTAGGATTTATTTCTGAAAATGAAACTATTTTAGCAAGAAAAATTTACAAATATGTTGAATAGATTTACAAGTTTACCACGTAACTACTTAACAAAGTAACATTAAAAATTATGAAAAAACTAACAAATACAGAAATAGAAAAAAAACTAGAAAACCTCACAGATTGGGATTTTTATGATGATGCATTACATACCGATTTTGAATTCGATAACTTTAAAGATTGTATGTCTGCAATGAACAGAATTGCTTTTGAATGTGAAGCGTTACACCATCATCCAGAATGGACAAATGTATACAACACTTTAGATATTACCTTAACTACGCACGATGCTGGAGGCGTAACTGAATTAGATTTTAAATTGGCAAAAGCCATCAACCATATTGTAGAAGTTGAAGAATAATTTATGAAAAAAACAATTGGCTTTCTTTTCTTGTGCATAATCACAATCACTGCTTGTGAAAAAGACGATTTTTGTACGCAAAACCCGGTAACACCAAAATTGATTCTTCGTTTTTATGATGCCACTAGTAGAACAACAACAAAAGAAGCAGAAACACTTTACGTTTGGGTGGAAAATAAAGACAGTCTTTTTGTAGATATTGCAACAGATTCTTTGGTGATACCTTTAAACAGTAATACAAATCAAACCACTTATAATTTATCTAAAGATGGTGTAATTGAACAGTTAACCATTAACTACGTCACAGAAAACGAATATGTGTCTCGTTCTTGTGGTTTTAAAATAAATTTTAGTGATGTATCTCTCTCTTCATCAAATAATTGGATTATCGATTTTACAACAATAGCAACAACATTAGAAAATCAAGATGCAGCACATGTTCAAGTATTTCATTAATATTTTATTTTTTTTTATTGTTGTTGATGCTTTATCTCAAGAGCAACCTAAAGATAGTATAACTACCAAACAAGATACTATGGTGTACAGATCTCCTTATGGAATTCGTTTAGGTTTTGATATTAGTAAACCTATTTTAGCCTCTGTAGATGGTGATTACAATGGTGGTTTGGAAATTGTAGTAGATTATCGAATAACAAAAAAAATATTTTTAGCAGCAGAAATAGGTTACGAAGAAGAAACAAATCAAGAAGATTTTACAAACTCAACTGCTATTGGTAGTTATATTAGGCTTGGTGCAAATTACAACCTTTATGAAAATTGGTTAGACATGAATAACGAAATCTTTTTCGGTTTCAGGTATGGTTTTAGCATTTTCGACCAAACCTTGAATAACTTTACTCCTAATGTTGTTAATGGCGAAGAAAATGGTAGTCCATATTTTCCAAGCAATTTAGTTTTAGCCAATACAACTTCTCGTTTAAATGCTCATTGGTCTGAATTTATGCTTGGTTTTAAAGTAGAAACATTTAAAAATATTTTTGTGAGTGCAAGCCTTAGCTATAAAATTGCATTAAGTGTAAAAGAACCCGATAATTTTAAAACTTTATATGCTCCTGGTTTTAATAGAATCTTTGACAGTGGCACTGGTTTTGGGTTTAATTACACCATTTCTTACTTAATTCCGTTTTCAAAAAAATAATTTATTAAGAATTTAGTATTTTCACACTCTAAATAAAACATATACTTGAAAATAAGGCTCTGATTTTTACGAATTTACGAAACCTTTTTTTTGTAACTTTAAACGCTCGTTTATTTAAATAAACTAAAATGAATAACATACCTAGTGTAAATTTAGCAGATTTTTTGTCAGATGATGTAAATAGAAAACAAAAATTCATTAACGATATTGGTCACGCTTATGAAAATATTGGTTTTGTGGCTTTAAAAGGCCATTTTTTAGATGACTCCTTAGTAGATAATTTATATTCAGAAATTAAAAACTTTTTCGATTTACCAACCGAGGTTAAAGAAAAATACGAAATTCCAGGAATTGGAGGCCAAAGAGGATATGTATCTTTTGGCAAAGAATCTGCTAAAGGAAAAAAAGAAGGAGATTTAAAAGAGTTTTGGCATTTTGGTCAATATGTAGATGAAGACTCTAAATTTAAAAATGAATATCCAGATAATGTTATTGTTGAAGAATTACCAAAGTTTAATGAAGTTGGTAAAAAAACGTATCAAATGCTAGAAAAAACAGCAAAATATGTGTTGCGTTCTTTGGCTTTACATTTAGGTTTAAAAGAAACCTACTTTGATAATTATATTAAAAATGGAAATAGTATTTTACGTCCTATACATTATCCACCTATAAAAACAGAACCAAAAGGGGCTGAAAGAGCAGCTGCACATGGAGATATTAATTTGATTACCTTGTTAATGGGTGCTCAAGGTAAAGGTTTACAAGTGCAAAATCATAAAGGAGAATGGATTGATGCCATGGCTGAACCAGATGAATTAATGATTAATGTAGGTGATATGTTGTCTAGACACAGCAATAACAAACTAAAATCAACCATACACAGAGTAACCAATCCACCAAAAGAAATGTGGGGTAGTTCTCGTTATTCAATACCATTTTTTATGCACCCAGTTTCTGATATGAAATTAGATGTTCTTGAAAATTGTATAGACGAAAATAATCCAAAACAATTTGATGATATTACTGCTGGGCAATTTTTAGATGAACGTTTAAAAGAATTAGGATTAAAAAAATAAAAGCCCATCCGAACCTTCCCAAAGGGAAGAAACTATCAGGTTTGAAAACAATATAAAAATGAAGTTAAGCTATAATTTTATTGAGTTCAATTTTTTCTCTTTTGGGGAAATTAAAAGAGGCTTATGGATTTAAAAGATCAATTAAAAAACTTATTTCCAGAACATCAGGAAACAGAAGAACCAAAAGAAGAAAAATCTAATATTTGGTTGCAAGATGAACCTATACTTTGCAAATATGAAAAACGCAAAGGAAAACCTATTACCATTTTAGAAGGTTACACAGGTGCTACATCAGATTTTAAAATATTAGCCAAAGAAATTAAAACGAAACTTTCTGTTGGTGGCAGTTTTAAAGATGACAAAATCATTATTCAAGGTGATTATAGAGATAAAATAATGACAATGTTAAAGGAAAAAGGATTTAAAGTAAAACGTGTTGGCGGTTAATACTTTAAGTACAAAAATCAACTAATATTAACAACTAAAACGAATTGTAAAATTAAATTATGGGGGCATCAATTTTACACATTACCAATGGTGATAGTACCACAAACTATCTAAAAAAATTAAAATTTTCTGGAGAATTTATTACCTGGCGAGAAATGCTTTGCGAAGGCAAAACAACAACAGACGTAGGTAGCGAAGCATTTTGGAAAAACAGGTTCGATTTTTTTAAAACATCGTATAAAGTAAGTAAACAAAAGTTTATTGATTATACCTTAAAAGAATATAGAAATCTTTGTAATAAAAAAAGTCAAAAAGAAATTGTATTATGGTTTGAATATGATTTGTTCTGCCAAATTAATATGATTGCTGTACTAAGTTGGTTAAAACGTTATAGAAAAGGGTACCATATTTCTTTAGTTTGTAGTGGTAAAGTTGGCAAATCTAAATTAATGTATGCCTTACCTGAATTGAATGAAAAACAAATTCAAGATCATTATAAAAATAGAATTGAGCTTTCTCAAGATGATATTGAATATGCTGATTATATTTGGCAATTGTATTGTTCAGACTCTCCACTTCGATTAGAAACCGTTTACAAATTTAACACTAATTCACCTTTTAAATATTTGGCTTCTGCCATTGAAGCCCATTTAAAACGCTACCCATCAATAGAAAATGGTTTAAATAGTGTTGAAAACACAATTCTAAAAACCGCAGTTGAGAAAAAACCAAAATCTAAAAAACAATTTATAGGTCAGTTACTAAAAGATGAAGATGTTTATGGTTATGGCGATTTACAGTACGAATATAAAATTAACGAATTAAGAAAATTGTTTCATTCTTTTAACCCAATTCGATTAACTAAAATGGGAAAAGATGTATTGGAAAATCAAATCAACTATTATGGTCAAATAAGAAGTGATAATTCTTATCTTGGAGGTTCAAAAAAATACAGTTTTTTATATCATAACCCATCTAACAAGCTATTACAAATAACTTCTTAAATGCCTATAAAACAATCTGAACTTATTTTAAATCCTGATGGAAGTATTTATCATTTGAATTTAAAACCAGAACACATTGCAACAACTATTATTTTTGTTGGAGATCAAGATCGAGTAGAAAAAGTTACACAACATTTTGATACAATTGAGTTTACTACACAAAAAAGAGAATTTAAAACAACAACAGGTATTTTTAAAGAAAAACGAATTTCTGTAATTTCTACAGGAATTGGTCCAGACAATATAGATATTGTTTTAAATGAATTAGATGCATTAGTTAATATTAATTTAGAAACTAGAACAGTAAAAAAAGACCTAACTTCTTTAAACATTATTAGAATAGGTACTTCTGGTTCTTTGCAGAAAGACATTCCAATAGATTCTTTCTTGTTAAGTTCTCATGCAATCGATTTAAGCGGCATGTTACAGTTTTATCAAGTTGAAGGAATTGCACATCCAGAAATTGAAAACGCGTTTATAAAACACACCAATTGGAATACTAAAAAAGCACATCCTTTAATAATTTCTAATGATAATTCTTTGGCTCAAAAAATAGCATCAGACAAAGTATATCAAGGCATAACAGCTACTGCTGGTGGTTTTTACGGTCCACAAGGAAGAGTTTTAAGATTAGGATTACAAGATGATAATTTAAACACTAAAATTGATAGTTTCAATTTTAATGGAAATCAAATTACCAATCTAGAAATGGAAACATCTGCCATTTATGGCTTATCAAAATTATTAGGTCATAAAGCAGTTTCTATGAACGCTATTATTGCCAATAGAGCCAATGGAACATTTAGCAAAAACCCTAAAAAAATAGTGGCAGATTTGATTAAATATACACTACAAAAAATAGTTAATAAAAATGACTAAAAAACTATACATTTATCTAATTTTAACGTCAATATTCTTTGTGCTAACCGCTTTTCAATGCGAAGAAGAAGTTGCCTGCTCAACAACAAAAAGTTATACTACTGAAAAAACACCTATTAAGGTAAAAAAACCTACAAACCTTAAAATAAACGATACTCTTTGGATTTCATTATCAGTAAACGAAAACCTTAAAGACATAAATGGAAATAACATTATACTAAAAATTGATGATGTAGAAGAACTAAGTCATTATTTTCAAACAGAATTAAAAAATAATTTCAATGAGTTTAATGAGTTAAATTTTGGTGTTTTTTATGTTGATAGAACAGGTAAACTAAATACATTTCGTGGAGGAGTAACTTCTGGTTTTGTTTTTGATGACACTTTAAAATCTTATAATTATAATTTTGGATTAATCCTTAAAGAAAAAGGAACATACAAAATTACTTCGTCTAATCTATTCTTTAATGATTATGGAGGTGATTGTCCTGATTTTTTCTATGAAATTCCAGTATTTTTTGAAAATGCAGATTTAGAAAATAATCAAATTTATACATTTACCGTAGATTAATTCTATTATATGACAAATCTAAAAATTGGTGGTGTTCCTGAGCATTTTAATTATCCTTGGTATATCACTTTAAAAAATAAAGAATATAACAAACACAATATCAATTTACGCTGGCAAGATTATCCTGGTGGTACAGGCCAAATGTGCAAGGCTTTAAGAGATGGTTCTGTAGATATTGCTATTGTACTTACAGAAGGAATCATAAAAGATATAGGAGCAGGAAACCCTTCTAAAATTGTACAAACCTTTGTAAAAACACCTTTAATTTGGGGTATTCATGTTGGTGCTAAATCAAAATTTAAAAAAATTGAAGACCTTAAAAATGCAACAATTGCTATCAGTAGGTTTGGTTCTGGCTCTCATTTAATGGCTATTGTTAATGCGTATAATCAGGGTTGGGATATCAATAATCTAAAATTTAAGGTAATAAAAAATCTTCAAGGTGGTATAGATGCACTTACAAATGGAGAAGCTGACTATTTTATGTGGGAACATTTTACTACCAAACCTTTGGTTGATAATGGTACTTTTAGAAGAATAGACGATTGCCCTACGCCTTGGCCTTGTTTTGTAATTGCTGTTAGAAATGAAGTTTTAGAAAATAATTTCGATGACGTTAAAGAAGTGTTGGAGATTATCAATAACCAAACTAGAGATTTTAAAAAGATTCTTAATATTGACAAAATTCTTGCCAATCGTTATGAGCAACAATTAGAAGATATTCAACAGTGGTTAAGAATTACAGATTGGAATGCTGGAAAACCAATAACAAAAAATTTAATTACACGTATTCAAAATAAAATGATACGCTTTAACGTTATTGAAAAGAAGAAAAAATCAGGAGAATTCATAAAAAATATGTATTTTTAGCTCATAAAAAAGTAACCAATGAAAAAAGCAGTATTTATTGCAGTTTGTATTTTAGGAATTATTTGTTTTTCATCTTGTAGAAGCTCATCACAGTCTTGTGGTTTAGCCGAAAACCAAACAACAATAAACCAAGTTGATGTTCTATAGCGTTAATTTGTTTCTTAATTTTGAATTCAATGAATCCACTTTTTAAGTGGATTTTTTATTTTGAGCGTTAAAAGATTTAAGGAGAATAAAAATTAAGTATTTTTTAAAATCGCTTTATTTATTCTTTTCACCAAACTAGGCCCTTCGTAGATAAAACCTGTATATATTTGAACCAAATCTGCGCCTGCTTCTAGTTTCTCTAAAGCGTCATCTTCTGAGTGAATGCCCCCTACTCCAATAATTGGAAAAGCTTTATTCGATTTTTTGGCTAAATATTCAATTACTTTTGTACTTTGATTTTTAATAGGCTGTCCACTTACACCTCCATTACCAATTTGTTGCAAACGCTCTGCAGATGCTTTTAAGTTATCTCTTGTTGTAGAAGTATTAGAAGCAATTACCCCATCAATTTTTGTTTCGGCTACCAAATCAATAATTTCGTCTAACTGCACATCGTTTAAATCTGGTGCAATTTTTAAAAGAATTGGTTTTTGTTGATTTTCTTTATTATTCAGTTTTTGACATGCAGTAATTAACTCTACTAAATACTCTTTATCGTTTAATTTTGCATGACTCCCTACATTTGGGCAACTCACATTTAAAACAAAATAATCTACATAAGGATGCAAGCCTTTAAAACATTCCAAATAATCTGCTGTATAATTTTCTGGTAAGGTTTGCGTATTTTTACCTATGTTTCCGCCAATAATTACTTTTCCTTTATTTTCTTTTAACTTTTTAATAGCGGCTTGTAAACCATCGTTATTAAAGCCCATTCTGTTAATGATTCCTTGATCATTTTTTAAACGAAATAATCGTTTTTTAGGATTTCCTAACTGGCCTTTTGGAGTAACTGTACCAATTTCTATAAAACCAAAACCAAAGTTTGCCAATTCATTATAAAGTACTGCATTTTTATCAAAACCAGCAGCCAAACCTACAGGATTCTTAAAGGTTAAACCGAATAAAGTTCGCTCTAATTTTTTATCATTAAGTTGATAGATACTTCTAAAAATACCTGAAACTAATGGAATTTTACATAAAACTCGAATTAGTGAAAACGTAAAATAATGTATCTTTTCTGGATCAAAAAGAAAGAAGATGGGTCTAATTATTAGTTTATACATTTTGTGTGTTACTATTCACTAAAAAATAAGATTCTTTTGTCATTTCAACCTTGTGGAGAAATCTATATAATTGTATTTTTAAGGTTTCTCGGTTTCGTTTTACTCCACTAGAAATGACAATATAATATTCAAATTATTCAGTTTTAATTATTTATGATTTAATTTTAATAGATTCCAACTTTCGCAGGAATGACAATCTAAAAAAAGCTCCAAGAAGGAGCTTTTTGTTTATCGTAAAACAGCCTCTAAGTTTTTCTCGAAACTTTGCTGTAACTTATCCATAATTTTATCAATTTGTTTGTCTTCTAAAGTTTTTGTTTCGTCTTGTAATACAAAACTAACTGCATACGATTTTTTACCTTCTGGTAGATTATCGCCTTCATAAACATCAAATAAATCTACCTCTTTTAATAATTTTCTTTCCGACTGAAAAGCCAAATTATAAACTTCTTTAAATGCTGTTGATGTATTTAATAATAATGCCAAATCTCTTTTAACCGAAGGAAATTTTGCTAAACCAGCAACTTTAACATTCTTTTTACCCGAAAACTTTAAGACAGTATCCCAATTGATATCTGCAAACAAAACCTCTTGCTTAATTCCGAATTCTTTTAATAAAGCGCGTCTAACAACACCAAATTCTACTAACTTTATTTTTCCTAAACCTAAAGCAATACCTTCTGAAAACACATCATTTTTAACTGGTGATACTTTTAATTTTTGAATTCCTAATCGTTCAAAAACTGAAGTTAATACTCCTTTAAGGTAAAAGAAATCAGAATTTGTAGTATTTGTTTTCCAAGAATCTTTGGTTCTATTACCGGTTACAAATAAAGTTAAATGTTTATCTTCTTGGTATTTATCATTATATTTATGATAGGTTTTACCAAATTCATAAAACTTTATTGCATTATTTTTTCTATTCAAATTATAAGCTACAGACTCTAAGCCACTAAACAACATTGATTGACGCATTACTGCCAAATCATTACTTAACGGATTTAACATTGCCACTTTAGCATCATCATTTATAAGCTCTGAAAGTGCATTATATTCTGGTTTTGTTAAAGAATTTGCCATGGTTTCATTAAAACCTAAAGCACTTAATTGATTGGCAACAATGTTTTCTATTTTAGTTTCTTTATTCTCATCAAAAGTAATTGATGTATTTAGTTTATTAGAAAACTCGATATTATTGTAACCATATACTCGTAAAATCTCTTCAATAATATCTGCTTCTCTCTGAACATCTGTTCTGTAAGAAGGTATGGTTAAGCCTAAACCACCAGCAGTTTCACTGTTAATTTTAATTTCTAAAGAAGCTAAAATATTTTTAATTTTTTCTTTTGGTATCTCTTGACCAATTAATCGATATGCATTTTTGTAAGACAGAAATACTTGAAAATCTTCCATCTTTATAGGATAAAAATCAGAAATATCAGAAGCCATTTTTCCACCTGCATATTCTTCAATTAATAAAGCCGCTCTTTTTAAGGCATACTTAGTACAATTAATGTCTATGCCTCTTTCAAATCGAAAAGAAGCATCTGTATTTAAGCCATGTCTTTTTGCTGTTTTTCTAACAGATACAGGGTTAAAATAAGCACTTTCTAAAAAGATTGAGGTTGTATTTTCGGTAACACCAGATTTTAATCCGCCAAACACGCCACCAATACAAAGTGGATTTTCGTCTGCATCACAAATCATAATATCATCTGCAGATAAAGATCTTTCAACTTCATCTAAAGTGGTAAACTTTGTACCTTCTTCTAAAGTTTTTACTATGATTTTGTTTCCTTTAATTTTTTGAGCATCAAAAGCATGCAAAGGTTGGCCCAATTCGTGTAACACATAATTTGTAATATCTACAATGTTATTTTTAGGGGTGATACCAATGGCTTTTAATCGATTTTTAATCCATTCTGGAGATTCTTTTACTTCAATATCAGTAATTGTAATTCCACAATAACGAGGCACTAAATCTTTGTCATCAACTTCAACATCAAAACGTAAAGTTCTTTCATCAACATGAAAGTTACTAACAGATGGAGAAATCAACTCTAATTTTAAATCGTTTTGAATTAAACCTGCTCTTAAATCTCTGGCCACACCATAATGGCTCATAGCATCAGATCTATTAGGAGTTAACCCTATTTCAAAAACATAATCGGTTTCTATATCAAAAACTTCGGCTGCTGGAATACCAACTTTTACCTGATCTTCTAAAACTAAAATTCCATCATGGCTATCTCCAAGACCTAATTCGTCTTCAGCACATATCATTCCAAAACTTTCTTCGCCTCTAATTTTTCCTTTCTTAATTTTAAAGCCTTCACCTTTATCATCATATAAAGTGGTACCTACAGTAGCTACTAAAACTTTTTGTCCTGCAGCTACATTTGGTGCGCCACAAACTATTTGTACAGGTTCTCCATTGCCTAAATCTACAGTGGTAACCTTTAATCTGTCTGCATTTGTGTGCTGTACACAGGTTAAAACTTCACCCGTAATTACCCCCTTTAAACTACCTTTTATTGATTCTTTGGTTTCAATCCCTTCAACTTCAAGGCCTAAATCTGTTAATAATTCACCAGTTTTAGAAACTTCCCAATCTACTTGTAAAAATTGTTTTAACCAATTGTATGATATTTTCATATTTATTTTTAATCAATTTAATGAGGCAAATTTAACCATTTTTAAAGATTTTGATATACTAATTCTACAGAAATTAATTGTAAAATAAGTAACTAAATTATTGTAATTTGGTGAGTGAATAAAAGATAATATTATGCGATTTTTTATACTGATTATTAGCGCTCTAACAATTTACTCTTGTAAAACAGAATCTGTAAAAACTTTAGATAAAGGAACTTATAGAGCTGTTTTAAAAGTACAAGATCAACAAGAATTGCCTTTTATTTTTGAAGTTAAAAATGATTCTTTAATGACAATTTTTAATGCAGAAGAAGAAATTATAGTAGATGAAATTACCTATCAAAATGATTCTATAACCATTCAATTGCCAGTATTTGAAGGATATCTTATTGCAAAAATTTGCGAAAACGAACTATTAGGCAGTTTTGTTAAACCCAGTTTAGACAGAATAATTCCATTTAAGGCATCAAAAAACAACGTTCGTTTTTTGCCTACTAACAATACAAATATTAATATTACAGGAAGTTGGGAGACCATTTTTAGCCCTAACAATAAAGCTGATTCATATATAGCTAAAGGAATTTTTAATCAAAAAGGCACTAAAGTAACAGGCACTTTTAGAACAACAACTGGAGATTATAGATATTTGGAAGGAATTATGGATGGAGATTCTTTAAAACTCTCTACGTTTGATGGTGCACACGCTTTTTTATTTACAGCTAAAGCAACAGATTCTACCTTACAAGGTTTTTTTTATTCTGATAATCATTGGAAAGAACCTTTTAGTGCTAAACTAAACAACACGTATAAGTTGCCAAAAGAAGATGAATTAACCTACATTAAAAAAGGTTATGAATATTTTGATTTTTCATTTCCTGATACTAGAGGAAGGGTTGTTTCATTGAGTGATGCAAAATTTAAAGATAAAGTTATTCTAATTCAAATTATGGGAAGTTGGTGCCCAAATTGTTTAGATGAGAGTAAATTTTTGGTACAGTATTTAAAAGATAATCCGAATAAAAATATAGAAGTAATTGCTTTGGCTTTCGAAGTTGCCAAAACAAGATTAAGTGCCTATCAAAAAATTAATCGTTTAAAAGAAAGGGTTGGTATTAAATACCCAATTTTATTAGCACAGTATGGTAATGAAGCCAATAAACATTTAGCAGCTCAAAAATTACCCATGTTAAATCATGTAATTTCTTATCCAACTACTATTTTTATGGATAAAAACAAAAAAGTTAGGAAAATTCATACTGGTTTTAATGGGCCTGCCACAGGAAAAAAATATCTTGAATTTACCAAAGAATTTGAACGTTTTGTAGATTCGTTATTAAACGAACAATAATCGATTTGGTAAAGAAATGACAACTAAGCTACATATTTAAGCACATTTTAACTAAAAAATCTTTAAAATAAAACTAATCAATTTTAATTGTTTATGTGATAATAAATACCTTTGCTTTTTAAACAAAACCAATGTTGAAAAAAATCCCTAATTACATCCAATATATTTTCAGTAATTTTTTACTATTAATCGTATTTAATATTGTTTTTAGAATTATTTTTTTTTCTTTTTTTGCAGAATTAGAAACTGCAACCATTTCTCAAAAACAAACTGCTTTTGGTTTAGGGTTCCGTTTTGATATTAAATTGGCTTCAATAGCTATATTTCCTTTAGCTTTTTTAATTTTAATTGTAAACAGACGCTTTTTTAAATACGTATTTTACAAAAATTTAGCCAATATTTATTTAGTATTGGTTTACATAATTCTTACTCTTTTTTATCTGACCGATTTTGGTTATTATGATTATTTATCTATTAGATTAGATGCAGCTTCTTTACGTTTTCTGGAAGATTTAAAAATATCATCACAAGTATTGTTAGAAAGTTATCCTGTATTTAAAGGTCTTTTTGGACTTTTAATTTTTGCTTTTTTAATTTATAAATTATTAAAATTCTTTTATAACAAGTTTAATAAAAGCCAAATTAACCCAACAATCACTACAAAAACAATATACTTTATTGTTACATTTTTAATTTTAGCTTTTAGTATTTACAATAGTTTTACACATTATCCTTTACGTTGGAGTGAGGCTTTTTTCTCTAAAAACAGTAAAGTAAATCAATTTGCATTGAACCCGGTGTTGTACTTTTTTGATAGTTTTAAATTTAGAAGCGAGAGTGTAAATATGGATGAGTTTAACAAATATTATCCTATAATTGCTAAAGATTTACATTTAGATAAAGACACTATTTCTTTTGAACGCAAAGTTGTTTTTAAAGATACCTTGCAAAACAAACCCAATGTAGTTTTTGTTATGTTAGAATCTGTAGGTGTAAAACCATTGAGTTACTATGGAAATCCTATAAATTCTTCCCCAAAAATTGATTCTTTAATACCGAAAAGTTTAAGTTTTAGTAAGTTTTATGTTCACAAATCTGGTACAGCAGCAAGTGTATTTGCAAGTGTAACTGGGTTACCAGATATAGAAAATGTAAAAACGGCTTCTAGAAACCCTATGATTATAGATCAACGTATTTTATTCGATCAGTTTAAGGGGTATGAAAAACTCTATTTTTTAGGCGGAAGTGCAAATTGGGCCAATATTAGAGGGGTTTTTCAAGCAAATATTAAAGGATTAAAAATATTTGAAGAAGGCAGTTACGATACCGAAAATAGAGCTGATGTTTGGGGAATTGATGACTATGAGTTATTTAAAGAATCTGATAAAGAACTTAGAAAATTACATCATCAAAATAAACCTTTTGTAGCTTATATTCAAACAGCTTCTAACCATATTCCTTTTACAGTTCCTGATCAAAAAGAAAGCTTTACTCCTCTTCAAAAAGATGAAATTTCTGAAGCACTTTTAAAAGCATCTGGTTTTAAATCTGTTGCACAATTAAATGCTTTACGTTATTTAGATTTTAACATTGGTCGTTTTTTAGAAAGAGCCAAAACTTCTGGTTATTACAACAATACTGTTTTTGTGTTTTTTGGAGATCATAATACAATGATGAACAGAAACAAACAATACACAAATGAGCATGATTTAAACATTAATTTACAACATGCCTTACTATTTATTCACGCTCCAAAATTTGTAAAACCTAATGTTTACACTAAAAATGCAAAATTGGTAGACCTTTTTCCAACAGTAATGAGTATGTTGAAAATAAACCATACCAATTATACCTTAGGTAGAAACCTTTTAGATACCCTTTCTTATCAAAATCCATCCTCATTTGTGTACTTAAAAATGAAAGGTGAACCTACTGTAGGTTTACTACAAGATAGTTTGTATTACTATAAAACCACCATTTCTAAAACAAAAGGGTTATTTAATTTAGATAGTAAAAATATGATAGATTTAAAAGAGGAATATCCTGATAAAACGTTGCAAATGGATCGTCTTTTAAATGCCTATTACCATTCTACAAAGTACTTGTATTACAATAACAAAAAATCAGACGAATAACTTTTGATCTAGTTTTTGGAAAAAAAAGTAATAGATATTTGCTAAAAGTACTCCTGTTAAAATTCCTAAAGAAATATCTATAGGAAAATGAACACCTAAATACAATCTGCTGTATGCAAATACTAAAGGAAAAAGTAGGATAAGATAAATGTATTTGAACTTTTTTCTTAATAATAAAACTACAAAAACAGAGAAAAAAGTAGATGTTGTTGCATGGCCAGAAATAAAACTAAAACTCTGTGGTTTAATTAAGGTTCTTAAAGAATCTTTAATTTGCGGATCGTTATTAGGGCGCAATCTAGCTGTACTATCTTTAATTAGATTTACAAATTGATCTGAAAAAGCAACGAGTAAAATCATGGCTAAAATCATAACTCCACCTCTTTTCCAACCGAACGATTTTATAATTAAATAAAAAATAAAAAGAAACAATGGAGTCCAATGTAATTGGTTGGTAATTAACAACCAAAATGGATCCCATTGTTCACTTCCTAAACTATTTAAGAAAACTAATAGTTCTTTGTCTTTTTGTATGATAGATTCGAACAAATTATTTTCCTATTTCTAAAATTTCTACCTCAAAAACCAAATCAGATTTTGCTGGAAAAGGTCCATATTTGTCCGGACCAAAACCAATATGATAGGGAATAAATAATCGTGCTTTTTCACCTACTCTCATATTTTTAACACCTTCTTTAAAACCAGTAATCATTGGTCTTTGTTCATCATCTAACTGAAATACAAATGGTTGCCCTGTATCTTCTGTAGATTGAATTTTTTTACCATCAGCAATATACAATGTAAAGTGTGCTTTTATTGGTTTATTAGTAACTACTCTTTTACCAGAAGGATTTGTTTTTAACATTAAAATACTTAAACCTTTATCGGTTTTTTGCGCTTTAGCTTCATCCATTTTTATTGAAAAAGCCGCTTTGTCTGTTAAATATTTGGCATATCTTAATTCTTCTGCTTTTGCTTCCTCTTTTACCCTATCTTCTTTACCAGCAGCATACTTTACCAATTCATCATTAAACACTTCATCTGCTTTAAATGATTTAGCAGCATTACCTACTCTAATAATTTCTATTGTTTTTATGGTATCAAACTGTGCAATATTATTTACCACAGCCATTCTTACAGAATCAATTGCATTAGCCAACGCAGCTGAATCTTTTATACGCATTTTTAAACTTTCTAATTGTTTAGAATTCGGTATGGTTTTACCAAAAACGGTATGTTTACCATCTAAATTTGGTATAGGTCTGTGTGTAATAAAAAACTGACTTCCATTAGATTCTGGTCCACCATTTGCCATTGATAAGATACCAGCATCATTATGTGTGTATAATAAGCTACCATTTTCATCTTTAGTAAATTCATCACCAAATCGATAACCTGGAGTTCCTCTACCTGTTTCTGTAGGATCGCCTGCTTGAATTACAAAATTGTTTACTACTCTATGAAAACGAATGCCATCATAAAACTTGTTGGTTCTTATAGAATCTGGCACTTTAGTATTGGTTCCGTCTGCCAATGATACAAAGTTTGCAACAGTCATTGGTGCTGCATCAGTATATAATTCTACTAAAATATCACCTTTGTTGGTTTGTATTTCTGCATACAAACCCTCGTTTAAATCTTTATATCTTGCTGACGTACAACCTATTACAGTTAAAGTAGCAATTAAGATATATAAACCTTTTTTCATTTATGATTTTGGAGTTATTTCTAAAACTTCAATTTCGAAAATTAAAGCAGAAAATGGTAAAATTAACTGACCTCTTTGTTGTGCTCCATAAGCCAATTCTTGAGGAATAAAAACTCTATATTTAGCACCTTTTTTCATTAAAGATAAAGCTTCATTAAAACCAGGAACAAAAATATTAGCTGCAGATTCATAAGGTTGATTTCTATCAACTGTACTATCAAAAACTTTACCTTCTATAGTAGTCCCATGATAATGAATTTTTACTTTATCTGTTGGTTGTACAGTAGCGCCTTTACCTTCTTTTAAAACAAGGTATTGTAAACCACTTTCTGTACTTTGTACGTTTTCTTTAACTTTATTTAAAGCTAAGAATTCTTCACCCGCTTTTTTAACATGTGCAAATTTAGTTTCAGCTTCTTTAGCAGCTTTTGCTTGTGCTTCTTTCATTTTTTCTGCTTGTTGTTTTTGGAAAAATGCTCTTAAGAAGTTATTCAACTCTTTTTGTTCAATTAACAAGCTTGTAGAATCCATTCCGTTTCTATACCCTTGTAAAAATAAATCTGTATCTGCCTCATCAAAATTGGCTTTTACTTTAATAGCCATATCCATACCCAAAGCATAACTAGCCGAATCTAATTCAGTTTCTAAAGAACTAACATCTGGTTTTTGATTTCCGCAAGAAACCATCATTGTTAAAACTGTAATAATTACTAAACTTTTTAATACTCTCATTTTTTTTATTTATTTTATATTAATTAATGTTACTGTACTTTTAATAGATTGGTTGAGTCCAATTTTATTATTGTCACCTGTAATACCATAAGCACTATAAGATGGCAATACAAATGTAATAGTTTCTCCTATTTTCATCAACTTTATTCCTTTTTGCAATCCAGAAATAAAATCTTCTTCATCAACGATATAATTTTTTATACCTAATTCTTTTTTAGAATAAAGTATGGAATCTCTTAAATCTAAGATTTCATATTCTAAAACCACTTCATCACCTTTTGTTGGTGTTGGTAAATTTTCTTCTATTTTGTGTAAATAAGTATACCAAAATCCGCTTGTAGATTGAATGTAAGTGCGAGTAGAATCTTTTTTTATAAGTGCTAGAATTTTATCATCTTCAATTTTATTCAACCTTTTATTTTGTTGCATTGCCTCAAAATACAAGGTTGTAGAAGGTTTTGGGTTGATGGGTTTTCTTGGTTGTATTTTAGTACAAGAAAAGCTTACAAACACTAATATCACTAAAAAACTATACTTCATAAGAGGCTTCTAATTCTTGTTGATATTTAGGTAATAAACTGGTAAATTTTGTAACTGTTTTTGGCATGGTTAAGTCAGATTTTCCACCAGAAGCATTATCATGTCCTCCACCTTCAAAATGATTTCTAGCAAATTTATTTACGGAAAACTTGCCTTTAGATCTAAAAGACATTTTAATAATTCCCTGTTCTTTATCTTCTATAAAAATGGCTGCAAAAATAATTCCTTTTAAAGATAACGCATAATTTACTACGCCTTCAGTATCTCCTTTTTGAAAATCAAACCGTTTTTTTTCGGCATCAGTTAAAGTAATGTAAGCAGTTTTGTAAGAAGGTAGTATTTGTAAATTACTAAGTGCTTGCCCTAACAATAACAATCGATTGTAAGAATTTGCATCGTACACATTGTTATGAATTCTATCGTTTTCTGCTCCTTTATCAATTAAATCTGCAATAATTCTATGCGTAGTACTTGTGGTAGATCTAAATCTAAACGAACCTGTATCTGTCATAATACCTGTGTACAAACACGTTGCAATATCTGCATTTATCAAATTTAAATCGTTATTCATTTCAATAAATTGATACACCATTTGGCATGTAGAACAAATTTCGGTGTCTGAATACATGTATTTTACATCGTCTGGTTGTTGATGATGATCTATCATCGCAAAATCGTTTGGATACTTTTCTAAGGTTTTTTGCATATCACTACCTACCCTATGTAACGCATTAAAATCTAATAAAAAAATTATATCAGAATTGTTAATTGCTTTTTGCGATTGTTTGTTTTGCCAATCGAACCTGCATGTAGTACTAGATCCTGGCAACCAATGTAAAAAATCTGGATAATCATTAGGCATAACAACTTTACAAGAATGCCCTTTTTTATCTAGATAATGTTTTAAAGCCAAAGTAGCACCTACAGCATCGCCATCTGGGTTTCTATGCCCAACAATTACTATTTTTTTTGGCGCTGATAAAAACACTTTTAATTCCTTAAATCCTTTTAAAATCATAGTGTGCGAATATACAATTTAATAACATTGATTAAAATTTATTTCTCTTACTTTTGATATCAAATATTTAAAAAAAAAGGAAAAAATATTATTAACCAGCCTCTTTTGTTTACTTTTATTTTCTTGTATTACTAAAAATACAACTTCCCAAAAAACAACCACTTCCAAAACAGATTTTACGATTGCTTTTGGCTCTTGTAATAAACAATATAAAGACAATATTTTATGGAAAGAAATTATTAAAAACGAACCTAATCTTTGGATTTGGGGTGGTGACAACATTTATGCAGATACGTATGATATGGATACATTAAAAGCAAATTATACTACGCAAATGAATCAAAAAGGATATAAAACTTTATTGCAAAAAATGCCAATTCTTGCTACTTGGGATGATCATGACTATGGTGTAAATGACAGTGGTGCTGAATATCAAAAGAAAAAAGAAGCACATCAATTGTTTTTGGATTTTATTGGTGTTGATGCTAATAGCTCTAGAAGAAAACAAGAAGGAATATACCATTCTAAACTATTTAAAACTCTTAAAGGTACTATAAAAGTTATTGTTTTAGATACAAGATATTTTAGAACAAAGCTTACCAAAGCTTCTAAAAATGATAATAAAAGATATACTGCTAATCACTCAGAAAAAGGAACAATCTTAGGAGAAACTCAATGGAATTGGTTAAAAAACGAGTTATCTTCTTCTAAAGCTGATTTTAATATTATTGTAAGTAGTATTCAGGTATTGTCTTCAGAACACGGATTTGAAACTTGGGGAAATTTTCCAACTCAAGTTGAAAAACTAAAAAAAACGTTATTAACCTCTAAAGCCAAAAATGTGCTATTACTTTCTGGTGATCGACACATTTCTGAATTTTCTAAAACAAAGGTTCATGGTCTTTCGTACCCTTTGATAGATTTCACCTCAAGTGGATTAACACATTCTTATACAAATTACTCTGGAGAACCAAATGCCTATAGAATTAAAAATGTAGTTTCAGAAATTAGCTTCGGATTGTTAAAATTCGATTCTAAAAATAAAACAATTACTATGGAAATGCCTGGTAAAGACAATATTTTGCAACAGAAATACACTCAAATTTACGATTAACTTGTTATTAACATTAAAAACTGTATTTTTGCCAAAATTTAAGAAAAATGGCAACAAACAGAACATTTACAATGATTAAACCAGATGCTGTAGAAAACGGACATACTGGTGCGATATTAGAAAAAATTAATGTAGCAGGCTTTAGAATTGTAGCGTTAAAGAAAACTCAAATGACAAAAACTGATGCAGAAACTTTTTATGCTGTGCATAATGAACGTCCATTTTTTGGAGAATTGGTTTCATTTATGACTCGCGGCCCAATTGTAGCTGCAATTTTAGAAAAAGAAAATGCAGTAAGCGATTTTAGAACCTTAATTGGTGCTACAAATCCTGCAGACGCAGCAGAAGGAACCATTAGAAAATTATACGCTACTTCTATGGGTGAAAATGCAGTTCACGGATCTGATTCTGATGAAAATGCTGCTATTGAAGGAAATTTTCACTTTTCAGGAAGAGAGCAATTTTAATACAAATTAAGAATTTTAGTAATTCTTTAGTCTAATATATTAGAAAACTCGTAACGTATTTGTTACGAGTTTTTTTTTTGATTTTACTCAATAAGTTTTTTCAGAATACTAAACACCTTTTTCTCGATAATATCTACAGATCCGTCAGCAAAAAAAACATTTTTGATATCTCTAATTAAGTCTTCTTTTTCAGTTTGTGTAAATTTGTTGTCTGATAAATATTGCTGAATTTTATTTAAATTATGCTCATCAGAATCTACAACTACCTCATTGTGAATTTTATAATAGGTTTTTTGATCTACTCTAGATAAAATATACTCTTCTTCTTCTTTAGATTCAAAATAGTTACAATGTGCTGCATATAATAACACATAAGCTTCAAACTCTTTTTTTGTCCAGTTAATTGTATTCATTTTATTTTTCTATTGGTAAACCTTTTGTAGTACCCCATTCTGTCCAAGAACCATCGTAAACAGCATTATTTTTAAAACCTGCTATTTCTGCTCCTAAAGCTAAAACTGAAGCTGTAATACCTGTTCCGCAAGAAAAGATAAAATCTTTCTTTTTAGGATTAAGTTTACTAAAAACAGCCTGTAATTCTTGTTTTGATTTTAACTTTCCATCAACAACAATATCAGAATAAGGTAAACTTACAGATTTGGGTATATGACCACCTTTAACATCTGCTCTTGGTTCTGGAACAGTAGTATTAAAACGACCTTTAGACCGAGCATCAGCAATTATTATACTTTGATTGTCTATAGCTGATAAAACATCATTTGTATATTTTATTTTATTAGCCTGATAATTTGCTATAAAATTCCCTGCTATCATTTCAATTTCTTTTGGTTTTTCAATTGGATATCCTTTTGATTTCCAACCAGGTAAACCACCATCTAAAACTGCAATATTGGTAAAGCCCATCAACTGAAACAACCACCAAACTCTTGGTGAAGAATAAATACCTAAATCGTCATAAACAACAATACAACTGTTAGTCTGAATTCCTAAATCTTGTGCTTTTTTTTCAAATTCTATAGCAGATAAAACTGTATTTGGAAATGGCGCATTTGTATCTGAAAACACATTTTTAATATCAAAAAAAACGGCATTTTTAATCCGAATTTTTTCATCAACTTTCACATCATTTTTAGACGTAACCTTAGGTAAGGTTGCATCTAAAATAATTAGGCTTTCATCATTTAAGTGTTTGTACAACCAATCTGCAGACACTATTGGATTTAGAGTTTTTAATGCCATTATTTATTTTACATTTTCATAATTATCATCCCAATTTTTAGGTTTTGGGTCATGTAATTTATCTAGTGATTTTGCAACAATCATAGAAACTGTAGCGTCTCCAGTAACATTTACTGTTGTTCTGCACATATCTAAAGGCCTATCTACAGCAAAAATTAAAGCCAAACCAATGGGCAATAATTCTGCAGGAAAACCAATAGATTCTAAAACAATTACCAACATTACCATACCAGCACTAGGCACAGCAGCAGAACCTATAGAAGCTAATAAAGCTGTAGCTACAATAACTATTTGATTTGAAAACGTTAAGCCTTCTGGCCAAATTACTTGCATAATAAATACAGCTGCAATGGCTTGATACAAACTTGTACCATCCATATTTATTGTAGCACCAACAGGTAAAACAAAACCAGAGACCTCTTTATCAACCCCAATATGTTCTTCTACTCTTTCCATAGTTACTGGCAATGTTGCAGCACTAGAACTTGTTGAAAATGCCAACAATTGTGCTGGACTAATTTGTTGTAAAAACCAAATTGGAGATTTTTTTGTGTACACACTTACCAATAATAAATAAAAAGCAATCATTAATAATAAACCACCAACTACACAAAAAGCATAAACCAATAGTTTTAAAAGTATTTCTGTATCATCAAAAGCAATAATTACATTTGCTAATAAAGCAAAAACAGCATAAGGAGCAAATAACATGATTAAATCTACCATTTTCATGACCACTTCATTTAAAGAATCGAAAAAATCCATTAATGGTTTCGCTTTTTTTTCTGGTATTAGCAATAAAGAAATCCCTACAAATAAAGCAAAAAAGATAATTTGCAACATACTTGCATCGCCTAAAGCAGTAAAAATATTGCTTGGAAAAATATCAACTAAAGCTTGTAAAGGTCCTGCATCATTTTGAGCAGAGGCTTTAGAAATTTTATCTACAACACCAGAAGATGTTTCATATTTTGCTTTTATTTTATCAATGGTATCTGTAGACATTCCAGAACCTGGTTGTACCAAATTAACTATGCCTAAACCAATAATTATAGCTACTAAAGTTGTACCCATATAAATAATCATGGTTCTTAACCCCATTTTTTTTATCTTAGAAATATCTTTTAAATCTGATATTCCTTTAATTAAAGATGCTAAAATTAAGGGTACAGCAATTAATTTTAAAAGATTGATAAATATGGTTCCAAAGGGTTTAACCCAATCTGTCACAAAGCCTTTACCTCCATCAACAGTATTCATTATAAAACCAAAAATAATTCCTAGAACCATCCCTATTAAAATCTTCCAATGTAAAGCGAGTTTTTTCATTCTTTAATTTATAATTTATAATGAAATTGAAAGATAAAAAAATAGTTTAAATTAAAGTGACTTTATTAGTATATTGTGTCATAATTTTAACGAATACAAATATTAATTATTAAAAGTATAATATGTCAGGAATTTTAGATTTATTAAATAGCGATTTAGGAAAACAAATTGTATCTGGAGTGGCAGGTGCAACTGGTAACGATTCTAACAAAACAAGTAGTGTTTTAACTATGGCTTTACCTTTATTAATGAAAGCTATGGAAAAAAATGCAGCAACCCCTGAAGGTGCAGCTGGTTTAATGGGGGTTTTATCTGGTAAACATGATGGTAGTATTTTAGACAACCTTGGTGGTTTATTTGGTGGCGGAGTTGATGAATCTGTAAAACAAGATGGTGCAGGGATTTTAGGGCATATTTTAGGGAGTAAACAAACAGGCGTTGAACAAGTTATTGGACAAAAATCTGGTTTAGATGCAAGCGCAGTTAGTAATATTTTAAAAGTTGCAGCTCCTTTAGTTATGGGTTATTTAGGAAAACAAAAAAACGAACAAAATGTAAGTTCTTCTGGAGATATAACTGGTCTTTTAGGTGGTTTATTAAGTAGTAACTCTGCATCTGCTGATCAAAGTTTTTTAGAAAAAATGTTAGATTCTGATGGAGATGGTAGCGTTGTTGATGATGTTGCTGGAATGCTTTTAGGTGGAGACAAAAAAGAATCTGGTGGCCTTGGAGGAATGATTGGAGGTCTTTTTGGAAAGTAAGAATTTTCTAAAACCTCATAAACAAAAAAGCTCGTTATTTCTTACGAGCTTTTTTTTATTTAATAGAAGTTTTTACTTACTCAGCAACTACTTCAAAAGAAATGTCTGCCACTACTGCTCTATGTAATCTTACAGAAGCGTCATACTTTCCTAATCTTTTAACAGAACCTCCAACAACTTTAATAAATTTCTTGTCGATTTCTGTACCTGCTTTTAATAAAGCTGCAGCTAAATCTATGTTGTTTACAGAACCAAATAATTTGTCTCCTGAACCTGTTTTAGATGCAATTTTAATTTCATATCCTTTAATTGTTTCTGCCAATTCGTTAGCATCTGCAATTAATTTAGCCTCTTTATAAGCACGTTGTTTTAAATTCTCTGCTAAAACTTTCTTTGCAGATGAAGTTGCTAAAACTGCTTGTCCTGTAGGAATTAAAAAATTTCTACCATATCCGTTTTTTACTTCTACGATATCGTCTTTAAATCCTAAATTTTCTACGTCTTGTCTTAATATCAATTCCATGTCTCTACGTATTTATTATTTTAATAAATCTCCAACGTAAGGCATTAACGCTAAATGACGCGCTCTTTTAATTGCTTGTGCAACTTTACGTTGATATTTAAGTGAAGTACCTGTTAAACGTCTTGGTAAAATTTTACCTTGTTCGTTTACTAAATACATTAAGAAATCTGCATCTTTATAATCGATATATTTGATACCTTTTTTCTTAAATCTACAGTATTTAGCTTCTTTTTTTGTTTCTATATCTAATGGCGTTAAATATCTAACGTCAGCAGATTTACCACCTTTTGCTTGTTGTTCTATTGATGCCATATCTTATTTTTTTGTAGATTTAACACGTTCTCTTCTTTTCTCTGCCCACGCAGCTGCATGTTTATCTAGTCTAACAGTTAGATAACGCATAACACTATCATCTCTTCTAAACTCTAATTCAAAAGCACTGATTTCTTCACCAGCAATTTTAAATTCAAATAAGTGATAAAAACCACTTTTTTTCTTTTGGATTGGATACGCTAATTTTTTTAAGCCCCAATCTTCTTTTGAAATCATTTCGGCACCTTTAGAAACCAAATAGTCATTAAACTTTTGTACTGTTTCCTTTATCTGAGTATCAGATAAAACGGGATTCAAAATGAAAACAGTTTCGTAATGATTCATAATTAATAATTTATTGTTATTTTAAGCCTGCAAATGTAGTGTTTTTTTATGAATAAAAATAAGTTTTCTTTTTAAAAAAAATGAGAAGAAAAAAGAGACTGTTTATAAATCAAAATATGTAACATACAGATAAATATCCGTTTAATTGTTACAGGAATTTTCGATTTCACAGCAAGTTATTTGTTCAAAAAATCAATATTATTTGTCAAAAATACCTTCTAATTCTTTATAAACAATCTCTCCTTTTACAATATTTAATCCTTTTGCTAAAGATTCATCAACTTCACATGCTTTTTCCCAACCTAAGTTGGCTAATTTTAAAATATAATTTAATGTAACATTAGTTAATGCCATGGTAGACGTATAAGGTACAGCACCAGGCATATTTGCAACACAATAATGCACAACATCATCTATAATATACGTGGGATACTCGTGCGTAGTAGCTTTTGTAGTTTCAAAACAACCACCTTGATCTACAGCAACATCAACAATAACAGTTCCAGGCCTCATTTCTTTTAACATATCTTTGGTAATTAATTTAGGTGCTTTACCACCTTTTACCAAAACCCCACCTACAATTAAATCGTGTGTTTTAATGTATTGTCGAATACTATATTCACTAGAAAAACCTGTAACAACATGATTTGGTAGTACATCATTTACATATCTTAATCGTTTCATATTAATGTCTAAAATAGTAACGTGAGCACCTAAACCTGCAGCCATTTTTGCGGCTTGCACACCAACTACTCCAGCCCCTAAAACCAACACTTTTCCTGGTTGTACTCCTGGTACACCTCCTAATAAAATTCCACGACCTTTAATAGGTTTTTCTAAATATTTTGCTCCTTGTTGTATAGACATTCTACCTGCCACTTCAGACATGGGCGTTAATAAAGGTAAAGTACCTTCTTCATCTTCTACGGTTTCATAAGCAATACAAATAGCTTTACTAGCAATCATTGCTTTAGTTAAGGGCTCACTAGATGCAAAATGAAAATACGTAAACACAATTTGATTTTCTTTTATTAAAGGATACTCTGCCTCAATAGGCTCTTTCACTTTTACAATCATATCGCTTTTAACGTAAACATCTTCAATTGATGGTAAAATAGTAGCCCCAACTCTCACATAATCCTTATCAAAAAAACCACTACCATCTCCAGCAGTAGATTGCACATAAACTGTATGTTTTTGTTTTGTTAAAGCAAACACACCTGCAGGTGTCATACCTACTCTACTTTCGTTGTTTTTTATCTCTTTAGGGATACCAATTACCATGCTATTTGTATTAATATTTCACGGTTTAAAAATAAAACCTTTTTGTTATATTTTTAACAAAAAGGTTTTATTATGTTATTTTTACGATTGCTTTATTTTTTCAATCTATAAATTATCAAATAGCTATTTTTACTTACATTTTTTTATTATAAATATGGTTATTAATAAAATTTGTAATCAAATAAATTGATTTTTTGACTGTTTTAATCTAAATCGAAACGTATTCCCATCGAAATGTTTCTCGTTTCAGTATTTTGGAACAATGGATTTAAATCATATTTTACATAAAAGCTGGTGTCTTTATACCCAACATAAGTGCTAACTCCGTAATTAAAAATATTCATATTAAAATTGTCGTATTGTACTTCTTCAATTTCTATATTATTTACATCTCTATACTCTAAATATTGTCTTGTACCTAATTTAAAACCTACAAAACCACCAACACCAATACGTAAAGATCTGTTTGTTCTATCTCTTACTCTACCACTATTATATCTTTTATTTTTTGACAAATCCCATTCTAAATGAACTGGAAAATTCATTTGTACATGACGTAATCTACTATGAGATAATTGATCTGAAAATTCTTGTATATCTGTAACATTACCGTTTTTAACATGAATTCTATTATCTTCTAAGCGTAAGTTATTCCATAAAAATGAGATACCATATTTAAAATACAATTGAGAAGGTTTATTAGAAAGACGTGTTTTCCAAGAGAATCCTAATTCATAAAAACGAGATTGCCAAAATTTATATTCAGAATCATTTAGTGTAGATAATTTATTATCATTCAGCACATTATTTACCCCCATTGCAAAAATAAATTGTGTAGTTGTGCTTCTTTGATACTTGTTTTTACGTTCCCAACGTTTTGTCTTTTTCTCTTCATTTTCGTCATCATTTCCTTCAGAAACATTAAATCTAAAAGTTTTATTACCGATAGTAAATGTATTGTCATCATCATAATTATCAATAGGTTTTTTAGAACTCTCTTCTGAACTGGCAATCTTACCATTAGTTTTATCTTGCACCAAAAGTTGTAACAAGCGTTCTTGTTCACCAACTAATTTTTCAATTTGTCTGGCATGATATGCTGCGACTTCTTTTTTTAAGGTTTTTGATTTAGCTATAGTAATTTCTCCTTTTTCTAATTGCTTGTCTATAGCAATAACTTTTGCTTTTAAAGAGTCTTTTTGCTGTTTGGTAATATTTTCTATCCTTTTAGATATTTTACTTACTTCTTTCTCAAAAGTTTTTTCTTGAGATTGGGCCATAGTTGTACACAACAACACTAGTATTAGTAGTATTCTTTTCATTTTTATTGGTTTTAAAATTTTTGTTTTTAACTGTATATTTAGAATTGATTCTCAGTTTTAATCATTTCTACTAGAAATAGCTACTGCAATATCTGATACTCTTCTTTTGAGTGATTTCATAAAACTATTCTCAAAATAATCATCATCTATACTGCGTTCTACTTCTGCTAAAATAGTATTCGGATCTACTTTTAAATTCGATTTTTTGAGCTCACCTTTAATCGTTTTTAATACATCTTCTCTATTTATATTATATTTTGCATAGTATGCTTTTACCTCTTTAGATGTGTGAGTTACTGCATACAACAAATCATCAGCATTTATTTTTATAGCACTATTTGGATCTTGTTTTAATTGTTTTTTTGATGAATGCCTTGTTTTAAAATCTTCAATTTCTTTTGCTATTATTATGGCTTTATCATCAACTTTATTAGTGATAACTGTATTATTTATAATTTTATTTTGATTATTAATTTTGTTGTCTATTCTTTTTGTGTCACTTTTTGCTATAACAGGCGTATGAATAATTTCTTTCTTTATTTCTAATGCTTCCTTTATCACAATAGCTTCTGGAACTGGAACTTCATTTATTAATTTATCAATTTTTTTATCAATTACTTTTTTATCACTTGGTGTAATAACAATTTTATTTTTAGGCACAACAGTTTGTACATCATCAGAAAAAAAACTTACACCTATAGTAACCAATACTAAAATACTGGCTGCTGCACTGATATAAAAAAACCAACCAAATTTCTTTTGCTTTGGCTGTTCATCTAATTGTACTGACAAACGTTCCCAGGCAGAAGCTGATGGCGTAAAAGTTCTATTATCGAACTTTTCTTTTATGCTTTTATCGAGTTTATTTGTTTTCATGAACTACTTTATTCATTTTTAAATAATTATTCTGCAACAATTTACGCGCTTTAAATAATTGCGATTTTGATGTACTTTCAGAGACACCTAATTTTTGTGCAATTTCTGAATGTTTAAATCCTTCTATGGCATATAAATTAAACACCATTTTGTAACCTTCTGGTAATTGATCTATCAATTTTTGAATATCTTCTACAGCAGTATTTTCTAAACTTTCTGTAGCTGCATCATTAAATACATAGTCTTCGTCAGATAAATCAATCACATTTTTTTTACGGAGGTAAGAAATACATGTGTTTACCATAATTCTACGTATCCACCCCTCAAAACTACCTTGATGCTTAAACTTTTGTAAATTGGTAAAAACTTTTAGAAAGCCTTGCAACATTAAATCTTCTGCATGATGTAAATCTTTTACATACTGCCTGCAAACCCCCAACATTTTTGGTGAATGCTGCTCAAACAATTGTTGTTGCGCTTCTCTATTGTTGGCAATCGCTTTTTTAATGAGCGATTTTTCTTGGTTATGCAATTTTATAATTTTCAAGCCTCTTAGTTCTGTTTTAACTGCCTTACAAATATATAGACTACAGTAATTTAAAAAAGGTTGCTTCATCAATTATTTTTTTTTTTACCTTAGCTAAACCCCAAAAAAATCAAAAAAAAATGCAGCACTCAAGAAGAAAATTTATAAGAAAAGGATTGGCAGCAACTGCAGCAATTCCTTTAATTAGTAGTGGTTTGCTATCATGTAAAACCAAAACAACAAACTCTTTATCAATTTTAATTTTAGGAGGAACTAGTTTTTTAGGGCCTAATCAAATAAAATATGCCTTAGAAAGAGGCCACAAAGTTGCAATATTTACAAGAGGAAAAACCCAACCTAATGTTAACAAAACTGTTTTTGATAACGTTGAACATTTAGTAGGTGACCGAGAAAATAATTTAAAAGCTTTAGAAAACAGAAAGTGGGATGTTGTGATTGATAATTCTGGACACAAAGCAACATGGACAAAAAAAACGGCAGAATTATTAAAAGAAACTTGTGGTTTATACCTTTACACATCGTCTACAGGTGTTTACTTTCCGTATAAAACTGATGATATTAAAGAAAATCAAAAGTTAGTACTAAAAATGCCTGAGGTACTAGAAGATGAAATATTGAAACTAGAGTATGGCTATGGAGTTATGAAAGCAAATTCGGAACTTGAAGCTATAAATGCCTTTGGCAAAGAACGCACAATAATTGTAAGACCAACTTATATGTTTGGTCCTGGAGATAAAACAGATCGTTTTATTCATTGGCCAATTCGTTTGGCAAAAGGTGGCGAAATTTTAGTGCCTGGTAAAACTAATGATCCTGTACAATATATTGATGTTAGAGATGTAGCTGAATTTATGATTCGTTTAGCAGAAGATAAAGCTGTGGGTACGTATAACGTTGTTGGGCCTTCTGAACAAGAAACCATGTTAGCATTTATAAACAAAACAAAAGATACTTTTAATGCTGAAAATTCTATTATTCAAATTGATGATTACGATTTTTTAAAAGAACACAATATCTATTATTTGATTCCTTGGATTATGCAAGATGAATATAATTATGGGTCTGCACGAATTAATAATCGATTGGCATTAAAAACAGGTCTTACCTTTAGAGATATAAAAACCTCGATTAAAGAAACTCATAATTGGTGGTATTCAGACAATTTAACAGATAAAAGAAGAGCTGAAGTAGAAACCAATAACAGTTCTGTTTTAGTACGCGAAAGAGAATTGATTAAAATATGGAAAGAACGATAAATGCAATACTAATATACAATCTGTGATTTTTAAATTTAAACAAATGTTAGGCATAAAATTTGATGCTTATAGGCTAAAATAACTCATGACAAACAAACTATTTTTACTAATACTACTAAGTCCTTTACTTTTTTTTGCCCAAAACTCAGAAGACACCAACTACAAAACTATTTCTGGATTTATTAATTACAACAATAAACCGCTTGAAAACGTAACGATATTTGTAGAAAACACAACGCAATTTTCAGTTTCTAATGCTAAAGGTTATTATAGCATTAAAGCAAAAATTGGCGATAAATTAAGTTTTAGTTACGTTGGTTTAGACAGAATAGAAATACTAGTGGAAGATGTTACTAGTATTTTAAATGTAGCAATGAACATTAAAAGTAGCATTACAGAAACTAATTACGAAAAAATAAAAAAGCTTGGGGAGACAAATATTGGAGAACACTTAGAAATTCCTTTAGCTATTAAAATTGATGGGAATACTTTAAACAAAAACAGTGTTTCATTAACAAAAGCCATACAAGAAAAGGCTCCATATTTGTTAATACGTTATAATGATTTTGGCGAGGAGATAACCTATATAAAAGGTAAGGAAATGAATGGATCTATACTTTGGAATATAGATGACGTTTACTTTGATATTCCTTTTGATATTTTTATTGATGAAGTTAAAGCCGTTTATATTATTAATCACCTTTATAAAAATCCAGAAATTAAAGTTTATACCAATATTGATTACAAAAAAATAAAAGATATAAACTTTGATAATTATTATTTTAACAAAGATGAATATTATAATTATGATGCCATAGCTTACAAAAAAATTAAAACTACTTATCCATTTTTAGAACAATACAAAAAATTAAAAATTAGTGAAGTTTTAGATGTATATACCAAAACAAAAGCTTCAAATGAAAACACAACCAACTTTCATTTTGCTTTATTCAATCACTTTAAAAAAGAAAAAAAAAGCACTTCATTTTTGTTAGAAATACTAGCCGATTACGAAAAAAAGTTTGCTGATAACCCAGAAAATTTAAAAGCATTGGCTTACAAATACCAAGAAATTAACCAAACACAAAAAGCATTAAGCATTTATAAAAAAATAATTGAATTAAGACCAAAACATCTGCAATCTTATAGAGATTTAGCCAATCTATTTTTAGAATTGAAACAGTTTAGAGATTTTTGGTTAGCCTATAAAGTTTATTTTAAAAAAGGTTTTCATATTGATGAAAGTGATATTGGTGAAATTATTACTTCTGAAATTATAGCTACTTATAATTTAGATACCATTGATAGAACTCACCTTCAAAAAATTAAAGTTGAAAATCCTACAAAAAATATTGAAAGTGATGTTAGAATTGTTTTTGAATGGAATACTACTGAAGCTGAGTTTAAAATTGAGTTTGTAAACCCTAATTTAGAAGTTTTTGAACTTGAAAATTCACTCGCTCAAAATCAAGGATTAATTGAAGATCAAAAGCAAAAAGGGTATACCTCTAAAGAAGTTTTTATTGATTATTTAAATTATGGAAATTATTTGGTAAATATCACCTATTTAGGCAATAAACAATACAACCCAACATCTTTTAAAGTAACGACGTATTACAATTGGGGAAGAGCAAATCAAACCCAAAAAATTGCTGTTTTTGATTTAACTGAAAAAGATAAAAAAGTACAGCTATTAAGGTTAAATCGTCGATTTTTGAGATAATACAAGGGTTATTGTAAATGATCAATTGTGTGTTTTAAAGACTCAAATAAGCAATAAATTACGGATTGAAAATCTGATAGGATTTTTTGTGAATTTGCTAAAACCAGCAATTAATTTTACACTGTAGGCTGTCGTTTTTAGATTAAATTAATTTGTTTGTTATTGTTTCTATTTGATTTTCTGTTAAAACAGGTTCAAAATAATTGATATAATCATTAAGTTCGTTTATGAGTTTAATTTTTACATACTTAAATTTACCTTTAGGCTTATTATTAATCATAACAATAAGATTTCGTATTGGAATTTGTTGTTCACCCCAATGATGTTCATTTAATGTTATATTTTCTGAAATATAAATATAAAGTGCATAATTAGATCTTTCAATTTGTTTAATCGGTGACCTTAAATTAATAGTATTGACAGATGATTTGCTCCAGTTTTTTGTTTCTATTATAAAAATTCCTGCTTTTGAAATTAAAAGGTGGTCAACTTGTACAGAGTATATCTTTTGATTATGCTTTTTGTAAAAAATTGGAGGAGAAAAATTTAAATTGAAATCATTTATCAATACATAGCTATCTGAAAGTTTTTTAATTTCTTTAACTACTAAATGTTCTCCTATTGCTCCTGCAATTAGATTTCTTGAGTTTTCTATTACATTTCTTGTATATTCTAATCTATCTATTTTAGATTTTGCTCTTTTTTCAATTAAGTTTTGTTTTTTAGTATCGTATTCACTTATAAAAATCTCGTCATTTTTAATATTTCTAGTTATCTCTTTTACTGCAGCACTTATTAAATCATTTTTATTTTTAATCAAATAATTTGCTTCCTTTCTTAAGGAATATAGTTTTAAACTTGAGATTATTTTTTTTAGAAAGTTAACATCTTTAGTATTAATACTATTAACTTTTCTCAGTAAATCAGAAATTCGATTATCAATTTTTTCAGTTTCTAAATTGATTATTTCAGTTTTGTTCTGTATTCTTCGTTTTAGATTAGAACACGTTTCAGAATATTCTTTTTCTAATTTATCTGATTCATTATTAAGAACAGTGAGTTTTTCTGAATTGTAATTTGATAAAAAATCTTTAATTTCTTTTACAGAATTAAATCTGGAAATTCCATTATTCTCTAATTCATATTTTAGAGATTTCAGTGATTCTATTTTTCCGTATATTCTTGCCATTTACGAATCTCTCCAATTACTGCCAACATAATTAAGACCTCTAATGTAACAAAATTTCTAAATTTTGCTTTAAGTTTTAGGTATTGTTCTTGTTTATAATTTATTAAGGTCTAGCTTATATAAATTTCTCTTATAATTTGAAGTATTCACAGACTCTAAGTAAATATAATTATCAACTTTAAAAGTGTTTGTAAAATCTAAGCTATCAAAAAGAAAATCTTTGTATTCTGTCCATTGATTTGTTGTCATATCTAAAATCATCATCTTGTTTCCTTTTCTAATAGCGCCACTTTTTTCTATAAAGTAAAACTTATCATCATCAAAAATAACTTTCGGATAATAATCTTTAAAGCCAGTTTGTAACTCTACATTAGATTTTTTAAAGGTTGAACCATCAAAAGTATAAATATCTGTAATTGCAGAATAAATACCTTCTAAAAAATATGTTTTACCATAAGTATTGTAAAATACATTGGTAATCGTTACAGAGGTATCATCTGTCCTTGAATTCCAAGAATTATTTGGTATTGCATACTCAAATAAATCTACGCCTTGAGAGCTGTATGTTTCTTGATATTTATAAATTATTTTATTTTCATCAACATAAAATACAGTTGCATTTTGATTACCTTTAAAATCGGATAAGAATTCAATATTAAAATTTTGCATGTTTATTCTGTAGTGATTTTTCTCATTGGCATTATTTCTAATATAAATATAACCCCTGTTATAAACAACACTATACACTCTATTTAAAGGTAAGTTAATCGTTTTTTTATTGTAGAATTCATCTGTATTTTTATTGAATTGATGAAAAACCATTTGATTATCAGAATTAATTCCGAAAACAAATTTATTGCCATTATAATCGCAATTATAATCTGTAATTACATCATCATAGCTGTCTTTAATTTTAATAATTGGGTCTAAAATGGTTACCTCAAATGCTGTTGACTCTAAATTATCAGCAACAACAACTTTTCCTGTTACAGTCCAATCTTTATACACTGCATCTTGAACATCAATACCAACTTTGGTTGTAAACCATGAACTGTTAGACCAATTAACAGAAAAATGCTCATTATCGTCTAAAAAAACTTTTGTGTTATAACCAATAGGATGAAAATTAGCACCCTCTATAGTCATTAATTCTTTGATATTAATATTTTTAGGAACTAAAGAAATTGTAGGTTTTTTTAAAGTAAGTGCACCTGATTGTGATATTTCTTGAAGATTACTTTCTAACCTTACCCCTAAAGTTGCGCTATTAAGTTCATCTGGAATCGTTACTTCTATATCTGTGGCTGAGTTGATAACAACATCACATTTTATATCATTAATATAAACCTTTAAATAATTAATATCTTTAGAGAAATTTTGACCAAGAATGGTAATTTTATCTCTAAAAGTAACTTCAGCAGGCGTAATTGAAGTTATTTCAGGTTTTGATAATGTAAATGTTAACTCTGTAGGACTATTACTGCCTAAATAATTAATTTTAATATTTGCTGTAGGGTTTTTATCAAAATAAGGAACTTCGCATACTAATGCATTGTCTTCAAAACTTAGAATACTTGCTTTTTTATCATTAAAAAAAACTTCAACATCACTTAAATTTATATTTTCTAATTTACTATTGGTGTATAATTTTACTGTACTTAAATAATTACCAATTGCTGGCTCTATTTTGTTAAACACAATGGCTTTGCTACCTGTAGAAACAAAACGCCTACTGAGGCCTACATATATTGTATCTAATGTTTTAACAAATGTATTGTAAGAATACTCTCTATTTTTGTAAAGTCCTGTTTCTATTAATATAGAATTATCTCCATTAACAGGATTTATGGTATACTCTTTAAAAATAGTATTTTGAGAAAAAAGATAAAAACCTACTTCATCATTTTCAGAAAAATTATTAAAATTACCAAATAACCTTACACCTCCGTTTGTTAAGTTTTCAAAACCTTTTGTAACTACATTTGGTGGAATATATATTTCTTCTTCAGAACAAGAAAAAAACAAACAAACTATGATCAATACAATTATCCTTTTTACCATAACTAAAAGTATTCGTTATTAAACTTATAAAAGCTGCCATTAAAACCATACACCTCATTTTTGTGTATAATCATATTGTTAAATGATTCTAAATTATGAACACTTTCGTTTTTAAAAGCACCTAAAATAGTCCACTCGTCAATAAAAGGATCATACTCGTAAAAAGAATTTTTAAAATAAAGTAGTTTACCGTTTTTTATAATGTGTGAGTTTTGATAATTATTATCAATAAAAAAAGGTAACGATTTTTTCTTAGCAACCACTCTTGAATCTAAATCTATAGCATACATATCGTTTTTATATTGATGTCCTCCACCTATAAAAATAGCGTTATTCATAAAGAAAACTAATGGATAATCTCTTCGAATCTCAGAAATATCTGAATAATCAATTTCTGCAAATTTTTCCCATGTGTTATCTTTTATAGAATACCTTAAGATATCATTAAAGTTTTTTTGCGGAAACCCAGTAAAACTTCCTAAACCATAGTATAAATAATTGCCTGAACCCTTTAAAAATCCGTTTAAACGTCCATCTCCAGGAACTTGTAATAAAGTTTTATGCGTTTTAGTAATAAAGTTATAACTATGTAAATAATTAACGCCACTTATATTTTTCATGTAATAATAGGTATCTTCATGAAAAGTGTTCACACTCCAATATCCCACAGTAATGTCATCTATTTTATCATCTTCATTATAATTAAACTTTTTCTCTTGATCGTCAAATTTTGATACATAATAATTACCATTATAACTCAACTGCGTAAAAGCATACAATTGGTTATTGTAAATATGTGTTGATTGCAAATTACTACCAAATACTCTTATAATCGGTTCGTCTATATAATGATCTAAATTATACTCTTGTGTTTTACCAAAAAACGATAATGTTACCTTATTTTGATAAAAATCTTTAAGAAGAGACGAAGAATTTAATACTACAGATAAGCTATCTCTATTACAGTTTTCAAGATTTAAGTGAATTGATTCTTGCAAAGAAACCGCATAAACTGTATGAAAGCGACACTCGCTTACATTAGGAAAATTAGTTCCGTTTATTGTAAAGGTATTATTGAATTTTATAACTGTCGGAATTTTTGTAATTTTTGGTTCTACAATTTCTAGCGCTTCTAAAATTTCTATTTCAGAACGTTGCGCTCTAATTTTAAACGCTGGTTTAAATTTTCCAAAATACCCATTTCCTTTTACTTTTAACGTTGTTCTTGTGCTTTCTAAAACTTCTAGTTTATAATTGTCTTTATAAACACTATTAAATTCTTTTCTTAAATCGAAATGATTTCCATGGATAAGCAGTGTATCTGTGTCATATGCTGGATTTGGAGAGATTTCATACACTTCTGGTATATAAATTCCAAACCCTTTAAAAGTTACTTCTTCCCCAGTTCTTTTTTTAATTAAAATTTCGTCATTATTATCTTCAGAAGGATAATCTTTTACTAAAAATTGAACCAAACTATCATTAGAAACCAAAACATTAAAACTATTATTATTAATAGCTAATGTAATTTCATCAGAAAAATGTTTTCCAGTAATAGAAACTGTATCATTTAAATGTGCAATTTCAGGAGTTACCTCTGTTATAATTGGCTGTAAACTACCAGATGATAAAAACTCTTTTTCTTGACCAAATATTGTTTTATTACTAGAATATGCAAAAGCTCTATAATAATAGGTTTGATTTTTGTACAAATTTTCATTAAAAGTAAGCTCAAAATCTCCATTATAAAGCCCTGTATTTCTTTTCATAAAACCCATACTAAATAAATTAGGGTTTATTGTTGGGTAACTATAAACTAAAAAACCATAATCTAAGTCTAACTCAACATTTTCTATGGTGCCTTTTAAAGTTACTCCACCTGAATCTAAAACAGATGAGGATATACTTTCTATTTTTACAAAATTATTGTTTGGCGGAATTACTTGCTCTTCTTGACACGCAAAACCTACAAGTATAATAAACAACAAAAAATATTTTTTCATAACATATTTTTAAAACATAAAACTAGTAAAAAACTACTAATAAGCATCCACATCAATTATAAAACGGATAGGTCTAAAATCTTTAACAGCTTCGAATGTGTTTTTAATCTTGGAAACTTGATTTTTTGTATTCGCTAAACTTTGTTTTGGCGGAATTTTTATGACTAAATTTTTTATATACTGATTTCTAATTCTTGCAATTGCAGGTGCAGTTGGCCCTAAAACATGTTCTCCAAAAGAAGCATACAAAGCTTTAAACAACCAATTGATTGCTGTATCTACTTTATTATAATCTCTATGTTTTAAAGTAATTTTTATCAATCTATAATAAGGAGGATATTTATATTGCCAACGTTCTTGCAACTGTTCTTTATACATGGCTTGGTAATCTGTAATTGAAACCTGTTGCAAAATTTGATGATAAGGATTATAAGTTTGAATGGCTACATTTCCTTGCTTTTTACTTCTACCTGCTCTACCAGAAACTTGCACCATCATTTGATAGGCCCTTTCATGTGCTCTAAAATCAGGAAAATTTAGCATGGTATCTGCATTTAAAATTCCTACCAAAGAAACATTATCAAAATCTAAACCTTTAGACAACATTTGTGTACCTACTAAAACATCGATTTCTCTGGCTTCGAAAGCACCAATTATTTTTTGATAACCAAATTTACCACGAGTAGTGTCTAAATCCATTCTACCAATTTTATAATCGGGGAACAATTCTTTGAGTTCTAACTCAATTTGCTCGGTTCCAAAACCTTTGGTATCTAAAGTATTGCTACCACAAGCAGCACAACTATTGGGCATGGCTCTTTGATAGTTACAATAATGACAACGCAATTCGTGTTTAAATTTATGAAAAGTTAAAGAAACATCGCAATTTGGGCATTGAGGGGCTACACCACAGGTTTTACACTCTACAATTGGTGAATAACCACGTCTATTTTGAAATAAAATAACTTGTTCTTTTTCTTCTAAAGCTTCTGTAATCAATTTTAATAATCGATCAGAAAAATGACCTTTCATTTCTTTTTTACGCTGCTTTTCTTTTACATCAATCAATTCTATTTTAGGTAATTGCACATTTCCAAATCGTCTATTTAGGGCTACAAAACCATACTTTTTTTGTTGTGCATTAAAATTACTTTCTAAAGAAGGTGTTGCAGAACCTAACAGAATTTTTGATTGATGCATTTTTGCCAAAACAATGGCAGCATCTCTGGCATTGTATCTTGGTGAAGGCTCAAATTGCTTGTAGGAAGTTTCATGTTCTTCATCCACCACAATCAATCCTAAATCAGAAAAAGGTAAGAAAATGGATGAACGTGCGCCTAAAATAATTTGTGCTTTTGTTTTATTCTCTAAAACATTATTCCATACTTCTACCCTTTCATTCATAGAATATTTAGAATGAAACACAGAAATTTGATTGCCAAAATAGAACTGTAAGCGCGTAATTATTTGCGTAGTTAAGGCTATTTCTGGCAATAAAAACAACACTTGCTTACCCGAATCTAAAACCTCTTGAATTAGTTTGGTGTATACTTCTGTTTTTCCAGAACTTGTAATGCCATGTAAAAGAGTAACATCTTTTTGTTGAAAAGATGTCTTAATTTCGGTTAATGCTTTCTGTTGAAATTCGTTTAAGGTTTTTAGCGAATTGGTATCTCCTTTAAAATTGATTCTATCTGTTTGAATTTCGTAAAACTCAAAGATATTTTTATCTACCAGAGATTTTAAAACTGCTGATGAAACGTTTGCTTTTGTTTCTAAATCTTTAGCTTTTATCGGTTTTTTTGATGTTGCTAATTGAAAAAAAGTTAAAACTGCTTGACGTTGTTTTTTGGCTCTCGATAATTCTTCTAGTAAAGAATTTAAAGCATCATCAGAAGTATAAGCTGCATGTAAACGAACATATTTTACCAATTTAGGTTTGTACTGTTCATAGATTTGTTCTTTTATGTAAATAGCAGATTTTTGTATCAAACCGTTTACAATAGGCATCACTTTTTTCTTACCTAAAATATCAACTACTTGATGAATTGTTAATTGCGATTGATGTTGCAAGGCTTCAAAAATTAAAAATTCATCATCTTCTAAAAGTTCTTCATTATTAAACGCCTCATTTTTATAAATAATTGTTTCACTTTCTAATAAAAAAGCAGAAGGTAAAGAAGCTCTATAAACATCACCCAAAGCACACATGTAATAATTTGCAATCCATTGCCAAAGTTTCAACTGAATTTCGTTCACCAAAGGTTTATCATCTAAAATTTGATGAATTTCTTTGGCTTCATATAATGTGGGTGGGTTTTGGTGAATTTCAAAAACCAAACCAGTAAATAATTTTGTTTTTCCAAAAGACACTGCTACTCGCATTCCTTTTTGCAAATAGTTAGCTTCCTCATCAGTAACACTATAGGTAAATGTTTTATGAATTGGTATAGGTAATATGACGTTTATAAAATAAATATTCTTAAATGTTTAACATTAAAAAACTCAAAGCTAACTAAAAATTACTATCTTTATATAAAATATTTAGCAATTAATCCCCCAAAAACATGACTGCTGAAAACTGGAAAAACAAAGGTAAGTTTGTTACCATAGACGACAAAAAAGTTTTTGTCATAGACATTAACCACGAAAATCATGCTGGTACATTAGTAATTATTCATGGATATCCTACATCCTCTTATGATTATTTTAGAATTATCCCAGAACTTTCTCACTATTTTAGAATTGTAATTCACGATCACTTAGGCTTTGGCTTTTCTGATAAGCCAGATTCTTTAACCTACTCTTTAATAGATCAAGCTGATATTGCTTTACGACTCTGGACAAAATTAGGATTAAAAAGTGTTTCTATTTTAGCACACGATTATGGTACGTCTATTGCCAAAGAAATCTTATCTAGAAAAAACCACAATTTAATTCCTTTAAAAATTAACAAAATATACCTCTGTAGCAGTAGTATGCGATTGGAATATTTACACTTAAGAAATATAGACAAACTATTAAAAGACAAAAAACTAGGTCGTTACATTTACAGATTAACGAGTTATGGTTATCGTAAAATTAAAAGAAAGTTAAAGAGAGATGACATCAACTATAACATTCAAAAAGATTATGATATTAAACAAATGTGGAATAGAATGAATTCTACACAAGGCCAAAAAGAAGTCCATTTTTTAAGCAATTTTATTAATGAACGCTATACATATTGGCACAGGTGGACAAATGCTTTAAAAGAAGCCTCTGTACCTGTTAGAATTTTTTGGGAAAAAACAGATCCTGTTGCTGTAAAAGAAATTGCTATTGTTTTGGCTACAGAAGAGGTTAGTAATCACTTAGTTTGGATTGAAAATGTAAAACACTACTCTATTATAGAAACACCAAATAGTTGGATAAAGTTGGTTTTTGAACATCAAAACAGAGCTAAACCTGTTTTTTAAAACTCTTACATATGGAACTTAAAGAATGGGCTGAAAAAGGACAAATGGTTTCTGTTTTAGGGAGAGATGTATTTGTTATTGATATTGGTAAAAGCGATGAAACACTCGTAATTTTGCATGGTTATGGTACATCATCTATAGATTATTACAAGGTTTTACCACAACTTACCCAAAACTATAGAGTAATAATTCAAGATTTTATTGGCTTTGGTTTTTCTGATAAACCTGTAGCGTATTACTTTAATATTTTAGAACAAGCCGATGTTACCTTAGAGTTATGGCGAATTTTAGGTTTAAAAAACATTATTCTTTTATCACATAACTACGGAAACCTTGTTAGTTTAGAAATTTTAAAAAGAGTAAAAACTGAATTTGCAAATATTCAAATTCAAAAATTACTTTTTTTAAATAGTACAATTTCTTTTAATTACAAAAACAACTCTAATGACAACGTTCAGCCTTTAGAAGAATTTGCCAAAATAACACGATTAATGTCTTGTACGTTTTCATTCTATAAAAAGAAAATGAAAGAATTTTTCTTTGATGGCAACAAAATATCTGATGAGGACATTAAAGCAAAATGGGACTTGCTACAACACAATAATGGTGATAAAACCATTAATTTTTTATACGATTATAACACTGAAAGTAAATTATTGTGGAGCAGATGGTTTAGTTATTTAAAGCATAATAAAATACCTACAAAAATAATTTCTGGTAAAAACGATGCTATCTTTATAGAAGAAGAAGCCTTACTTTTAGCTGAAGAATTCAATAATAGCACTTTAAACCTGATTGAAAACTGTGGCCACTACCCTATGTTAGAACAGCCTGAGGAATTTTTACAACTGGTTTTTGCGTCTTAAAAATGTTGTCTATTTCTTGCGATAATTACAAATGACACCCAATTAAATGTTTTGAGTTGTAAAACTAAATTGATATAAAAATTATTGAATTATTTAAAATTCAATGATAGAAAGTTTAAGGCTAAAAAATAAAATCTTTAAATACCTTATAACAATCAAAATAGTGTTGTTGTACAAATACCAAATATTCAAAGTAAAGCTTTTTTAATGTCTAAATGGTTCGTAAAAGTAGGAGATTTGTAGGAGATAATCAGATAGTATGTAAACTAGAAAGCAATTCAATACCTATTGAATTTGAAAGCGTAAGCGCTGGAAAGATTGTTGAAATATCTAAACGTAAAATTGATAAAAGATGACGCACTTTTTAAGGTCGAAAAAATCTAAATATGGCCTTTGAAATACCTCAAATAGAAATTAACACAAGTTATTCTTATTCACCATTAGAAACAACCGAAAATTTAGGTTAGCTTATTGTGTAATATACTTAACTTTAAGCTTATTTTCTTTTTTAACACTCCATAAATTATTGATAAGAGTAAAAAATGAAAAGAAAGCAACTGTTAATAATGTGTAATCTATAAATTGATTTGTAAAAGTGCTTAGAGATATTGAATTGAAAAATTCTAGTAACATAATAATTTGTTTTAAGTGTTACTCAAAAGTAATTAATATCTATAATCAAACTTTATTTATTATATGAATGGTGTAAAAAGTTCGTTATATTGTTTTTTCTATTCGATTAAAGAAAAATCTAGATTTTAAATAGGATGGTTTTTAGATCGATAATTGCTTTTACCTATTAATAATTTTAAATGCTTAATAAAATAAAGCATCAATAAATAGTGTATATAAACTGAATTAAACACCTATTTTAAACAAATTCATATTTTAAATAGAGACTCTTTCACAGAATCATAATTATACTACCCAAATTTATAACTAAACACAAAAATGATTAAAAGCAATCATAAATCAATAACTCTAATTGCAACTTTAATTGTATTACTGTATCCTTGCAATTAAAGAATAATCATGAAAAGTACCGATAAAAAATACCAATTAATTTGGGAAGATAATTTTAACAGTAAAGAGTTAGACACTACAAAATGGAACAGGCAAGTAGAACCCGCAGGAAGATTTAATAAAGAATGGCAGAGATATACAGACAGCAAAAAGAACTCTTATATAAAAAATGACCAACTTGTTCTTGAGGCAATTCATGAAGGAAAGGTTCATGAAGAAAATGCATATACTTCTGCAAGATTAAATACGGCTGGAAAATTAGATTTTACTTACGGAAAAATAATTGCAAACATAAAACTGCCCAGTGGTAAAGCTATTTGGCCGGCATTTTGGATGCTTGGTTCTAATATTGATGAAAATGGAGGTGATACACTTTGGCCATTTACAGGCGAAATAGACATCTTAGAACTTTGGGGATCTGACAGTGCTAGTATTGTGGAAGCAAACGTACATTATGCTGATGCATCTGGAAAACACACACAAATGGGCGCTGAAGGGTACCATTTAAAAAATGGTAGTTTTTCTGAAGATTTTCATGAATTTGAATTTGAATGGACCTCAGAAAAAATGATTTGGAGCGTTAATGGTAAAAGTTATCATACTTTAGACATTACTGACAAGAAATACTATGCATTTCATAAAGATTTTTTCCTTCTTCTAAATATTGCTGTTGGAGGCGAAATTGCTGGATATCCAGATGAAACAACTCCTTTACCACAAAAAATGATTGTGGACTTTATTAGAGTATATCAGAAAAAATAAACCAAAAAAAAATGCCTCAATACATTAAAATTGAGGCATTTTACTATTATATAATTATTTTTAGTTTACACATTAAACCTAAAGTGCATCACGTCTCCATCTTTAACAATATACTCCTTACCTTCTACTCTCATTTTACCAGCTTCTTTTACTTTAGCTTCAGAACCATAAGTTACATAATCCTCATAAGAAATGGTTTCTGCTCTAATAAAACCTTTTTCAAAATCGGTATGAATAACTCCTGCTGATTGAGGAGCTGTTGAACCAATAGGAATCGTCCAAGCTCTTACTTCTTTTACACCTGCTGTAAAATACGTTTGTAAGTTTAATAATTTGTAAGCAGAACGAATTAAACGAGAAACTCCTGCTTCCTCTAAACCAATATCCTCTAAAAACATTTGGCGTTCTTCATAATCTTCTAATTCAGTAATATCAGCTTCTGTACCTACTGCCAATACAATTACTTCTGCATCTTCATCTTTTACAGCCTCTTTTACTTGATCAACATAAGCGTTTCCAGAAACTGCTGAGTTTTCATCAACATTACAAACATACAACACTGGTTTTGAAGTTATAAACTGTAAAGATTTAACAAATTCAATTTCTTTTTCAGAAAAATCTAAAGCTCTTACAGAAATTCCTTGCAATAAAGTTTCCTCTACTTTTAATAAAACTGCCAATTCAGCTTGAGCCTCTTTGTTACCTGTTTTTGCTGTTCTTTTAACTCTTTCTAATCGTTTTTGAACGGTTTCTAAGTCCTTTAATTGCAGTTCAATATCAATCGTTTCTTTATCTCTTACAGGATCAATAGAATTATCTACATGAATAATATTATCATTATCAAAACAACGCAATACGTGTAAAATAGCGTCTGTTTCACGAATATTTGCTAAAAACTGATTTCCTAAACCTTCACCTTTACTTGCTCCTTTTACCAAACCAGCAATATCTACAATCTCTACAGTTGCAGGTAGCACTCTTTCAGGATTTACCAATTCTTCTAACTTCTCTAAACGTGTATCTGGCACATTTACTACACCCAAGTTAGGCTCTATAGTACAAAAAGGAAAGTTTGCACTTTGCGCTTTTGCATTTGATAAACAATTGAATAATGTTGATTTTCCTACGTTTGGTAATCCTACAATTCCAGCTTTCATATTGTATAAAATAATGGTTTATAAACAGTTTAACATAAATTAAGATAACTATTCATAATTTTTTCAGAATGCAAATATAATACTTTGTTAAAGTTAAATGTTGATTTATTTCGAAATCTAAAAAATGTCTACTTTTCAAAAAAAATTAACCAAAATATGATTAAAAAATTACTATCTATTACTTTACTATTTTATGGATGTATAACAGTACAATCTCAAATTGTAAAAGGACAAATTATTAGCAAAACTACCTCTAAACCAATTTACAGAGCAGCAGTAGTTACCAATTTACAAACAGGTACAGAATCTAACAAAAATGGCGAATATGAGTTACAAATTAACCATATCAAATCTGTTACATTTTCTTGTTTAGGTTTTTCGCCTAAAACACTTTCTTTAAAAGATTTACAAAAACGAAACTTTAGGGTAGTTTTGGTTGAAGATGTTAATCAATTAGATGAAATTCAACTTAATCTTACGAAAATAAATCTAGACTCTCTATTGATAAAAACCCAAAGAAGGATGCAAGAAAGCTTTGTTGCTGAAGCCATTAAAGGACGAATTTATGCCAAAGAATACTCTGAAATCGACTTTAAAAATTTAGACTTAGCCCTAGAAAAAAGCACTTTACTAAGTCGAAAATCGAGAAAACTAGCCGAAAAAGAATTGATGGATTATGCAAAAAAACTAAGAGAAAGTAATCCAAAAGTTAGTTCTGAATACTTTGGTGCTTTAAAAGCGCAAAAAAAATATTCAGAAAAATGGAAAAGAGACTTCAATTTTACTGAAATTGACACCATTGAAGGCATTACTTTTCTAAACAATGACAAAAACATAACTATAGAAACAGCCCAAAAAGATTTACAAAATATTGTTTTAAAACACTTAGACACCAACAAAACTTATAAGATTAGTTCTGGTTTGTTTAAAATAGAAGATTCACTTTCCTTAAAAGAAATTATTAGAGAAACAGATTCTTTAGCCAGTAATGCTTCTTTTGATAAAAATTATCCAAAATACTATTATAACGATGCTTATCAAAATGCCACATTTTTTAAATCTGATAATAAAAACAACTTTTTAAGTCAAAAATACTATGAACATTATTTGGATAAAAATGAGTATTTAGGCAACAAATTGTTTTACTGCGTTAATTTTGAACCCAGAAAATCAAAATCGAAATTTAGTGGGAAAATATATATTGATCCTAAAAACTATACTATAAAGAAAATTACCTATGCTTTTGCTGAAGGTAAAAAAGGCCTCAACTTTAACTTAAAATGGGTTTTAGGAGTTAAAGTTTCTCAGAATATAAATAAAGGCACCATTTATTACGAAACGAATAATAATGATAAAGTTTATGCATCATATTTTAAAGAAACGTTAGGGGATTATGCTTACGTGCATAGACCCATAAAATTTAAAGAAAATTCTAAAGAAAAACAAAAAGTAAAATTTGATATTAAAATTGAAGTGAATGTCTTATCTACTAAAGAAGTTTTACTATCAGACATCAAAACAGTTCAAAAAATAGAAAATGAGCCCAAAGAGAAAACTCAACTTGTCAAAAAAGTGCCTTATCTATCGTTAAATGCATACAATAAAACCATTTGGAAGAATAGAGCATTGATTATTGATTACTTAAAAACCTACGAATAATTTGTTATAAGACTGATATTTGGCACTTTATCAACAAAATTTAACCACAAAGAATTACAACTATTACAGGAAGCTGTCTGAAAAGTAGATTTATTTCATTTTGAGCCAAGTATAAAAATATACACCTTGGATTATCAGCAAATAAGATTTATCTTTTAAATTAAAAATGACAAATTTTAATACTTTTCAGACAGCCTCCTGTTTTTAAACATAACTAAAAATTAGTGTACAATTATTCTCTAATTTCTAATCTTCTTCATCTATATTTACATCAAAATCATCATTATCATCAAAAAACTCTTCGTCATCAGCATATTCTTCCATAGCGTTTTCTAATTTCGTACTAATTTTCACTAAATAAGTAGTATCATCAGTTTTTACTTCTACAGCTTTTATGGTTTCTCCTTTTGCATTTTTAAAAGAAATAATATCATCATAATCATATCCATCAGGATATTTTTCTATTAATAAATCTAAAATGTCTTTTGTTAATTTTGCGTACTCTACAATTACTCTCTTCATTTTAATAAATTTTCAATAAGTTTTACAAGCAATTTTAAAAATAAAAAATAAAATTCAATAAAACTTAAACGGGTTTACATTTCTAATAAATATGCAAAAATTAACGGAGCCACAATGGTTGCGTCACTTTCTATGATAAATTTAGGCGTATCTATATCTAATTTTCCCCAAGTTATTTTTTCATTGGGCACAGCTCCAGAATACGAACCATAACTTGTGGTTGAATCTGAAATCTGACAGAAATAACTCCAAAAAGGTGTGTCAGTTCTTTCCATATCTTGATATAACATTGGCACAACACAAATTGGAAAATCACCTGCAATTCCTCCTCCTATTTGGAAAAATCCAATTCCGTTTTTAGAATTTTCTGTATACCAATCTGCCAAAAACGTCATGTATTCAATACCAGATTTCATGGTACTTGCTTTTAATTCGCCTTTTAAAACATAAGAAGCAAAAATGTTCCCCATTGTTGAATCTTCCCAACCAGGAACTATAATTGGTAAGTTTTTTTCTGCGGCTGCATACATCCAAGAATCTTTGATGTCAATCTCATAATACTGCTCTAAAACACCAGACAATAACAATTTGTACATGTATTCATGTGGCAAATAACGTTCTCCATTCGCTTCTGCTTCTTTCCAAATTTTAACAATATGTTCTTGTATTCTTCTAAAAGCTTCTTCTTCTGGTATACAAGTATCAGTAACTCTGTTTAACCCTTTTTCTAACAAATCCCACTCTTCTTGTGGTGTTAAATCTCTATAATTTGGTACTCGCTTGTAATGAGAATGTGCTACCAAATTCATAATATCTTCTTCTAAGTTGGCTCCTGTACAAGAAACAATTTGCACTTTGTCTTGGCGAATCATTTCTGCAAAAATCTTTCCTAATTCTGCTGTACTCATTGCGCCTGCCAAAGAAACTAACATTTTAGATCCTTTATTTAATTGGTCTTCATAGCCTTTTGCGGCATCTACTAAAGCAGCAGCATTAAAATGTAAAAAGTATTTTTCTATAAAATTTGTAATCGGTTTTTTCATTTTTTTATTTTGTTTGATAAAATTTCTAAATGTTCTCGATACGAGTTTTCGAAAAGAAAAATCACTCGAACTGACAGTCTTTTATTTAAGTGATTATTTATTTAGAGATTTTATCGGTATTCTATTTATTAATTATTTTTTCTGAAGTTTTTTAACTTCAAAAATATCTTTTCTTCTATCTTTTAAATTACGTACACTACCAAACTGATTTAAATCTTTTAAGAGATCTAAATCTACATCAGCTATTAAAATCATTTCTGTATTTGTGGTTGCTTCTGCTTTAATTCCGTTTGCAGGAAACGAAAAATCGCAAGGTGTAAATACCATAGATTGTGCAAACTGGATATCCATATTATTTACTTTTGGTAAGTTCCCTACACTACCAGCAATTGCAACATAACACTCATTTTCTATAGCTCTAGCTTGTGCACAATGACGTACTCTAGAATATCCATTTTGCGTATCTGTTAAAAACGGAATAAATAATATATCCATGCCTTCTTCTGCTAAAATTCTACTAAGTTCAGGAAACTCAGAATCGTAACAAATCAACACACCAATTTTACCACAATCCGTATCAAAAGTTTTTAATTCATTTCCACCTTGCATTCCCCAAACTTTAGCTTCATCTGGAGTTACGTGTAATTTTTCATAACGTTCTGTTGTACCATCTCTTTTACAGATATAGCCCACATTGTACAACAAACCTTCTTTAATTTCTGGCATACTACCTGTTATAATATTGATGTTATAACTGATTGCTAATTCAGAAAATTTCTGAACAATAACAGGTGTATATTTTGCCAATTCTCTAATTGCTTGCGATTCTGGTAAATGATTATTATCTGCCATTAAAGGCGCATTAAAAAATTCTGGAAACAATGCAAAATCAGAACGATAGGCAGAAACTGCATCCACAAAATATTCTGCTTGTTGCATCAATTCTTCCAAATCTTTGTACAAACGCATTTGCCATTGAATTAAACCCAAACGAACTACCTTTTTATTTGTAGCTGCTTTTTTAGATTTTTTTTCGTAATAAATGTTGTCCCATTCCAATAAAACTGCAAATTCACCTGAGTTTTCATCGCCTTCTAAATATCCATTTAAAATTTTTGAAGGATGAAAATCGTTAGAAATTTGAAAATTTAAAACAGGATCATTTATTTCTTTGCGTTTTACTTTTTCGATATATTCTTTAGGCGATAAACTTGTTGCATACTTATGATAATTAGGAATTCTACCACCAAAGGCAATCCCTCTTAAATTCTGCTTTTCTGCCAACTCTTTTCTGTAATCGTACAATCTTCTACCCAAGCGTAAACCTCTGTATTCCGATTTTATAAAAACATCAATTCCGTATAAAACATCACCATTTTCATCATGCGTATCAAAAGTATAATTATCAGTAATGTCTTTATATGTATGCTGATCATCAAAACTATCGTAATCTAATTTGATAGATAATGCACAACCTGCTAACTCTCCATTTATTTTGATAACTACTTGTCCTTCAGGAAATTTATCAATTAACGTTTTAATTTGATTTTCTTTCCAATAGGCATCTGGCATACTTGCATACGCTTGAATCATTGCAGCTTTTAACGCTTTATAATCGTCTAAAGTTAAAAACTGCAATTCGATATTTTCTATGTTTTTTATCATTATAGAAACTTAAAAATCGTCGTCATCGTTTTTAAACTTTGATAATTTACTAAACGGATTTGTGTTGTTGATATCATCTCCAATATCATAAGTATCATCATTTGAAGCAAACTTATAGCTCAACATTTTGTAAAACATTTTAGCCGCTAAAAAGTCTGAAGATTTATCCATTTCATTAGGGCATAATTCTACCATATCAAAACCAACTACATTTTTGTGCTCAAAAACTTGCTTTAAAAATTCTAAGGTTTCGTAATAAAATAATCCACCTGGTTCTGGAGTTCCTGTTGATGGCATTATTGATGGATCTAAAGCATCTAAATCGAACGTAATAAAAACATTTTCTGTTAATTGGTCAATAACATCTTCCATCCAATCTTCGTTTACAGCCATATCATGTGCAAAGAAAACTTTATCGAGATTCATGTTTCTTTTTTCAGAAATATCCATACTTCTAATTCCAACTTGCACTAAATTAGTTGTTGAATTCGCCTCGTAAACAGCACAAGCGTGGTTGCATGTAGAACCTTCGTATTCTTTTCTTAAATCTGCATGCGCATCAATATGTAAAACCGTTAAATTGTTAAAACACTCATTAAAAGCTCTAATTGTACCAATAGAAATGGAATGTTCTCCTCCAAAAACAGTTACAAATTTATTTCTGTTAATGTATTTTTTGGTGATGTCATGCACAGCATCAACCAATGTTTCTGGAGATGCATTTTCTGTAATTGCGTCTGCCAAATAAACACCTTCTTTATACACTTCAGAATCCGTTTCTATATCATACAATTCCATGTTTTCAGAAGCTTCTAAAAAGGCTTGTGGCCCTTTGTCTGCTCCTTTTTGCCAAGTGCTTGTTCCATCATAAGGAACAGGGATTAATACAATTTTAGATGTTGACAGTTTTCCATATTCTTCGGAAATTCCTGCATAAGTATTACGCGTATTCATTTTGTTATTTTTTGAAGTTAAAAAACTTCTGCTTTTATTAATTTTTCTGATTCTATGTTGTTTTCCTTATGGTTTTCATATCCTAATATTGATAGTAATTCGCTACTTTTTTGCTGTTCTTTAAATATGCTTGTTATCAAGTTTCCATCTTGATCTCTATCAATAATTAAATGTTTTGGATGCGGAATTAAACAGTGTTGTAAACCACCAAAACCTCCTATAGATTCTTGATAGGCTCCTGTATTAAAAAAACCGATATAAAGCGGATTTTCTTTTTCGTAAACAGGCAAATAAATTCCGTTAATGTGTTGTTCTGAGTTATAATAATCATCACTATCACAAGTTAATCCGCCTAAAAGCACACGTTCATATTGTCTGTTCCATTTATTAATTGGCAACATTATAAAACGTTTATTTATAGCCCAAGCATCTGGTAAGGTTGTGATGAATGATGAGTTGATCATGTTCCAACGTTCTCTATCATTTTGCTTTTTTTGATATAAAATTTCATAAATAGCAGCACCAGATTCGCCAACCGTAAAACTACCAAACTCCGTAAAAATATGAGGCACTTCTACTCCTGCTTCATCACAAGCTTGTTTAATTTGATTAATGATTTCGTCTATCATATATTCGTAATCATAATCAAAACCCAATGAATTTTTAATCGGGAAACCACCACCAATATTTAAGCTATCTAAACTCGGGCATACTTTTTTTAGGTTGATGTAAACGTTTAAACATTTCATCAACTCATTCCAATAATACGCATTGTCTTTGATACCAGTATTGATAAAAAAATGCAACATTTTTAAATCAACTTGTTTATTACCAGCAATTTCACGTTCGTAAAAAGAAACGATGTTTTTATACCCAATTCCTAAACGAGAAGTATAAAATTCAAATTTTGGTTCTTCTTCGGATGCAATTCTGATTCCAACATGTAGTTTTTTATCAGTTTCGTCTAATAAAAGGTTTAATTCTTCGTAATTATCTATAATCGGAATGCAGTTTTTATGTCCGTTATTGATTAAATCTCCAATATTTTTGATGTATTGATCGCGTTTAAAACCGTTGCAAATAACATAAGTATTCTCTTTTATTTTGCCTTCTTTTTTTAAATTGTTTACAATATCAATATCAAAAGCAGACGAAGTTTCTATATGAATTTCGTTTTTTAAAGCTTCGTTTAAAATGTGTTTAAAATGCGAACTTTTTGTACAATAACTGTAAAAATAGTTGCCTTTGTAATTGTGTTTTTCAATACTATTTTGAAACCATCCTTTTGCTTTATTGATGTTTTCTGAAATTTTTGGCAAATAAGTAAATTTTAATGGAGCTCCGTATTTTGCTGTTAACTCCATTAAATTAATGCCATGCCAAAATAATTTGTTGTTTTCTGTTTTAAATTCCTCTTGTGGAAAATCGAATGTTTGTTCGATTAAATCTTTGTATTTAGTGTTCACTTGTTTTTTAAATTAATTGTATGATAAATCCATCTAAACTAAAACATATCAACATTTTAGAATAGAAATTATAGCCTCAGAAAAAGGGTGATTATCACTGTAATATTTGCAAGTAAACAACGTGCAACTTTGAGAAAAGCTGCAATTCTTGAAGAAAAGAAAATGGAGATACCTTAATTTTTTCGTTGCATTTCCAAAATGCGATGTACCCTTCATTCTCCAATAAAGAGCTACTTCCGAAATAAGAAAAACTAAACATTTTACTTAACAATAAGTATGGTAAAAGTAAATTATTTTTCAATACAAAAAACAAAATCAAAAAAAAATAAAAAAAATAATACATTTTTATTTTCCCCTTTAAACATAAGGCTTTCAAGGCAAAAGAACTTCTATAATAATAGAAATAAACTTAAGAACAACTCAAATCAGAAAATATAAAGCAAAAAAAAAACGCTGACTAATCAACGTTTTTTTTTAAAATATTTTATTCTTCAATTGGTGGATGACCATGAATTTTCTCATAATCTTCGTCGAAGTTTTCTCTTAGATAAGAATTTAGTTTTTTTCTGTAATCGTCTTTTAACCAAGTTACAAAGTTGTGTGTACTTTTAGAAATACATTTTGCGTATCTGTTTATTCTATCGTCTATCTCCTCACCTAGCATTTTAGCTAAAATTAAGGCATCAAAAACATCTTCGCTATTTTCGATACACATTTTTGCGTGGTGAACAATCGATTTTTCTAATACTCTTTTAGAAGATTCTCCTGAACGAATGGTATCTATATATACTTTTTTCATATCGAAATACGTATCTGTAGATTTTGCAAATTCCTTTTTAACATCTGCAGGTAATTCGTATCTAAAAGTACTTTCTATTTCTTCATCAGAAAGAATGGCATTTAAATAATAATCTGGAGCTCTAAACATTTTTTGCCAATCTAAATCAGCTCCCCAAGGTCCAAATCTGTAAAAGTTGTTACCTAAATCAACCACATCAAAAGTGGTTCTGTTTTTAAAAATACGAGAACCACGACCAATCATTTGGTAATACAACGTTAATGATTTTGTAGCTCTATTTAAAATGATAGCCTCTATACTAGGCTCATCAAAACCTGTGGTTAAAATACTCACAGAAGTTATGATTGCATTTGGTGTTTTATGAAACCAACGTAAAATTAATTCACGTTCTTTTTTGGTATTGGTATTATCTAAATGCGCTATTGGATATCCTGCTTTTTTAAATGCGTGAAACACTTGAATGGATGTATTGATTCCATTATTAAAAATCAGTGTTTTTTTGCCTTTTGCAGTTTCTTCGTATGCAGAAACCAATTTAGATAACATATCTGTATTGGTATATAAATCTTCTGAAGATTTTACAGTATAATCTCCATTAGCACCAACCTCTAAAGAAGTTAACCCTACATTGTACGAATACATATTTGCTTTTGCCAAATAGCCACTATCAATTAAATCTTGAATAGATTCACCTACAAAAAGCTCTTGATAATTCTCATACATTGGTAATTTAATGTTAGAACTTAATGGTGTTGCTGTAACCCCTAAAATAAAAGCTTCGTTAAAAAACTTAAAAATTTTTGTAAATGAATTGTAGTGTGCTTCATCAACAATAACCAAACCAATATCTGAAATGTCTAATTTATCATCATTTAAACGGTTTTTTAAGGTTTCAACCATAGCTACAAAACAGTCAAAATCTTTTTGATCGTCTAATTTTGCAGTAGAATTGATAATTTTATTGCTTACCCCAAACTCTTTAAGCATTCTAGAAGTTTGTTTACTTAACTCAATTCTGTGGGTAAGTACTAAAACTTTCTTTTTAAATGTTTCTAGGTAACGCCTTACAATTTCAGAAAAAATTACCGTTTTACCTCCACCTGTAGGGAGTTGATACAATAAATGATAATCTTTAGGTGCGTTTTCAAATCGTTTGAATATCTCATGAAGTGCATCTTTTTGATATCCGTATAATTCTTTACCTACAATTTTATTTGAAGTATTTGTATCTGCCAAAAGTTAAAAAATTTAAGTGACAAAAATAAGATTTAAATAAGGTTTAATGCAAGTTTATGTTATATAAATCTTGATAAATCTGTTTCTACGATATCTTGATGTGAAGCATTGTATACAGATACTTCATTTTTAATGACCAATAATTGTGGAGATTGATGCATAACTTGAAAAACTGCCCCTATTTCAGTAGAAATATCTCTGTAGTTTAATAAATCTAAATAATACACTTTTAACTTTTGATGATCTTCTGTAAATAATTTTTCAAATTGTTTGATCACCATATTACTTATACCACATCTCGTAGAATGTTTAAAAATAAAAACTGGTTCAGTTTTAGACTGATTTTTAATTTCTTCTAATTGCTCTAAAGAAGTTAGTGGAATCCAATTTAGGAATGAATTACCTCCTGTTGTAGATGATTTAACTTCTTTTTCTCCAAACATTTTATTAAATAAGCCCATTTCTTTTTATATTTAAATGCAAAGATATAAAACTTTTAGCCGTCAAAAAGTCAGTAAAATTAGTTTTATTAAGACAAAATGACGCATAACATACAGAACTTAAAGGTGGTATTATAATTGACTAATTGTAAAAGAAAAGAAAAACCTATAAAAATGAACTTTAATAATTATACAACAAAATCGCAAGAAACCATACAAATGGCGCAGCAAATTGCCCAAGGTTTTGGTCATAATCAAATAGAAAACGAGCATATTTTTAAAGCATTAACTCAAGTTGATGAAAACGTATTGCCTTTTTTATTAAAGAAATTAAACATCAATTTAAATATTGTAAATCAAATTGTAGATAAACAATTAGCTAGTTTATCTAAAGTATCTGGTGTAGATATTATGCTATCAAGAGACGCTGGTAAAACTTTAAATGAAGCCTCAATCATTGCTAAAAACATGAAAGATGATTATGTTTCTATAGAGCATTTAATTTTAGCCATTTTTAAATCTAAAAGTAATATTGCTCAAATTTTAAAAGACCAAGGTGTTACTGAAAAAGGTTTAAAAACAGCTATTGAAGAACTACGAAAAGGAGAACGAGTAACTTCTCAAAGTCAAGAAGAAACGTACAATTCTTTAAATAAATATGCGAAGAATCTGAATGATTTAGCTCAAAACGGAAAATTAGATCCTGTAATTGGTAGAGATGAAGAAATACGTAGATTATTACAAATTTTATCACGTAGAACTAAAAACAATCCAATTTTAGTAGGAGAACCAGGAACAGGAAAAACCGCTATTGCAGAAGGATTAGCACACAGAATTGTTGATGGTGATGTACCTGAAAACCTAAAAGATAAATTGATTTTTTCTTTAGATATGGGCGCCTTAATTGCTGGTGCAAAATACAAAGGTGAGTTTGAAGAGCGTTTAAAAGCGGTAATTAAAGAAGTTACCACTTCTGATGGAGATATTGTTTTATTTATTGATGAAATTCATACGTTAGTTGGTGCTGGAGGTGGACAAGGAGCTATGGATGCTGCAAATATTTTAAAACCTGCTTTGGCTCGTGGAGAATTACGTGCAATTGGTGCAACTACGTTAGATGAATATCAAAAATATTTTGAGAAAGACAAAGCTCTTGAACGTCGTTTTCAAAAGGTTTTGGTAGATGAACCAGATACAGAAAGTGCGATTTCTATTTTAAGAGGAATTAAAGAAAAATACGAAACGCATCATAAAGTTCGAATTAAAGATGAAGCTATTATTGGAGCTGTAGAATTATCTCAACGTTATATAACCAATCGTTTTTTACCAGATAAAGCTATTGATTTAATGGACGAAGCTGCCTCTAAATTACGAATGGAAATCAATTCTAAACCCGAAGAATTAGATGTTTTAGATCGTAAAATAATGCAATTAGAAATAGAGATTGAAGCTATTAAACGTGAAAAAGATGAAACCAAGTTAAAATCTTTACGTGCTGAATTAGCCAACTTTAAAGAACAAAGAAATATATTAAATGCAAAATGGAAATCTGAAAAAGAAGTAGTAGATAGTATTCAGAATGCAAAATCTGACATCGAAAACTATAAAGTTGAAGCCGAAAAAGCAGAACGTGAAGGAGATTATGGTAAAGTAGCTGAAATTAGATATGGAAAAATAAAACAAGCCCAAGAAAAGTTAGAAGAATATCAACAGATTTTGGCAGAAAATCAAAATAGCAATTCGTTAATAAAAGAAGAAGTTACTTACGAAGATATTGCTGAAATCATTGCAAAATGGACAGGAATTCCAGTAACAAAAATGATACAATCTGAACGAGAAAAATTGTTGAAATTAGAGCATCAATTGCACAAAAGAGTGGTTGGCCAAGAAGAAGCCATTGTTGCAATTTCTGATGCTGTTAGACGTTCTAAAGCAGGTTTACAAAATCCGAAAAAACCTATAGGAAGTTTCTTGTTTTTAGGAACAACTGGAGTTGGAAAAACGGAATTGGCAAAAGCTTTAGCAGAATATTTATTTGATGATGAAAATGCGATGACACGAATTGATATGAGTGAATACCAAGAACGTCATTCTGTAAGTAGATTGGTTGGAGCGCCTCCAGGATACGTAGGTTATGATGAAGGTGGACAATTGACGGAAGCTGTAAGAAGAAGACCATATTCTGTTGTACTTTTAGATGAAATTGAAAAAGCGCATCCAGATACTTTTAATATTTTGTTGCAAGTGTTAGATGAAGGAAGGTTGACTGATAATAAAGGTCGTATTGCAGATTTTAAAAACACGATTATTATTATGACTTCGAACATGGGAAGCCATATTATACAAGAAAAATTTGCAGATCCAAAAGCAGATATTGATGCTGTAACAGAACTCGCAAAAATTGAAGTTTTAGGTTTGTTAAAAAAATCGGTAAGACCAGAATTTTTAAATAGAATTGATGATGTAATTATGTTTACTCCTTTAAATAAAAGTGACATTTCTGAAATTGTACGATTACAAATTATTCAGCTTCAAAAAATGATTGCAAAACAAGACATTACGTTAGATGCTACAGATGAAGCTATTAAGTATTTGGCTAAAAAAGGTTATCAACCAGAATTTGGGGCAAGACCTGTAAAAAGAGTCATTCAAAGAGAAATATTAAACCAGTTGTCTAAAGAAATTTTAGCAGGAAAAATAACTACAGACAGCATTATATTAATTGATGCTTTTGATGACAAATTAGTATTTAGAAACCAATCTGATTTGGTAGTGAATTAAACTTATAAATTGGGGGATTTTGAAAAAGTGGTGTCTTAAAAAACATCACTTTTTCTTTTTTGATTATATTCGTGTTCTAAATCAACCCAATGAAAAAATATTTCTTTCTTTTTATATTTACTTTTAGCCTTTTACTTTCTTGCACTACTGGCGAAACCACAACGTATTATTTAATTCGTCATGCAGAAAAAGATAGAACAGACCAATCCAATGGTAACCCAAATTTAAATTTTGAAGGCGAAAAAAGAGCGCAAGGTTGGGCAAATTATTTTGAAGACATTCAAATTGATGCTGTGTATTCTACAAAATATTTTAGAACAATGGAAACCGCAACTCCAACAGCCATGACTAAAAAATTAAGAATACAATATTATGATCCAAGAAATATGTACGATTCTGTTTTTAAAGCAGAAACGAAAGGAAAATCGGTTTTAGTTGTTGGGCATAGCAATACAACACCTGTTTTTGCAAATAAAATATTAGGAAATGATATTTATGAAAATATGGATGATAATGACAACTCTAGCTTATATATTGTAACTATTTCTGGTGATGATAAAGAAAGTAGAATTGAAAAAGTTGAAAAATAAACGCTATTTTTAGACAACTATGTTTTCTTTTTAGGATTATAAATAATTATAATTTGTACAATAACTGCCAAGAAAACTAAAAAATAAATTTCAATTTGAGTAAATAACTCTATTGTAGAAAGTGCTTTTTTACTTACCGCCATTAATCTAGCTCCTTCTCTGAGCTGAATTTCAGACAAATTTATAAGGTTCTTTTTTATTTGTAAAATAATATTGAGGTAGCTTTTATGATAGGCACTATTTGACTTCTTTAAATGAGGCTTTTCTAACGTTTTTAGTGCGTTGATTTGTTCTTTTAAATCATTAAAAACATAGCTTTCTTCGGTTGTTAAATTTGTTTGTTCAAAACTAAAAAGTAAGTTATCAATTTCTTTATTTAAGCTTTTATTTTCATTTTGAAAAAAATCTAAATTATTACTAATAATAGCAACTTCTTTAGTGTTAATTTTATTAGAAACTTTAAAAATTAAATCTTTAGCAATAAGTCTATCTTCATAAATAGTGAGTGCAGTATCTTTTACTCGTGTAAAATTATCTTTATCGATTAAGTTTGTTGTAATTATCAATACAAAAATTATTAAAACCCCTAAAATCCATTTTATTTTATCAAAAACTGTCATTATTAAAACCCTTTAAATGAATAGATTTATTAAGAAAAACCTCAAGAGAAAATCTTGAGGTTTTATAGAATAAAATCTTTTTAATACTTAAGATGCTAAACAACAACGTTTTTATTGGTCGTCTCTCCAAGGTTTGTAATTCTTATATGCTGGGCCAGTAAGTTTGCTTCTTTTGCTAGACACTGCTATAATTTTTGTTTTTTTACTGTTATCTCGCCAAGGTTTATAGTTTTTATAAGCAGGCCCTTTTAAGTCTTTTTTATTGGTACCAACAAAAACTGGTGTTGGTTCAGATGTATGTTTCCAAGCTTTGTAATTTTTATATGCAGGCCCTTTTAAATCTTTTCGTTTTTGGGCAAAAATAGATGTTGAAATAAAAACAAATGCAAATACTAAAACTAAATTTTTCATGTTGTTGTTGTTTTAAAGTTATGCCAAACACTATTGTTTAACTACTTCAAATTTAGACATGAAACCTAGGTTTTTATGATATGAGAAAGTTGGTAATTTATTATCCGTATTTATACGGATATTTTATAAAAGTTTATAATCTGTTGCCTTTTTAATTAGTTCTGCTGTGTTTTTTACTTCAATTTTTTTTAAGATGTTGGCTCTATGCGTTTCTATTGTTCTTGTACTTACAAATAATTGAGAGGCAATTTCTTTAGTAGTCATCCCCTTTGCTATAAGTTGAAGTACTTCTGTTTCTTTATTGGTTAAAATATGAGCACTGATTGGATTTTCAGACATAAAATTGATCATTTTTTCTGATATTTCTGCACTAAAATACTTTTTACCTTGAGCAACAGTTCTAATACTTTTTAACAATTCTTGTTCATCTGCATTTTTTAGCAAATATCCATAGGCACCATCTTTTGCACATTTGGCGATGTAATTGCCTTCATTATGCATCGAAATAATAATTGGTTTTGCCTGCGTATTTGTCTTTTTTATTTCTTTTAAAACCGCAAAACCATCTAAATTTGGCATGGTAATGTCTAACAAAATAAGATCAATATCCTTTATTTTTTTTATCAGATGCATTAGTTGTTCTCCGTCAGAAACTGTATCAACAATAAGAATATCTTTATTTTTTTTTAGCAATTCTGATAAACCTACTCTAAAAAGATCATGATCGTCTGCAATGATTACTTTAATAATTTTATCCATATTTATATTGGTAGTTCAATAACAAAAACAGTATTGCCTTTGTTGGAGTTGATATCTATTTTACCATTAAAAATTTCTACTCTTTCTTTTATGTTTGTAATTCCAGAACCTCGTTTTATTGTTTTTAAATCAAAACCACATCCATTATCAAAATAATATAAAGATATAAAATCATCAAACTCAGAAAGCGTAACAATTACTTGGGTAGCGTTTGCGTGTTTTATGGTGTTATTGATTAACTCTTGAACAATTCTAAACAGGTTTACAGCTTGTTTGTTAGCAATATTTGAATCATTTTTTTTAGATAAATCTTCAAAATTAATTTGAATTTGTACAGATAAACTTATCGCATCAATATAATTTTTTAAGGTAGCTCCTAAACCAAAATCCTCTAAAGTAGATGGCATTAAAGCGTTGGTCATAGACCTTACCTCTGTAATAGTTTCATCAATCCTATTTTTTATTTCCTTTTTATGGATACCATCATCTACATAATTTTGCACATAAAATTTTAAAGACGTTAAAAAAGGACCTATACCATCATGTAATTCTCTAGCTAATTTTTGGCGTTCATCTTCTAACCTTTCTACTAAAATTCTTTTATTTAAAAGATTTATTTTTTGTTCTTTATTTCTAAACGCAATTAATTTTTGACGCATTTTTAAAAGTGTATGACCCAATAAATCATCAGCACTTTTAGGGTTATAGTTTGCTTGTAAGTTCATGTTTCCTATCTCTACAGAAAAATCAACAGCACCAGAAAGCGCCACTTTAAGACTGGTTAAGGCCTCAAACATTTCGTTAATTTCTTTGGGTTTTTTTGAAAAATTACTAGCACTAGTATCATCAACATAATTACCTTTTGCCATAACCATTAAATTTTCTTTCATTTTAATGATTGGGTTTGTAATAATTTTTGTTAAAAATAAAGAAAGAATTACAGCAAGTATAAGAATACAAATTATAATAATAATAAGTTTATGACGCATTTCAGTTAGAGGTATTTCAACTTCTTCAACATCCATTTCAGATAAAATACCCCAATTTAAATTCGATATTTTTATAGGTTGATAAGCACTGTATACAGAAACGCCTCTATAATCTGGAAAAATAGCTGTTTGTTTTATCCCTTTAATGGCATTGAGTGCGCCTTCTGTTTTGCAAACAATACTATTGGGCGTTTTGTTAGGAAAAAAACGAGATTGTGAGCGTAATCTATAATCGTTACCAACTAAATAAGATTCACCACTTAAGCCCATTCCTGTTCTTTCTAATAAAATATCCTTTATTTTTTGATAAGGTAAAACACTTGCTTTTCTTTTACCATTTTCTGTTTTTATAAAAGTGATAGACGTTTCTTGATTTGGGTGTAAATGTGTTAAATCATAAATGCCTGGTTTAACATATTTTTCTTTTGGGATAATAAATTCAGCATTATTATAAACAGAATCTACTTTAAAATTTTCCCATTCAGAATTTAACAACTCTTCAAATTGAATATATTTTAATGTTTTTATAGAGTTTAATTGTTGTAAAACACGATTATCTAAAACTTTTGAAAACTCCTTATAAAAAATAGCTGATATAAATAATACTACAAATACAACCAAAACATTTATAATGATCATTATCCAAGTTCTAACATTCATTGCTATAATATTTGTATTATTACTATTTCTAATTAACTCAAAATAAAGTTATTAATCTAAAATCACCACCTTAATATTTTCTAAAATAATTTCAGAAACCTTTTTTAATTGATTATTCTCAAAAGCCTTATCTATATTAACTAATTCAATTTTATTGTTTTTTGGCTTATAATTATAGTAATCTACAAATCGTATTCCGTTTACATTACACTGCTCTTTTAAGACCCTAAAACGTTTTCCACCACCATTAGTGTGATATGAATAGGCTAAATAATCCACTAAAAAATCGTCTTTACCAATCCAATATATAAAAACATCTTCAAAATCTTCTCCTCCTCCATCTTCCGAAAACGTAATTTCTACTTTATAGTATTCTTTATTGTGTATTGTAGATGATGTTAATAATTTTTTATGAACGGCTTTATCATTTAAACCAAAAGGCAACACCGAAAAATAATGCACAGAATTAATTGCATTAGCGTATACAAAAGCTGTAGAGTCTTCAATTTCAATTAATTTATTATTGATAAATCTTCTAAAACCATCATTATTTAAAACATCTACCACAGAATCGAAACTTCTTGAAAGTTCAAATTTTCCATTTTTTCGAAATGCTTTGTAGCTTTTATCTCTAAACCTAAACATAATTTCTGAACTTGCTACTTTATTACTATTAGAAGTTAAAATACTATGATCTATGATTTGTTGTGCTGTCAGTTTTTTTTCAGCTGGTTTGCACGAAATGATGAAAATTAATAATAAGAAATAAAAATATCGCATGGTTTTTTGTTTCAATTGGTCACTAAATAGACTTCAAAATTACATTTCTTTCGCCAAAGTAAATATGTATCTTTGTATAAATTTAAAAACGATCTGTTTAGTGCAGAAAAAAATAAACATACAGAATAAAAAAGCGCGTTTCGAATATGAAATTCTAGACAAATACATTGCAGGAATTCAATTAACAGGAACCGAAATAAAATCGATTAGAAATAGTCAGGCAAGAATTACTGAAAGTTTTTGCGAATTTAATGATCGTGGTGAATTATTTATCATCAACATGTATATTCAAGAATATATGTTTGGGCATCATTTTAATCACAACCCAAAAAGTGAACGTAGATTATTATTAAACAAACGTGAATTACGGAGTTTAAAAAAGGATGTTGAAGCCAAAGGAAATACTATTGTACCTTTAAAATTATTTATTAATGATAGGGGATTTGCTAAGCTAGAAATTGCGTTAGCTAAAGGTAAACAAACACACGATAAACGAAATGTAATTAAAGACAGAGATAGCAAACGAGATTTAGCCAGAATAAAGAAAAGCTTTAATGCTTAGAGAAAAACTACACGAATATCGTATTATTTTAGCCTCTGGATCTCCAAGAAGACAGCAGTTTTTTAAAGATTTAGACATCGATTTTACCATTCAATTAAAACCTATTGAAGAAATTTATCCAAAGGAATTGAAGGGCAGCGAAATCACAGATTATTTGGCTGATTTAAAATCAAAAGCATTTACCAATTTATCTGCCAAAGATATTTTAATTACTTCAGATACTATAGTTTGGTTAGATGGTGTTGCATTAGGGAAACCTAAAAACCATAAAGAAGCATACAAAATGTTACGTTCTTTATCTGGTAAACAACACAAAGTAATCACCTCTGTAAGTATAAAAAGTAAAAACACCCAACAACTTATAAATGATACTACAACAGTTTCATTTAAAGCATTAACAGATGATGAAATAAATTATTACATTAACAATTACAAACCTTTTGATAAAGCTGGTGCCTATGGAATTCAAGAATGGATAGGTTTTATAGGCATTCATAAAATAGAAGGTAGCTATTTTAATGTAGTAGGTTTACCCGTACAAAAACTTTACGAGGCATTAATAAAATTATAAGCTTATAGTTTATTATTAGAGTTGATACTTTATTAAAAAATCTTTAAGCATAACACGATTTTCTTTTCTTAAAAGCAAAATAAAAGAGTACTTTTACTGCAAATTTTACAATACATACTTTACAATGAAAAAATACACTTACACAGAAAAAAAAGATACACGTTCTGGTTTTGGTGATGGTTTAACAGAATTAGGAAGAACAAACGAAAACGTAGTTGCTTTATGTGCAGATTTAATAGGTTCTTTAAAAATGAATCAATTTATTAAAGAAAATCCAGATCGATTTTTTCAAGTAGGTATTGCAGAAGCAAACATGATGGGTATTGCAGCTGGCTTAACCATTGGTGGCAAAATTCCTTTTACAGGTACATTTGCAAATTTCTCTACAGGTAGAGTTTACGATCAAATTCGTCAATCAATTGCATATTCTAACAAAAATGTAAAAGTTTGTGCTTCTCATGCAGGGGTAACTTTAGGTGAAGATGGTGCAACACACCAAATATTAGAAGACATTGGTTTAATGAAAATGTTACCTGGCATGACCGTGATTAATCCTTGTGACTATAACCAAACCAAAGCTGCTACCATTGCAATTGCAGATTTTGAAGGGCCTGTATATTTACGTTTTGGTCGTCCAAAAGTTCCTGTTTTTATGCCAGAAGACGCAAAGTTTGAAATTGGAAAAGGAATTTTATTAAATGAAGGAACAGATGTAACTATTGTAGCAACAGGTCATTTAGTGTGGGAATCTATTTTAGCTGCTGAACAATTAGAAGCTGATGGAATTTCTGCAGAAGTAATTAATATACATACTATTAAACCTTTAGACGAAGAAATTATTCTAAAATCTGTAGCAAAAACAGGTTGTATTGTTACTGCAGAAGAGCATAATAAATTAGGAGGTTTAGGAGAAAGTGTTGCTAGAACTTTAGCTGTAAACACACCTACCCCACAAGAATTTGTAGCTACAGATGATACTTTTGGTGAATCTGGTACACCTGCAGATTTAATGGCAAAGTATGGTTTAGATGCAGTTGCAGTTGTAAAAGCGGTTAAAAAAGTAATTTCTAGAAAATAATAACGTTTTGTTTTTAAAGCGTCTTTACATTAACTAAAATTTTAAATTATGAAAAAAGTAATCGTATTTATGGTATTGGCTTTCGCACTAAGTCAAACTTCTAACGCACAGTTTAATTATGGTATAAAAGGTGGTGTAAATTACAACTCTAACTCTGTAGAGGGTGTAAATGCAGTTGGCGATGACCTTTTTAGAGGTGCAAAAAGTAAAACAGGTTATCATATTGGTGTTTGGACACGATTAAAAGTACCTGTTTTAGGCTTATATGTTAGGCCAGAGTTGGTATACACCAACTTAGAAAACGAAGTAATTTATATACAATCACCAAATGAAACAACCACTCACACTTTTCAAAAAATTGATATTCCTGTATTGTTAGGTAAAAAGATTTTTGGAATAGGTAACGTTTTTATTGGACCATCTTTTCAGTATATCTTAGATTCTGATTTTGGAATTGACAATATTTCGGATGTTGATGCAGACGGATTTACAGTTGGTTTACAATTTGGGGGTGGTATCGAATTAGGTAAATTAGGTATTGATGTTCGTTGGGAAAGAGGTTTTTCTGACATAGAATCTTCTTTTGCTGGTAATTTAGGAAATGTTGAATACGATACAAGAGTAAACCAAATTATAATAGGGCTTTCTATTCAATTATAAGATAAATATACAATCAAAAAAAAGAGGAAAACGACTTGGTCATTTTCCTCTTTTTTGTTGTTATAAATAAAACAATATTTACTCTATAATTTGGGCTGAATGTGCCTTGGTTTTTACTTTGGTAATTACATCTTCTATAACTCCGTTTTCATCTATAACAAAAGTCGTTCTGTGAATGCCATCATATTCACGTCCCATAAATTTTTTAGGTCCCCAAACATTAAACGCTTCAATTACGGTTTTATCTTCATCCGCCAATAATGGAAAAGGCAATTCGTTTTTATTGATAAAATTTTGTTGTCTTTTTGCAGAATCTGCACTTACACCCAAAACGTCATATCCTTTTGCTAAAAAGGATTGATAATTATCTCTTAAATTACAAGCCTCTGCTGTGCAACCAGGTGTACTTGCTTTAGGATAAAAAAATAGCACTAATTTTTTACCTGAGTAATCTGCTAATTTTATGATATTGCCAGAATTATCTTTTGCTTCAAATTGTGGAGCTGCATCTCCTATTTTTAATGATGTCATTTTGTTTTATTTTTTTGTACATAATATAAACAAAAGTACAATTTTAAGAATAGTAATCAGAATTAGATGCTTATTTTTGTTATATAATTAACACTAAAATGACTAAGCAAGAACGAGTTGAATTTGTTATAAAAACGCTACAAGATTTATATCCTGAAATTCCTATACCATTAGATCATAAAGATCCTTATACACTTTTAGTGGCTGTTTTATTGTCTGCTCAATGTACAGATGTTCGTGTAAATCAAATTACACCATTACTATTTGCAAAGGCAGACAACCCTTTTGACATGGTTAAAATGTCCGTTGAAGAAATAAAAGCAATTATTCGTCCTTGTGGTTTATCGCCTATGAAAAGTAAAGGAATTTATGGCTTGTCTAAAATTTTAATTGAGAAATACAATGGAGAAGTACCTAAATCTTTTGATGGTTTAGAAGAATTACCAGCTGTAGGACACAAAACAGCAAGCGTAGTAATGAGTCAAGCATTTGGTGTACCTGCTTTTCCTGTAGATACTCATATTCACAGGTTAATGTATAGGTGGAATTTAACCAATGGCAAAAACGTTCAGCAAACTGAAAAAGATGCAAAACGATTATTTCCTGAAGAATTGTGGAACGATTTACATTTACAAATTATTTGGTATGGACGTGAATATTCTCCTGCTCGTGGTTGGGATTTAGAAAAGGATATCATCACAAAAACTATAGGTAGAAAATCTGTTTTAAAAGCATATTATAAATAAAAAACATCCTTTATATACCTATTAAAAAAGTAATTAAAAAAACGAATATTTATCAACATTATAAAGCAATGCGAATTCGCTTAATAAAAAAAGAAGAGACTGGATACACTCCAATCTCTTCTTATTTTAATGTTACTTACCAATTTACAGTAATATTGACAAGTTATTCTATTGACTATTAAAATGGATGATATTTATCAACCATAAAGCCTCTGAATTTAGTTATTTCCTAATATAATTGGCATTCCACTTTCTCCAGAACCAATAACAATCACTTTGCTATTTGGTGACTTCGATAACTCTAAAGTCGCTTCGATTCCTTTTTCTTGTAATATTTTATCAGTTAAAGAAGCACTTAAAATTTTATTTGCAATAGCCTTACCTTCTGCATCAATTTTTTGTCTTTCTGCTTCTTTTTGTGCTTTCGCAATTCTAAATTCGTACTCTAAAGATTCTTGCTCTTGTTTTAATTTTGTTTCAATAGCGGTTCTAATTGTTGTTGGTAATTTTACATCTTCTACCAAAACACGTTTAACAATTAAATATTGATCTGCCAATAATTTAGTAACCTCGTCTAAAATTTCTTGTTCAATTACATCTCTTTTACTAGAGTATAATTGCTCTGGTGTGTAACGTCCTACAACACTTCTTGCAGCTGCGTTAATTGCAGGGTCTAACAATTCGCGTTCGTAATCTTCTCCTTTTGTTTTAATTAGTAAACCTAAGTTTTCAAATTCTGGTTCGTACCAAATTGTACCGTTTACTTTTACTTCTAAACCATTTACAGAAAGTACATTCATTTCATCAGAAACTGATTGCTGACGAACTTTTCTAACAATCATCTTATTCCAAGGTGCCACAATATGAAAACCCTCTCCATAAGATTTATCTGTATTTATACCATCACCAAGAGTTTCAAAAATTACTCCACCTTCTCCAGGCCCAATAGTAACTGTTGATTTTGAAAACAATATAATTACTGCAATAGCTATGATTACTAAAAAGATACCTCCTTTTGGAAACTTCAATTCCATTTGATTATTTGCCATTTTGTCTATTTTTAATTTTAACAAATTTACGACATCTAATCATCAAAGACAATGTAACTAGAAGTTAAATTTTTCCATAATATTTTCTGATAAACCATTCTGCTGCAAGTAATGCTAAGGTTGCTGCTAAAATCCATTTCCAATCAATTAAATTTTGTTGCGTTTTAGATGTTTTTTGAATGGTATAAAAAGAGGTATTAGTCAAAAGTTCTTGCATTAATTGGTCTATTTGATTTTTGTAATACAAGCTACCTTTTGATTTGTCCGCCAATTTTTGCAGTGTGTTGCTATTTGCGTTTGTAAACTGGTTTTCAATTTGATAATCTGTAATTTTAAAACGCCCAAATTTATTTATATTTTGCCCTAAAACTGTAACTATGTAGGTGTAATCACCTGAAGGAAGATTTTCGATTTCGGTTTGAAAAGAGTTATTTACTAAAGAAAAAGGTACTTTTAGAGCTTGGTTTGTTTTAGAATTTGTGATGGTAATTTCTAAATTTGCTCTTGCATCAAATTGATAATTTTTATCGGTATAAAAAGCAGCAATGGTAATTGTAGAATTTGCAGGATACAAAGATGCTGCATTTATTTCTAAACGATCTCTTTTTTTATTCGAAGCCAAATATTGAGTTAAATTACCAATAAACCTATCAAAATCTTCGAAAGAATTGGTGTTTAAAAAACTATGGGCTCTCCATCTCCAAATGCCTTCTCCTAATATTAATCCACTTTTTTGATTATTTGTATCAAACGTTGCCAATAAAGGACTATTCAACTGAACTCCATTAATATTTTGAAACAATAATGTTTGATGTTCTTTAGAGATGGTAAGCTCACCAAACTTATCTTTTAAAGGCGGAACATCATTAAAACCAAGATCATTTTGTAAAAAAGTTAAAAAGGCATCATTATAAACAGCGCCATAATTTTCTGTTTGATTGATTGCGTTTTTATAAAATCCTAATTGTTTTTGGTTGATAAAATCCCAATCTGTTTTAGCACCTGTAACCAATAAATAATTTTTATTTTTTTGTTTTATTTTATCAATTATGTTTTTAAATCTAACATCAGGTTGATATAAAACAAGTAATTGATAATCTTCGATTGAATTTTTAAAATTATCTATATTTATTATTTCAACTGTACGTTGCTTATTACTTTCTATCGACTTTTTTAAAGCACCCAAATCTGGGTGTAAAATAGACGTTAATAATAACACTTTGGTTTGCTCATCAATAACATTAACCGAAAAAGTTTTTGTATTATTTTTAATATTTTTTTCGTTATTAATTTTTGCGATTGATGCTGTATAATATTGAATACCTTCTTTGGTTGATGTTAAATTTGCTATTACTGTTACCGACTTTTTAGAAGGTGAAAAACGTACATTTTTTCTATAAACTGTTTTTCCTTTTTTTGAAATTGAAAATTGAGTAGTAACGTCTTTTTTTCCTTCGTAATTTAAAATCACTTCAACAGGAAATTTATTTTTTATATAACTGTATCTATTTACATTTAATTGGCTAATTTTTACATCAGCATACGCCATAGTATCTCCAACAATTACTGGATAAATTGGTTGTTTAGAATTGATAAACTCATAATCTTGACCAATGGTTTGATTGCCATCGGAAATTAATACTATAGGAGCAATTTTATTTTTCTGAAATTCGTTAACGCTATGAATTGCTTTAGAAATATTAGTTTGTGGTTTAGAAAAAGTAAGGCTATCTACTACTTGTATTTCGTCTCCAAAAGCAAATTGTTGTATTTCAAATTTATTTGTTATCTCTTTATTTGTTGCTATAGCATTTATGACATCCTTAACTGATTTGTTTTCTTTAAAAAATGAAATAGATTTAGAATCATCTACCAAAAGCGATAGAGTTGGTTTTACATTGGTTGTTTTTAGGTTTTGGATCTTTACGTTTATCAATAATAATAACAGTAAAAATAAGCTTATCGCTTTTAAAAAGAATAGCAATAAAGTAACTTTCACTTTATTTTTTACCTTATAATAATATTGAAAATACGCAATTGCTGTACTAAAAAATACGGCTAAAATTATATACAAAATCAAAGTAGACTGCAATAGATTTATTTTAATGGGAAAGATATAAAGAACTATTCGAAAAAGAAAAAACCTGCAACGTTAAATGTTGCAGGTTTATAAAAAATTAAATATTTAGGGTTTAAGGGTTCAAAAAAGGGGTAAATAGGTTTTTTATTTTGTATAACACTGTAAAGATAAAATGCAGATATTGAAAAAACTGCATCATTAGACAAGTGATAATTTACTTTAGACGATTGACAAAAAAGTTTAGACAAATAAAAAACACCTGCTAAAAGCAAGTGTTAAATATCTATTAACCAGTCAATTAACCTTTGTTACTATAGTTTAGGTTAACATTCCACCATCTACAGATAACGTTTGCCCAGTAATATAAGCACTCATATCAGAAGCTAAAAATACACAAGCATTTGCAATATCTATTGGTTGCCCTCCTCTTTTTAAAGGAATTGAATCTCGCCAACCTTGTACCACTTTTTCATCTAGTTTGTCTGTCATTTCAGTTTCTATAAAACCAGGTGCAATAACATTACTTCTAACATTTCTAGAGCCCAACTCTAAAGCTACTGATTTAGAAAAACCAACAATACCAGCTTTAGATGCTGCATAATTGGTTTGCCCAGCATTCCCTTTTAAACCAACAACAGAACTCATATTAATAATAGAACCTGCTCTTTGTTTCATCATTGGTCTAATAACTGCCTTAGTTAGGTTAAAAACAGATTTTAAATTTACTTCGATTACTTTATCAAAATCTTCTTCAGAAATACGCATTAACAAATTGTCTTTGGTAATACCTGCATTGTTTACTAAAACATCTATAGCACCAAATTCTTTTTGTACTTCTTTGGCTAATTCTTGAGCAGCATTAAAATCAGCAGCATTAGATTGATATCCTTTTGCAGAAACCCCAAAGGCTTTTAATTCTTCTTCTAAGGCTTTTGCAGCATCTACAGAAGAACTATACGTAAAAGCTACATTTGCACCTTGTTTTGCAAATTCAATAGCAATTCCTCTACCTATTCCTCTGGTTGCACCAGTTATTATTGCTGATTTATTTTCTAGTAATTTCATATAGTTTCGTTGTTTTTAAGGCATCAAATATACTAAAATAAAAAAACTCGTAAAGTAAATTTTACCTTACGAGTTTTATTTTTTTTGGAAGTATTTCTATTAAGATTTTACCTTTTTTTCATCAACATAGTTAAATAAATAATCTACTTCTAACTCTTTTATTTTCCCCAGTTTTTGTAAAGATTTTACGTCTAAATCTTTTTTATTACCAAAAACCATAACATTGTAAGATTCGCCTTTAATATTTTTATCAAAAAATGCTTTTAAATCTTCCATTGTCATGTTTTTAATGGTATTGTACATTTCTTCTCGGTTATCATTATCAATTCCTAATTTTTGTAATCTTTCATAAGACCAAAAAATATTTGATTTTGTAATTCTTTGAGCTGCTAATTTTTTTAAGGTTGATTCTTTTGCTGCTTGAAATTGTTTATCAGCCTCTGGCATATCATTCATTAATTCCATCATAGCATCTACAGCCTGTTCTAATTTATTAGCCTGTGTACCCACATAAGCCATAACATAATTTGGTGAATCTTTTTTTGATGCTCCTTGATAAGATGCAAATGCAGAATATGCCAACGATTTAGATTCTCTAATTTCTTGAAACACAATTGATGATAATCCACTACCAAAATAGGTATTAAATAATGTTGATGCAGCCATATTTTCTGGCGTAAAAGGATCACCTTTTGCTAAGAATAACATTTCTGTTTGCACCATATCATAATCTGTAAAGAAAACATTACCACCAGTTTCGGTTTCTTTGTATTCTTTTGCAACAGGATATTCTTTTAATTCGCCGTAAATCTTATGCTCTTTATTTAAAGCTGTTACTGCATTATCAACGTCTTTACCATAATAAAAAACACGTTGTTTGAAGTTTTTCATGTCTTTAATTAAAGCAACTAATTCTTCTGGGTTTATGGCTTTTAATTCATCAATCTGCATAAGATCTCTTAAAGGAGAATCTTCACCATATTTACCATAATTCATTAATCCGTTCCAAAGAATATTTCCTTTTTGGGTTTTTCCATCTTGGCGCTCTTTGTAAATTTTTTCAACATATTTATTGTATGCATCTTCATCAGCTTTGGCATTGTCCCATAAATGCTCTAACAATTCTAATCCTTTTGGTAAATTTTCTTTTAATCCGTTTAAACCTACATAGGTTTTATCTCTTCCTGTGCTTACATAATAAGAAATTCCTAATTTGTAAAATTCCTTTTTTAATTCTTCGTTGGTATATTTATCTGTACCTATATACTCTAAATAACCTGCTGCTAAAGATAATTTTTTATCATTATCACTTCCCATATCAAAAATGATGTTCATATCAAACAAATCATTCTTTTCGTTTAAAACATAAGATACTTTAATATCATTTGCAGTTTTGGTTTCTTTGATTGCTGATTTATAATCTACAAATTGAGGTTTTAATTCTTCAGATTCCATTTTATTAAAAGCTAAAATATACTCTGAACTTTTGTCTCTATTTAAGTTTACAGGTGTTATCCCTGGGTTTTCGACTTTTACAATATTTTTATCTTCACCTTTTCTTTTATAGGTAACTACATAATTATCTTGATAAAAAGTATTTGCAAATGCGACTAACTCTTCTTTAGTTACTTTCTTTAAATCGTCTAAAAACTTTACTCTATCTGCCCAGTTTTGTTGATAAATAAATGCTTCCACATATTTATCTGCTAAAGCTGAATTATTTTCATATTGACGAGTTTCACTTAATTTTAAGTCGTTAACAACTGCACCAATCATCCATTCATCAAACTCACCATTCTTTAATTTTGTAACTTGTTCTAATAACAAATCTTTTACCTCATCTAAAGATTGACCTGATTTTGGTGATCCTGTAAACGTATGATATCCATAATCATTTAAAAAAGTAGGTGAACAAGATGCATATTGTACAACTTGTTTTTGATTTAAATTTAAGTCGATTAAGCCCGCATTTCCATTTGCCATGATCATATCAACTAAAGTCACCATTTTTTCATCAGTTGTATTTACACCTCCAGATCTGTAAGCAATAGAAATATTTTCTGATGTTGGTCCGAAAACCTCGTTTACAATGGGTTGTGTAATTGGTTCTTCTTTTGGTAACGTTGGATACGTTAACTCTTTCTTTTCGAACTTTCCAAAAGTTTCTTTTATTTTTGATATTGTTTTATCGAAATCTAAATCACCAACTAAAACAATAGCCATATTATTGGGTACATAATATTTATCGAAATAATTATGAATATCTACCATTGAAGGATTTTTTAAATGCTGACCTGTACCAATTGTTGTTTGTTGACCATAAGGATGATTTGGAAATAAACCATCTAACATTGCAGCATAACGTTTTCTAAAGTCGTTGTCTTGTCCTCTATTAAACTCTTCAAAAACCGCTTCTAATTCCGTATGAAATAATCGTAACACTAACGTGCTAAATCGTTCAGATTCTAATGTAATCCATTTATTAAATTCATTAGCAGGAATTTTATTAGTGTACACAGTTTGCTCAAACCAAGTATAAGCATTTGTGCCAGTTGCTCCTAAAGAAGCTGTCATTTTATCATATTCATTAGCAATAGAATAGTTAGAAGCTTCTAAAGAAACTTTGTCTATTTCTTGGTAAATAGCCTTCTTTTTTTCTGGATCTTCTTCTGTTCTGTGCTGCTCATATAAATCAGAAATTTTTTCTAAATACACTTTCTCTTTTTCCCAATCAGCAGTACCAACTTTGTGAGTGCCTTTAAACACCATATGCTCTAAATAGTGAGCTAAACCTGTAGATTCTTTTGGATCGTAATTAGAACCAGCTCTTACAGCAATATAAGTTTGAATTTTGGGTTCGTCTTCATTTTTACTGAGGTACACTTTTAAACCATTATCTAAGGTATACAATCGTAAACCTGTAGGATCATTTTCTACAGTTTCGTAGGTTATACCATTGGTGTCTTTTTGCGAAGTAACTTCGTAGCTTTTTTCTTTATTAGTATTACAGCTTATTGCTGAAACTAATAACATACTCAAAGCAAATACTTTAATCTGTTTCATAATATTTAATTTGGTTGAATAAAAAAATCCGTTGAATTTACAAATTCAACGGATTTTAATAAGATTTATTATAAAACTTTAACAATTATTTAATGTTTTTACATTTACTTTAATACTTTCGCAACCATTTCTCCAATTTTAGCTGGTGAACTTACTACGTGAACACCATTTGCTGCTAAGATTTCCATTTTTGCTTGTGCAGTATCATCAGCACCACCAACAATAGCTCCTGCATGCCCCATTGTTCTACCAGCAGGTGCAGTTTGCCCAGCAATAAAACCAACAACTGGTTTTCTGTTTCCATCAGCTTTAATCCATTGAGCAGCTTCAGCTTCTAAATTACCACCAATTTCACCAATCATTACAATTGCTTCAGTTTCATCATCATTCATTAACATTTCTACAGCTTCTTTAGTTGTAGTTCCAATAATTGGATCTCCACCAATACCAATAGCAGTTGTAATTCCATATCCTTGTTTTACAACTTGGTCAGCAGCTTCATAAGTTAACGTACCAGATTTAGACACAATACCTACTTTACCTTTTTTAAAGATAAAACCTGGCATAATACCAACTTTAGCTTCTTCTGGAGTAATAACTCCTGGGCAGTTTGGCCCAACTAATCTTGTATCTTTATCTGCAATGTAGGCTTTTACTTTTACCATATCTGCAGTAGGTATTCCTTCTGTGATACAAATAATTACTTTGATTCCAGCATCAGCAGATTCCATAATTGCATCTGCAGCGAATGCTGGTGGTACAAAAATGATTGAGGTATCAGCTCCTACTTTTTCTACAGCTTCTACAACTGTATTAAAAACTGGCTTTCCTAAGTGTTCTTGACCTCCTTTACCTGGAGTAACACCACCAACAACATTGGTTCCATAATCAATCATTTGACCAGCGTGAAATGTACCTTCACTACCAGTAAAACCTTGTACAATAATTTTTGAATCTTTGTTTACTAAAACACTCATGGTTTATTATTTTAAGCCCATTTTTATTAAATATTTCCGAAAAGGAAAAAATTATAATGGATATCTGTTAATTTTAATTACGCAAAAATAGTTGATTGTTGGCTTTCAAAAAAAGAAAAAGAGAAAATTCTTATTTTAAGAATTCTATATAAAAAGTTAAAATTTAGTTGGTTTTCTTATTTTCTTTTAACAATCTTTTTAAACCAGCCAATTGTTTTAATTTTTCTCTAGATTCCTCAATAGGTGTACCAAAATAAGATTTACCTCCTGTAACCGATTTTGTAACTCCTGTTTGCCCAAGAATAACAGCTCCTTTACCAATTGTAATTCCGCTATTGGTACCGACTTGTCCCCAAATGGTAACCTCATCTTCTATAATAACACAACCTGCAATACCTGTTTGCGAGGCTATTAAACATTTTTTACCAATTACGGTATCATGCCCTACATGGACTTGGTTGTCTATTTTTGTACCTTGTTTAATGGTTGTATCTCCTGTAACTCCTTTATCAATAGTACAAGACGCACCTAAGTCTACATTATCTTCTAAAACTACTCTACCTCCAGAAATCAATTTATCAAAACCTGTAGGTCTGTTTTTGTAATAAAAAGCATCTGCACCTAACACTGTATTGGCATGAATTGTAACATTATTACCAATGATACAATTATCATAAATGGTTACATTGGGATGAATGACACAGTTTTTACCAATAACTACATTATTACCAATAAAAACATTGGGCTGAATTATAGAATCTTCACCAATAATCGCAGTTTTTGCAATACTTACTTTGGATGCAATAAAAGGATTAAAATGTTTGGTAATTTTATTAAAATCTCGAAAAGGATCTTCAGAAATTAACAAAGCTTTACCTTCTGGACAATCTACTTTTTTGTTGATTAAAATGGTTGTGGCAGCCGAATTTAAAGCTTTATCGTAATATTTAGGATGATCTACAAAAACGATATCTCCTTTTTCTACTACGTGAATTTCATTGATTCCTAGAATCTCAAAATTTTTATCACCAATAAAATCTACATCTAAAAGTGATGCAATTTCTTGTAAAGTTTGTGGAGTTTTGAATTTCATATTTGGCTATTAGCTTTTGGCAATTAGCTAAAGGCTAATTACTAAAAGCTTTTTTACTCTTTAATACGTTCTTGATAAGTACCCTTTGTAGTTTCTATCTTAATTTTATCGCCTTCATTGATAAACAAAGGTACATTTACTGATGCTCCAGTTTCTACAGTTGCCGGTTTTGTGGCATTTGTTGCTGTATTACCCTTAACACCTGGTTCTGTATGTGTAACTTCTAAGATAACACTCTGTGGCATTTCTACAGACAAAGGCATATCATCTTCAGAATTGATAATGATGGTTACAATCTCTCCTTCTTTCATTAATTCAGGTACATCTAATGCATTTTTTTGCAATTGAATTTGAGAATAATCTTGTTCATTCATAAAATGATAGGTATCACCATCATTATATAAATATTGAAATTTATGTGTTTCTACTCTTACATCATCAATTTTTCTACCTGCAGGAAACGTATTATCTACTACTTTACCATTAGTAACACTTTTTAATTTAGTTCTAACAAAAGCAGGTCCTTTACCTGGTTTTACGTGTAAAAATTCTACAATTTTATAGATATCATTATTATATCTAATACATAATCCGTTTCTAATATCTGATGTTGTTGCCATTTTATGGTTTTTTATTTTTTAGTTGTTGGTTTTATGTTTTAGGTTGTTATCTAAAAACTAAAAAACAGTATCCAACAACTTTTATTAATTTGCTTTATAATATCCTTTCATTATCCCTCTATGAGAGTCTTTAATAAATTGAATAATTTCATCTCTCTCTGGAGTAGCCTCCATTTCTGCTTCAATAATATTTATGGCTTGAGAGTTGTTGTAATTTCTTTGAAATAAAATTCTATAAATATTTTGAATTTCTCTAATTTTTTCTGTGGTAAAACCTCTTCTTCTTAATCCTACTGAATTTATTCCTACATAAGATAAAGGTTCTCTTGCTGATTTTACATAAGGAGGTACATCTTTTCTAACCAATGAGCCTCCAGTTACAAATGCATGATTACCAACTGAGGCAAATTGATGCACAGCTACCATACCTGCTAAAACTACGTTATCACCAATGGTTACATGCCCTGCTAAGGTTGTATTGTTAGAAAAAATACAGTTATCACCCACAAAACAATCGTGAGCAATATGACAATATGCCATAATTAAACAATTATCACCAACTACTGTTTTAGATCTATCTTTTGTACCTCTATTAATTGTAACACATTCTCTAATAGTAACATTATCGCCAATTTCTACAGTAGTTTCTTCATCATCAAATTTTAAATCTTGAGGAATAGCAGAAATTACTGCACCAGGAAAAATTCGACAATTTTTACCAATTGTAGCGCCTTCCATAATTGTTACGTTAGAACCTATCCAAGTTCCAGAACCTATGGTTACATTATTATGTATGGTTGTAAAAGGTTCTATAACTACATTTCTTGCAATTTTGGCTTGGGGGTGTACATAAGCTAAAGGCTGATTCATATTTTATTTTTTTCTTGCTATTTGTGCCATTAATTCTGCTTCTGCAACTAATTTTCCATTAGCATATGCATATGCTTGCATGTGACAAATACCTCTTCTAATTGGTGTAATTAATTCGGCTTTAAACGTTAAAGTATCACCAGGCAACACTTTTTGTTTGAACTTAACATTGTCCATTTTCATGAAATATGTTAAATAGTTTTCTGGATCTGGTACAGTACTTAACACTAAAATACCTCCACACTGAGCCATAGCTTCAACTTGTAAAACACCTGGCATAACAGGAGCTCCAGGAAAATGCCCAATAAAGAAATCTTCATTCATTGTTACATTTTTCATACCCACCACATGTCTATCAGACAACTCTATGATTCTGTCTACCAACAGAAAAGGTGGTCTGTGAGGTAAAATATCCATGATTTGATGAATATCAAGTAATGGTGGTTTATTTAAATCGTATTGAGGAACGTTATTCCTTTTTTCTGCTTTTATAATTTTTGCTAATTTTTTAGCAAATTGTGTATTGATTAAATGTCCTGGTTTATTAGCAATTACCTTACCTCTAATTCTTGTACCCACTAACGCCAAATCACCAATAACATCTAATAATTTATGACGAGCAGCTTCATTTGCCCAATGTAAAGTTAGGTTATCTAAAATTCCATTAGGTTTAATTGAAATATTATCTTTTTTAAATGCCTTTTTTAATTTTTGCATTGTGCTTTCCGATAATTCTTTATCTACATATACAATGGCATTATTTAAATCTCCACCTTTTATGAGGTCATTTTCTAATAACATTTCAATTTCATGTAAAAAACTGAATGTTCTAGCAGCTGCAATTTCATCTTTAAAATCTGAAATATTCTCTAATGTAGCATTTTGCGTACCTAAAATTTTAGTACCAAAATCTACCATAGTTGTGACTTGATACTCGCTAGAAGGCATTAAAATGATTTCGCTGCCAGAGATTTCATCTTTATAAGAAATAATTTCTTTAACAACATATTCTTCTATTTCTGCATCTTGTTCTTCTATACCCGCTTTTTCTAATGCTTCTACAAAGTATTTTGATGATCCATCCATAATTGGTGGTTCAGAAGCATCTACTTCAATCAACAAGTTATCGATATCTAAACCAACAGCAGCTGCTAAAACGTGTTCAGAAGTTTGAATCTGTACTCCGTTTTTTTCTAAATTTGTTCCTCTTTGGGTAGTAACAACATACTCTGCTTTAGCCTCAATGGTTGGAGCGCCTTCTAAATCTACTCTGCAAAATGCAAAACCGTGATTTATTGGGGCTGGTTTTAACGTCATTGACACAGTATTACCAGTATGCAAACCTACACCTGATAAAGAAACCTCTGATTTGATTGTTTTTTGTTTTTTACTCATTTTTCACTAACTTTATTCAGCGCTTAAATTTTTTTCTATTTTATTTATTGTAGCTGCCATTTTAGGTAAATTTCTAAAATGAACGTAACTTTTGTTAAAATCGGGATAACTAAATGCTGGTGTACCTTGTACAACTTCATTGTCTTTTAATTTTTTTGAAATCCCAGATTGGGCTTGTATTTTAACATGATTACCAATTGTAATATGCCCTACAATACCCACTTGACCACCAATCATACAGTTTTTGCCTATTTTTGTAGAACCAGCAATGCCAGTTTGTGCTGCAATTACAGTATTTTCACCAACTTCAACATTATGAGCTATTTGTATTTGATTGTCTAGCTTTACACCTTTTTTAATGATTGTTGAACCTAATGTTGCCCTATCTATTGTTGAACCAGAACCTATATCAACATAATCTTCGATAATTACATTTCCTATTTGTGGTATGGCGTTAAAATGCCCATCGTCATCTGGTGCAAAACCAAAACCATCAGAACCAATAATACAGCCTGAATGGATTTTACAATGATTACCTATTTGTGTTTCTGAATAAATTTTAACTCCTGCAAAAATTGTACAATTATTACCTATTGTAGTATTATCACCTATATAACAGTTAGGGTAAATTTTAACATTATTACCAATAACTACGTTTTCTCCTATATAAGAAAATGCCCCAAGATATTCATTAGCACCAATTTTAGAAGATGCTGCAACAAAATAAGGTTGCTCTCTACCACTTTTATTATTTTTTACTTCATTGTAAAACTCTAATAATTTAGAAAATGCTTTATATGCATTTTCTACTTTTATAAGTGTAGTGATAATTTCTTTTTCTGGTTCAAAAGTTTCGTTTACAATAGCAATTGATGCATTTGTGGTATATAAATATGGATTATATTTTGGGTTTGATAAAAAGGTTAACGATCCTTTTTCACCTTCCTCTATTTTAGATAATTTAGAAACTTCTTCATCAGGATTACCCACTACTCTGCCCTCTAAAATATCTGCTATTTGCTTTGCTGTAAATTTCATCAAATGCAAAAGTATAAAATTTATAGGTATTTGGCTAATCTCATTTTACTTTGGATAGCAAATTATGTATTTTACAACAGGTTTTGTTAGGGCTTGTAAATTTAATTGATCGGATGCTTTTGCTATATCTTTAAGTTTACCTTTTTTATTTAGAATGTAAATTGGTTTTTGAGTTTGATAGGCTTGATTTTGAATTTTCTGTGAGAAAACAAAATAATCCATTTCATCTATAGATAAATTCATTTTTTTTGCATATTTCCTTTTCTTTTTATCTACCTGAATATTCTCAAAACGGTCTTTTTGAACCTCAATTCTTAATAACTTTCTATCGACAATCATTTTTGATAATAAAGATAAAATATTGTCAGAATGATTTGTCCATTCTTTTATAGCCGATAAAATATCATAATCATCTAATTTAGCAAACATTTGTAAAGTTTGGTCAGTAAAATTATCTTGATTAATTTGATTGTACAAAAAGTATTTTAAAGCTGCACTGCCAAACAACTCCACTCCTTTTTCTGCTAATTCTTTGGCTCTTTTTAATACATTAACCAACATATTCTCGGCAACTATGCCTGTTTTATGCAAATACACTTGCCAATACATTAAACGTCTTGCTATTAAAAATTTTTCTACAGAATAAATTCCTTTTTGTTCAATAACCAATTCATCATTTTTAACATTCATCATAACAATTAATCGATCTGATGAAATATTACCCTCGGTTACGCCTGTATAAAAGCTATCGCGTTTTAAATAATCTAATCGATCAATATCTAACTGGCTAGAAATTAACTGATACAAAAATTTGCGATGATATTTCCCTTCAAAAATTGAAATGGCTAAATCTAATGCTCCTTTAAATTCCTTATTTAATTGATGCATAAACTTTAAAGAAATTTCTTCGTGCGAGATTCCGCTAACAATACTATGCTCTAGTGCATGAGAAAATGCACCATGACCAATATCGTGTAACAAAATAGCAATATATAACGCTTTTTCTTCGTTTTCAGAAATTTGAATACCTTTAAAACGCAACACTCTTATTGCTTTTTCCATTAAATATGTGCACCCTAAGGCATGATGAAAACGAGTATGATTTGCCCCTGGATATACCAAGTTTGAAAACCCCATTTGTGTAATGCGTCTTAATCTTTGAAAATAGGGATGCTCTATAATATCAAAAATTAAAGGGTTTTGAATCTGAATAAATCCATAAATCGGGTCATTTAAAATTTTGAGTTTATTCGGTTTTTTTTTCTTCAAAAGTGAGTTTTTATCAATCTAAGGCAAAATACGACTTAATGCTTTTAAATCGCAAATATTATATATTGAATTTTAACAGGCAACTAAGCTATGAATATCAAAAGAGTACATTTTAAATTGTATTTTTTTGGCAATATTTTATCATTTTAAAGCCCTAAAACATATAACAAAATACTACATTTAACGTTAAATGTTAAAATATAAAAACAATATATGAGCAGTATACAAATTTTATGGGTAGATGATGAAATTGAACTATTAAAACCTCACATTCTTTTTTTAGAACGCAAAAACTACACTGTAACCACTTGTACAAATGGTGCTGACGCTATAGACTTAGTAGATGAAGAAAATTTTGATATTGTTTTTCTTGACGAAAATATGCCTGGTTTAACTGGTTTAGATACCCTTGCAGAAATTAAACAAAAACAAGCAAATTTGCCTGTTGTAATGATTACTAAAAGTGAGGAAGAATATATTATGGAAGAGGCTATTGGCTCTAAAATTGCAGATTATTTGATTAAACCAGTAAATCCTAGTCAGATTTTATTGACTTTAAAGAAAAATTTAGACAATTCTCGTTTGGTATCAGCTAAAACAACCTCTAGCTATCAACAAGAGTTTCGCAAAATCTCAATGGATTTGGCAATGGTAAATAATTATGAAGAATGGATTGATTTGTATAAAAAATTAGTGCATTGGGAGTTAGAATTAGAAAATATAAGTGATTCTGGCATGTTAGGTATTTTAGAAAGTCAAAAACAAGAAGCTAACAATCAGTTTTTTAAATTTATCAAAAAGAATTACGAAGATTTTTTAACAGCCAATGATAAACCTACTTTTTCACATACCTTATTTAAAGATTATGTTGTACCAGAATTAAACGATAAACAAGGTGTTTTATGGGTGGTTATAGATAACTTACGTTATGATCAATATAGAATATTAGAACCTTTAATCAACAATTTTTATAAGAAAGAAGAAGAATATTCTTACTTTTCTATTTTACCTACTGCAACACAATATGCCAGAAATGCCATTTTTTCTGGATTGATGCCTTCTGAAATGGAAAAACGTTATCCTAATTATTGGAAAAACGATACAGATGATGGAGGCATGAATTTATATGAAAACGAGTTTTTAACAGCTCAAATAAAAAGATTAAGTTTAAACATTACACACGAATATTATAAAATTACTTCTTTAAAAAGTGGAAAAGAATTGGCTGACAACTATAATGGAACCAAACAAAATAACTTGACTACTGTAGTTTATAATTTTGTAGATATGCTATCGCATTCTAAAACAGAAATGGAAGTAATTAAAGAATTGGCTGGCGATGATAAAGCTTACAGAAGTTTAACATTAAGTTGGTTTAAGAATTCGCCTTTATTTGAAATTATTCAAAAAGCACAACATTTAGGGCAAAAATTAATTATCACTACAGACCATGGAACGATTAATTGTAAAAATCCATCCAAAGTAATTGGCGATAAAAACATAAGTGCAAATTTACGATACAAAACAGGACGAAGTTTAAGTTATGAGGACAAGGACGTGTATGCAGTTCGTAATCCTAAAGATATTTTTTTACCCACAGTTGCTATGAATGCTCCGTTTATTTTTGCTAAAGAAGATTTGTTTTTTGCATATCCTAATAACTTTAATCACTTTGTAAAGTACTACAAAAACACCTATCAACATGGTGGGGTTTCTTTAGAGGAAGTTATTATTCCTTGTGCTGTTTATAGTCCGAAGTAAATTAGTTTGTAGTTTGTAGTTTGTAGTTTGTAGTTTGTAGTCAGTAGTCAGTAGTCAGTAGTCAGTAGTTAGTAGTTAGTAGTTAGTAGTTAGTAGTTAGTAGTTAGTAGTTAGTAGTTAAAATTAATGAAAAAATTATTTATATTTTTATTTCTAATCTTTTTTCAACATTCTTTTTCTCAAGATGATAAACTCTCTGTTGCTGCTTTATCATTAACAAAAGATAAAGTAACTTATGACCCCAGCTATTTTTCTATTGATTACCCTAATGGAGATGTACCCAAAGACAAGGGTGTTTGTACAGATGTAATTATTAGAGCGTTTAGAAAATTAGGTATTGACTTACAAAAAGAAGTACATGAAGATATGAAAAATAACTTTTCCTTTTACCCTAAAATTTGGGGATTGAAAAGAACTGATAAACATATTGATCATAGAAGAGTACCCAACTTAATGACTTTTTTTGCTAGAAAAGGTACTGTGAAACCAATGACCAAAAACCCAAAAGACTATACACCTGGAGATATTGTATGTTGGAATTTAGGTGGAGCAATTACACATACTGGCATTGTAGTGAATAGAAAATCAACAGATGGGAAACGTTATTTAATTGTACATAATATTGGCTCAGGCCAGGTTTTAGAAGATTGTTTGTTTAGCTTTACAATTATTGGCCATTATCGATATATAAAATAATGTAATTAATTGCAACAGGTTACAACAAATCCATTGCAATAGAAAATTTTATCAACTCAGCCATATTTTTAATTTCTAATTTTCTGTAAATATTTTTTCTATGGGTATTTAGCGTATGCTTAGATATAAAAAGCTGATTACTTATATTATTATTAGAAACACCACAGCCAACCATTTTTAAAATGATTTTTCTTGTTTAGTAAGGGTTTTTAAGCGCAACCAGTAAGTTGAAGCACTTTTAGAGTCTGGTAGTAAATTATTAAATAATTTTGAAATAGAATTGATTTGATCTGGAAAAAGAGAAGTATTAATGGTTGAATTTTCATCAATAATACATTTATTACTTATAAAATGAGTCATTTTATTATTTAAACAAATGCATTGTAAATAAGAGCAAATTGCATTATTATCGTCTAATAAATGAAACTTTTTAGCTTTGCCTTTGGCAATTTGAAATAAAGTAGGTTCAGATATTTTAGAGAGGTATTGATGCCCAATGGTATACAAATCTTCAATTTCTTTTCCTAGACTAAAAAAAAGCTGACTAAATAATGTATAATCAAATGATTTTCTATCATTAATATAAAAAGGTAGAGAAATAAAGTCTTTAAACTGATGAAAAAGTTGTTGATCTTTAATATATAAATTTCTTAATCTATAGGTAAAATGCTCATTATTAGAAATTATTTCTTTTTCAGTATATTTTTTCATTAAAAAATCTTAGAAAGTATTAAAATCATGGTCTCTAAAAATTCTGTTGGTTTTTCTAAGCTTGGATAATGTCCACAGTTTTCAAAAATAATCAGTTCAGAGTTTTTAGAATTATCATTAACCTTTTTCAAATATTCAAAATTTACTGAGGCGTCTTTGTCTCCAGCTATAATAAATTTGGGTACTAATAAATTTGTATAAATTTTATATTGATTGTCTAGGTTACCACTAAAAATATCTTCAGCTATATGTTTACGCACTAAAGGGTTTGTACTTTTAAAATAATTAGCCACTAATGCAGCTTTTTCTTTATTTTCTACTGCAATATTAGCTGCAGCATCTATAGCTTCTTCTGGTGGATTAGCTGTAAAATAGGTTTGTAAAGCTTCAACAGGTAAAAAAGCCTCTTCAAAATTAATTGGTTTTTTTACAGGTGGTGCTCCAAAAATAATCAATCCTTTTAAGTGGTTAATATCATTCGCTATTTCTATAGCCAAATGTGCACCCATAGAATTCCCTACAAGAATAATTTCATCTTTAATCGTATTAATTTCCTCAATCAAACTTTCTTTAAAAAAAGACATTGAAAAATCAGTATGATGTTTAAAATCATCAAGATTGTTTTTATGACCAGGTAAATTTACAGCAACTACTGTGTGGTTTATGTTATTTGAATTTAATAGGGACTCAAATACATCACTAGACGAAGAGTTGCCATGAATACAAACTAGAGTTCCTTTTTTTGAGCCTTTTCTTATTATCTTTCTCATTACTCAAATAAAGCAAAAAAAAATAAAAATCAAAAAAATGCTATGAAAAAAGCAAAAAGAAGTGGAATTTATATAACAACAAGTAAAGTTAAGCGTATTTATTTTTACTTAACATAATTTTACAAATATTTTTTGACGTAAAAACAACTACAATTAAGAGTAACTAAAATTAAAAGAAATGCCATATCTTTTTTTAAAAAAAATATTCCTTTACATACTTTGATAAAAGTTATGTATTTGTCATTTTTTTCGTGATTTTTTTAGCTAAAAATCATAATTTAATGACTAATATCACTTTTAGTATTTTTTTTATGTCTTACTTTTGCCAGCAACAATCAACACAATACATACAAATGAGTAAAGCAATCTATGTAACAACCATAGAATCTAATAGTGGAAAATCTTTAGTTTCTTTAGGTTTATTAAGAATGATGTTAACCAGGTCTCCAAAAGTAGGCTATTTTAGACCCATAATTAATAAAGGGATAAATGACGCATTCGACAATCACACCAACACTGCAATAAGTTTTTTTAATTTAGACACAAATCATGATGAATGTTTTGCATATCATCAATATGAAGTAGTAGAGTTATTGAGTGAAGGTAAAGAAGACGAAATTATACATACCATCATAAAAAAATATAAAGAACTCGAAAAAAAGTTTGATTATGTTTTGGTAGAAGGTACAGATTTTTCGGGCGAAGGTGGTTTTACAGAAGTTGATGTAAACTTAATGATTGCTAAAAACTTAGGAATTCCGGTTTTAATTGTTGGGGCTGGAAATGGTAAAAAGAAAAAAGATTTTATCAACACCATGCAAATTACCTACAATTCGTTTGTAAATAAAGAGGTAGATGTAGTTGGTGTAATTGCTAATAAAATTGAAATTGATGAAGTTGGTTTTATCAAACAAGAGTTAACTAAAGTTTTTCCGAGTAAAGTATCAATAGATATTATACCTAATATTAACTTTTTAGCATACCCCACAGTAAAAGAAGTAGTTGATGCCTTAGATAGTACTATTTTATTTGGTGAACAATTTATAGATAATGCCATTGGTAGCTATAGTATTGGTGCTATGCAACTACGAAACTACTTAACTAGAATTCGAGAAAATGCACTTGTAGTAACTCCTGGAGATAGAGCAGATATTATATTGGGCGCATTACAAGCAAATGCTTCTAGTAACTATCCAAAAATTGCAGGAATAATTTTAACTGGTAAATTAATTCCAGAAGATTCAATTATCAAACTAATTGAAGGGGTACAATCTACTATTCCAATTATTTCAGTAAGTGGAGGTACTTTTAGTATTTCTAATAAAATTGGCGCTGTTCAACCAAAAATATACGCTAGCAACAATAGAAAAATCTTATTGGCTTTAGATACTTTTGATAATTATGTAAATGTAGAGCGTTTAACCAACATTTTATCTACCTTTCAATCAGAAAGATTAACACCAAGTATGTTTCAATACAACTTGCTACAAAAAGCAAGACAAGATAGAAAGCATATTGTTTTACCAGAAGGAAATGACGACAGAATTTTAACAGCAGCTGCAAGATTGCAATTGTTAAATATTGTTGATTTAACAATTTTAGGAGATAAAAATACCATACAATTAAAATGCGATCAGATTGGTTTGCAAATAGACTTAGAAAAAATCAATATTTTAAATCCAGAAGATTCTATTTATAATGATGATTTTGCAAAAACTTTATACGAAGCTCGTAAACATAAAGGCATGACAGAAACTACTGCTGTAGATTTGGTTCGTGATGTTTCTTATTTTGGTACGCTTATGATTTTAAATGGCTTGGCAGATGGTATGGTTTCTGGTGCAGTACATACAACTATGCACACTATAAAACCATCTTTACAATTGATAAAAACAAAACCTGGAGTTTCTGTAGTGTCTTCTGTATTTTTTATGTGTTTATCAGATCGAGTTTCTGTAATGGGAGATTGTGCTGTAAACCCAAATCCGAATGCAGCACAATTGGCAGAAATTGCCATTTCATCTGCACATTCTGCAGAAGCTTTTGGTATAGAAGCTAAAGTAGCTATGTTATCTTATTCATCTGGAAGCTCTGGAAAAGGAGAAGAAGTTGAAAAAGTAAGAAAAGCAACAGAAATTGTACAAACAAAAAAACCCGATTTAAAAATTGAAGGTCCAATACAATATGATGCAGCTGTAGACATGTCTGTAGCCAAAACAAAAATGCCAGATTCTAAAGTAGCTGGCCAAGCATCAGTATTAATTTTCCCAGATTTAAATACAGGAAACAATACTTATAAAGCCATTCAAAGAGAAACTGGTGCACTAGCTATTGGCCCAATGTTACAAGGTTTAAACAAACCCGTAAACGATTTAAGTAGAGGCTGTACTGTAGAAGATATATTTAATACAGTTTTATTAACCGCAATTCAAGCAAATCAAGAATAATATGAATATTTTAGTTTTAAATGCAGGATCATCTTCTTTAAAATATCAATTAATTACAATGCCAACACAAATAGTAAAATGTGTTGGAATTGTTGAACGAATTGGTATGGATGATGCTATTTTTACTCACGAAAAAGATGCTGATGAACATACTGAAGTATTGCCTATTTTAAATCATGAAATTGGGTTAAAGAAAATTGCAGATACATTAATGGATGCTAAAATTGGTGTTATTAGTAATGTTGATGAAATAGAAGCAGTAGGTCATAGAGTGGTACATGGTGGAGATAAATTTAGTAAAACGGTTTTGGTTACAAACCAAGTAAAAGAGGAGATTAGACAGTTGTTTGATTTAGCTCCTTTGCATAATCCTGCAAACTTAACAGGTATAGAAATTGCAGAAACAATTTTTACATCTGCAAAACAAATTGCAATTTTTGATACCGCTTTTCATCAAACCATGCCCAAAAAAGCCTATCAATTTGCAATACCTAATGTGTATTTAGATGAACACCATATTAGAGCTTATGGTTTTCATGGTACTAGCCATAAATACGTATCAGAAAAAGCAATTGAAAAATTAGATAAGAAAAACTCTAAAGTTATTACCATACACTTAGGTAATGGCTGTAGTATGGCAGCAATTAAAGATGGTAAAACAATTGATACTTCTATGGGATTTGGCCCAATGAATGGTCTTATTATGGGTACGCGTTCTGGAGATTTAGATCCTTCTGTGATTTTCTTTTTGATGAAAAAATTCAATAAAAGCGCAGAAGAAGTTAATAATATTGTACAAAAAAAATCTGGAATGTTAGGTTTAACTGGTCATTCTGATTTACGAGAAATTTCTGAAAAAGCGAATGATGGAGATGAAAATTGTAAAAACGCACTTCAATTAGCTGCTTATAGAATTCAAAAGTTTATAGGTTCTTTTGTTGCGGCTTTAAATGGTTTAGATGCCATTGTGTTTACTGCAGGAATTGGAGAAAATTCTGCAATAATGAGAGCATTAGCATGTGAAAATTTAGATTTTTTAGGCATCAATTTAGATAACGAAAAAAATGCAAAACGCTCTAAAGACATAAGAGAAATTCAATCTTCTGCATCAAAAGTAAAAGTTTTGGTGATACCAACAAATGAAGAAATAGAAATTGCAAAACAATCTTACCAACTCTTAAATTAATAAATGGTATAGAATTCAAGAATAAATAATCTCATTTTTTCGTTTTAATATATTTAAATATTATTCATATTAACGTTTTTTTATTAAGGCGTTTTAGTAAGCCAATCTTAGATTTATTTATTCTTGAATTCTTCATATTTTAATCAATCGAATAATTGTGAAAAAACAATGTAATCTTTACATTTGTGCGCATTTTAATTAAAAACAATCTTTAGAAATGGGTAGAGCATTTGAGTTTAGGAAAGCAAGAAAAATGAAGCGTTGGTCAGCTATGGCAAAAACATTTACCAGAATTGGTAAAGATATTGTGATGGCAGTTAAAGAAGGAGGCCCAAATCCTGACACCAATTCTCGTTTGCGTGCTGTAATTCAGAATGCTAAGGCAGCCAATATGCCTAAAGATAACATAGAGCGTGCTATAAAAAAAGCATCTGATAAAGATACAGCCAATTATAAGGAAGTATTATTTGAAGGTTATGCACCACATGGTATTGCTATTTTATTAGAAACTGCTACAGACAATAATAACAGAACTGTAGCTAATGTTAGAGCTGCTTTTAACAAATGTGATGGTAATTTAGGAACTTCTGGTTCTGTTGTTTTTATGTTTGATCATACCTGTAATTTTACAGTAAGTAAAGAAAATATTGAAGATTTAGAAGAACTAGAATTAGAACTCATAGATTTTGAGGTTGAAGAAGTTTTTGATGATGAAGAAGGTATAATTATATATGCACCTTTTGAGCAATTTGGTTCACTGCAAACGTATTTTGAAGAAAATAATATTGAGATTCTTTCTTCTGGTTTTGAAAGAATACCAACTACCACCTCAAAAATTTCTGACGAACAAAAGGAAGATGTCAATAAATTATTAGAACGTTTAGAAGAAGATGATGATGTGCAAAATGTGTACCACTCAATGGAAGAATAAAAAGCATCTTCGTTTTCTGTTTTTTTGATAGGCAATTGTATTTATTCTAAGAACCTGTTCAATTCCGTTTTAAGTAATCAATTCATTTTATACAGAAAAATGGAATCACTTTTGGGGTTCCTTTAATACAGAATAGAAGCCAATTTACAACCAAAATAAAATCAACTCATTTTAATCTTGAGAATCTATTTTAGGAACAAGTAAATTTGGCATACAATTTTTCTGAGATCAATACCAAAAGTTGTGGGATTTAAAAATTAAGCATAAATATTTGTTAGTCTAAAAAGTAAGAACTCTATATTCCTAACCACTCTAAATTGTGCTCTAAAAGCCTTAATTTTGGCATTAAAAGATTCAGCTGAAGCGTTTGTGCTTCTATTATCAAAATAATTTAGAATATTTTGATAATGAATATTTATTGTTCTAGCAATACTATTAAAACTTTTAAACTGTGCTTGTCTTACTTTCTCATTCCATTTAGCAAGCCTAATTAAGGCAGAAGTTTTGTTCTTTGTTTGATTATAAATCCATGATAAATTTTGACAAAGTTTGTAAACTTTTTCTATATCAGGGTATTTTTCAAAAAGTATTTTTGCTCTATTTTGTTGATTTTTATTCCATTTGTGGTTAGGTTTATAAAGTAGATATCTACTTCTGGCTAATAATTGTTTTAATGTATCTCCATTTTTAAATAGTTTAGGTACATATTTTATTGATTTATTTCTAGCTTTTCCTATAGCATCATTCTCTTTGTCTAAGGCTTCCCATCGAAGTTCAATTCTAATTTCTTGAAGTGCCTCTAAAGCTAATTTTTGCACATGAAACCTGTCAATAACTTGTGATGCGTTGGGAAATGATTTTTTAGCAATCAATCCCATATTACCAGCCATATCAAGAGTTATTTCTTTTACTTTTTTTCTTGATTTTAAAGGTGTTTTTTGAAGAATTTTGATCACAACTTCAGCTTTGGTTCCTTTGATCATAGCAATTAGAGCTCCTTTTTTACCTTTTGCTTTTTTATTAGTTACAATAGTGTATAGATCTCCATTTGAAAAGGCGGTTTCGTCTATAGAAAAATGCGCTCCAATATTTTTAGGAAACAATAACCATTGTTTGGCATGTGACTTTTGATTCCAGTGTTTAAATTCACTTAAATAATCTTTGTATTGTCTTTGTAGTTTTCTAGAATTTACTCCGTAAAAATTAGCTACAATACTAGTGCTAACAGCATTATTACTGACTGATCTGTTTTAAAAAAGTAGCAAATTCACTTGTAATTCTAGTGCCTTTTGCTACTAATTGCCAATCTCTTGTCACTACTTTTTTAGAATTTTATTCAACCCAACGTCGTCTAATAACATGTAGAAAAACGTTTTTACCTCGAATTGGAAAGTCTTGAATAGTAGCTTCTGGAAAGAAGCCTTTAGAGCTTAGTTTTAATCCTTTAAACTCTTCTGGAACTGTATTTAACTCTGTAAAATAGAAATGAAGTTCTTCTTGTTTGACTTCATACTTGGTAAGTTTAAAGTAATTTACTAAAACTTCTAGTAATAATAATTTTATAACATCAATTGAAATCTCCCAACCTTATATATTTTAAATATCAAAGTTCTATTTTTTATCTGTACTCCACAACTTTTGGTGTTGATCCAGTATTAACATAGAATATTAAACACTTTTTATAAACACAAATCGTATTTTTTTTAGACATAAAAAAAGCCTTTCTTAAAGAAAGGCTTTTTAATTGAACAATTTTGGGTGGAAGATGGGGCTCGAACCCACGACTTTCGGTACCACAAACCGACGCTCTAACCAACTGAGCTACAACCACCATTTGTTGCGGGTGCAAATATAAATATATTTTAAGTTTAAAAAAAAGAAAAAATTAAATTAATTTCTCAAAACTTTCAACTGCCACGTAACGCTCTGAGGTAAAACCTTCTGCAAAATCAACATTTATAAGTCTACCTAAATCTCTAGCTCTATAGTGTATACTATCTATAAAATTTTTACTTGTAATAGGGGTTTCAGGCTCTTTACTATTTGGATCAAAAAATTGAGAAGTATATGCCATTACAGCTTTTTCTTTAATATCAATAAAACCGCTTACATCAATTACAAAATCGGGTTCAATATTTTTCCATTGTATATAATGGTACACTTGTTTTGGTCTCCATTTTTTTTGTTGCTTCCCTTCTACTTTGGTTTCAATTTTTAACAAACCACTTAAAAAACATGCATCCGAAACTAGATTACTGCCTTTTGGATGATCTATATGCCTATCATCAATCGAATTACATAAAACAATATCAGGTTGGTATTTACGAATCATTTTTATAATTGCTAATTGATGTTCTTTATCATTTGTAAAAAAACCATCTGCAAAACATAAATTTTCACGAATATTAACCCCTAAAATCTCACCAGCATTTTTAGCTTCTACATCTCTTAAATCTGCAGAACCACGAGTACCAAGTTCTCCTCTTGTTAAATCTACTATTCCCACTTTTTTTCCTAAGGAAATTTCTTTGGCAATTGTAGCACCACACCCCAACTCAACATCATCTGGATGCGCACCAAAGGCTAAAATATCTAATTTCATTATTTATAATTTTGTTTTTTTCTTATTCTTCCCTGTTTTTTATAATAATATTACTTTAGTTTTTATAAATCACTGTAGAATTAAAATCAAAAATAATCTTTTTACAATAATAATTTATACAACTGTAATTTCTATTTCGTTTTCGTTTTTAATTATCATCAAAATAGGCTTGATTTTTTATGAGAATGATAAAAATAAGTATACCTTAAGGAGTATGACATTCGTCATAAAAAAAGGAAATTTACCCCTGTAATTTTACATCAGTAAATAATAAAATAAATACTAAAAAAAATTATGGTTTTAATGTTGATTATTCTAACAATTACTATTGGATTATTTGTTTGGGGAAAATATTCTCCAGATGTGGTAGCTTTAGTTTCTATGTTAAGTTTATTTTTATGTGGTATCTTAAATTTAAGTGAAACATTAAGTGGTTTTAGCAATCCTACAGTAATTATGATTGCCTCCTTATTTATAATAGGTGAAGGATTATCTCAAACAGGGTGGACTGCTTTAGCTGGTAAAAAGTTAATTGGTTTGGCTAAAAAAAGTGTACCAAGATTACTGGTTATTATTACTTTAGGTTCTGGAGTTTTATCTGGTTTTGTAAGTAATACAGGTACAGTTGCTACACTACTACCTGCAACTATTTCATCTGCATGGAGTATAGGTACAATGCCTTCAAAAATTTTGATTCCAGTAGCATTTGGTTCAAACACAGGTGGATTATTAACATTAACAGGTACACCACCAAACATTATTGCCAACAATGCATTGATTGATGCTGGCTACGAAGGTTTTTCTTTTTTTGAATTTGGTTTAATAGGTTTACCTCTTTTAATTATAGCAATTCTTTATTTTAGATTTATAGGTTTTAAATTATTGCCTAAAAATAAAACCAATAATAAACCTATTAATATTGATTCAACTTTACACGAATGGATTGAGGCATATCAAATAGAAAACGATTATTATCGTTTAAGAATACGTTCTTTTTCTAACTTAATTAACACAAAAATAAGTGATTGGGATTTAGAAAATAAATATCAAGTAAACATCATCAGATTAAAAAGGAGGCACCCAAATCGTTTAAAAGGAACACAACCTTTTATTGAGTTTCCTGAAGATGATACTGAATTAAGATATCATGATATTTTAACGGTAAAAGGCTCTACAGAACATATTAATGAACTGATGCTTACGTTTAGTTTAGGGTTATTACCAAAAGAATCTGCGAAATCAGAAATTAGAAATAATTTAATTAATCAAGAAGTTGGGGTATCTGAAATACTAATTACACCAAAATCTCTATTAGTGGGTAGAAAAATAAAAATGCGTGAATATTTTAAACGTTATGAAATTCAACTTTTAGCAACGTCAAGAAATAAAAAACCATTCTTAGAAGAAGAAATGAGAGTAAATGCTGGTGATAGTTTTATTATTAGAGGTCCCTGGGAAAAAATAGAGGAATTAAAAAGTGATTATAAAAATACGGTTGTAGTAGGTAGTCCTGAAGAAATGTTGAAAGACGTAGATAGCTTAACTCCAAAATCTTACATTGCTTTAGGAGCATTAATTTTAATGATTGTGTTGTTGGTTGTAAAAGCTGTACCAGGAGCAATTGCTGCATTAATTTGTGCAGGAATTGTATTGTTTACAGGTTGTGTGCCCTTTACAAAAGCATATAAAAGCATTAGTTGGGTTAGTGTTGTAATGATTGCAGCCATGATACCTATGGGTGTTGCAATTCAAAAAACTGGTACTGCAGAATTAATTTCGAATTCTTTAATTGGTATGTTAGGTAAAGATAATCCTACGCTTTTATTAGGTGGTATTTTCTTGTTAACTACAACATTTAGTCAGTTTATTAACAACTCTGCAACAGCCGTTTTAATGGCGCCAATTGTATTGTTAGCTGCTCAAACCTTAGGTGTTTCACCAGAACCACTATTAATTACAATTGCCATAAGTGCATCAACTGCATTTTTAACCCCTATTGGTACCACAACAAATGCCATGGTAATGAGCTCTGGAAATTATAAATTTATGGATTATTTAAAAGTTGGAGCACCACTTTTAATTATCTTTTTTATAACAACTATGTTATTAGTACCTATTATTTGGCCATTTTAAAAATAGATTTATTGTAACAAAAAAGCGAAGAATTAATTCTTCGCTTTTTTTATGGCTTGTTCTAAATCTGCTATTAAATCTTCGGGTTCTTCTATACCAACAGAAAACCGAATTAAACCGTCTTTAATGCCTCTTGCCAAACGTTCTTCTTCACTTAATAAAGCGTGTGTAGTTTGGGCAGGGCTAACAGTAGTACTTTCTAAACCTGCCAAACTCATGGAAGGTTTTATTAACTGTAAATTTCTTTGAAAATCCATAGCATCAATAGTTGAAGATAATTCAAAAGACAACATTGCCCCAAAACCTTTCATTTGTTTTTTTGCAATTTTATACTGTGAATGACTTTTTAAACCAGGATAATAAACTGCATCAATATCAGAAGAACCTTCTAAATATTCAGCCATCTTTTGCGCATTTTCAGTTTGTGCTTTTACACGTAAGTTTAAAGTTTTTAAACTTCGTTCTAACAACCAAACAGTTTGATCGCTTAAATTTCCACCTAAATTTATGGCAGTTTTCCAAATTTGTTCAATATGTGCTGCTGATGCTGCAACTGCACCTGCAGAAATATCAGAATGACCTCCCATATATTTTGTTGCAGAATGAATTACAATATCAATTCCGAAATTAAACGGATTTTGATTGATAGGCGATGCAAACGTATTATCAATCATGGTTAAAATCGATTTTTCTTTAGCAACACTAGCAATGGCCTCCATATCTGTAATTCCCAACAAAGGGTTTGAAGGAGTTTCTATATATAAAATCTTGGTATTTTCTTTAATTAGAGGGATAAAATCTTCCACTTTATCAGACTCTGTAAAAGAATACTCAATTCCGTATTTATCAAATTCAGAAACAATAAAATTATACGTCCCCCCATAAATCACTTGTTGAATAATTACATGATCTCCATGTTTTAAAAATGCTAACATTGCAGATGAAATGGCAGCCATACCAGATGTAAAAATCAACGCATCTTCTGTATGTTCAAGAGCCGCTATTTTTTTGCACAACATTTCTTGATTTGGTGTGTTGTAATAACGTGGATACCTTTTTACATCCACATTATCAAAAGCATACGAAGTAGACATATATATAGGAGAAACTGCTCCTTTAAATTGTTTGTCTTTTACTTCACCTACATGAACGCAAGTTGTATTTATTCCTAATTTTTTAGAATCTTTCATTAAACATAATTTATGAATGCTAAATTAACAATTCTTAAAATATAATCTCTTAAAATTTCAATATCTTCGTAATATGATATCAGTTTTAATTGTAGGTAAAGGAAAAGTTGGGATGCATTTGTACAAGGCTTTTTTAGGGATTGATGCTATAAATGTAACCCTAATTAGTTCTAGAACTTTAGGTAAAATACCCAAAACTGATATTACCATAATTGCTGTTTCTGATGATGCTATTGCTCAAGTATCCTCTAAAATACACAATGCATTGGTAGTACATACTTCTGGAAGTGTTGCAATGAGTGATTTGAAAAACCCAAACAGAAAGGGTGTTTTTTATATGTTACAAACTTTTTCTGAAGATAAATTAGTAGATTTTAATAAGGTTCCATTTTGTTTAGAAGCCGAGGATAAAAATGATTTGGCATTATTAGAACGTTTGGCACAGTATTTAGGAAATAAAATTTACTCAATTAGCTCAGAACAAAGAAAAACATTGCACGTTGCTGCAGTTTTTGTAAATAATTTTACCAATCATTTGTATAAAATTGGTCAAGACATTTGCAAACAAAATAAGGTGCCATTTGAAATTTTATATCCTTTAATAGAAGAAACATCAGGAAAAATTCAAAAATTATCACCAGAAAAAGCACAAACAGGTCCAGCAATTAGAAATGATACAACAACAATAAAAAATCACTTAAATTTGTTAGACAAAAATCAACAGGAGATTTACAAGATGTTAACAGCATCAATTCAAAAAAATAATAACTAAATAATAATATCACCTTGAGCACAGTCGAAAGGTCTTTTTTTAAAATATGGAAATTAGTTACAAACAACGCTTACCTAAAATATCAACTTTTATTTTTGATGTTGATGGAGTATTAACAAACGGAATGTTAACCATAATGCCTAGTGGAGAATTGGTTAGGCATATGAATGTAAAAGATGGCTATGCAATGAAAACGGCTTTAAACAAAGGCTTTAAAGTTTGCATTATATCTGGTGGTACAAACCAGGCCGTAAAAAGTAGATTACAAGCATTAGGCATTCAAGATGTTTATTTAGGAGCTCATAATAAAATTCAACAATATTCAGAAATTGTAGAAAAGTACAATTTATCTCCTGACGAAATTTTGTACATGGGTGATGATATTCCTGATGTACCTGTAATGCAGGAAGTAGGAATGCCTGCTTGCCCTAATGATGCAGTACCTGAAGTACAAAAAACTGCAAAATATATTTCTAACTTAAAAGGTGGAGAAGGCTGTGTAAGAGATGTTATAGAACAAGTTTTAAAAGTTCAAGGAAAATGGGATGATTATTTTGATGCCACCTTATAAGTAAAAAACGTTTTATAATATTTAATATCAGACTAATCTTAACGAGGTCTCTATCAAAAATAGATGAAAAAAGCAATTACCACATTTTTTATAATATTAATATCATTGATAACAAATGCTCAAGAAGTTTTAGGAAAATGGAATAATAGAGATGAAAAAACAGGGAACATTGATTCTGTAGTTGAAATTTATAAGAAAGATGGTTTGCTTTTTGCCAAAATCATTGATATTATGGACCCTGATTTAAAGCACGCTTTATGCACCAAATGTAAAGGAAGTGTAAAAAATAAACCAGCATTAGGATTAACAATTTTATATAAGTTAGAAAAGAAGAAAAATAAATGGGTTGGCGGTTATGGCCTTGACCCAAGAACTGGCCATTATTTTAATGTTTATATAAAGCTCGAAAAACCGAATAAACTAAAAATAAGAGGTTATGCAGGAATCCCTATTTTTGGAAAAACCGTATATTGGGATAGAAAAGAGTAAATTTTAATAACCTAACGATTACTATAAAACTTAACAAATATGAAAAAATTATTTTTAACTTTCCTTATTCTAACTATTTCTATTTCAGTAAACGCTCAGACTATATTTGGAAAATGGAACTCTACAAACGATGAAACCGGAAAAATAGATTCAGTAATAGAAATGTATAAAAAGGATGGCAAAGCTTATGCTAAAATTATAGAAATAAAAAATGAGACCCGAAAAAATGCTGTTTGTGATTTATGTGAAGGAGATAATAAAGGGAAACCAATTTTAGGTTTAGAAATTTTAACAGGTTTAGAAAAAGATGATGACGAATGGTCTGGAGGAGAAATTTTAGATCCTAGAAATGGAAAAATCTACAAATGTTATATAGAATTGGTAAAACCAAACAAACTTAAAATACGTGGATATATTGGTTTTTCTTTATTAGGAAAAACAAAATATTGGACAAGAGCTGAATAAATATAGTGTTCAGTGTTCAGTATTAAAAAGTAAAAAATCGCATTTCAAATTCTTCCCTTTGGGAAGGTTGAGATTGGTTTTAATTCTTCTCTTCTAACATTGGTACAAAAGCAAAATCGCCCAATTCATGTTTTTCAAATTCTTGTGCAGATTTTCTAATAAATAATGTCATTATTTGTGTTTTATCACCAACAGGAATTAGCAACATCCCTCCTACTTTTAACTGAGCCAATAAAGGATTTGGCACATAAGGTGCACCAGCTGTAACTATAATTTTATCAAAAGGTGCTTTTTCTTTTAAACCAATATAACCATCTCCAAAAATAAATTTTTTAGGTTTATAACCTAAAGTAGGCAAAAAACGAGAAGTTTTTTTAAACAATTCATTTTGTCTTTCAATAGTATACACTTCTGCTTTTAATTCTAATAAAACCGCAGTTTGATACCCTGAACCTGTACCAATTTCTAAAACTTTATCGCCTTTTTCTATAGCTAATGTTTGCGATTGAAATGCCACAGTATATGGTTGAGAAATGGTTTGCTCTGCAGCAATTGGAAAAGCTTTATCTTGATAGGCATGAGATTCAAAACTAGAATCTATAAACAAATGTCTTGGTATTTTTTTAACAGCTTTTAGTACGTTTTCATCAGTTATTCCTTTTGCTTTTAAAACTGTAGCTAATTGATTTCGAAGTCCTTGGTGTTTTGCTGTATCTCTCAATTGTTATTTAATTTCAGAAGTTTAAATGTAGTAATAAATTCTTATAAAATCGTATCTTTGTTTAGTCCGATTTTTTTTCGGATTTTAAATAAAAAACAAATCTCTTTTTCGATAAAAAATAAATCAATTTACATTGTTAAATAGATTTGTTATATTTTTTTAGAGATGATAAAAATAATGTAATTTATGTTAAAAGTTGGGGTTTTAGGAGCTGGTCATTTAGGAAAAATTCACTTAAAATTATTAAAACAATCTTCAAAATATAATTTAGTTGGCTTTTATGACTCTTCTGAAGAGAATGCTAAAAAAGTAGTTGAAGATTTTGGGTACACTTTTTTTGATTCAATTGATGCTTTAATTGATGCTGTAGAAGTTGTTGATATAGTGACTCCTACTCTTTCTCATTTTGATTGCGCAAAAAAAGCAATTGAAAAAGGACGTCATATATTTATTGAAAAACCTATTGCAAAAACAGTTTCTGAAGCTGAGGGTATACGTGCATTGGCTGATGAATTTAAAGTAAAAGGACAAGTAGGTCATGTAGAGCGTTTCAACCCTGCTTTTACAGCTGTAAAAGATAAAATAAACAACCCAATGTTTATTGAAACCCACAGATTGGCAGAATTTAACCCAAGAGGTACAGATGTACCTGTGGTATTAGATTTAATGATTCACGATATTGATATTATTTTGTCTTCTGTAAATTCTAAAGTTAAAAATGTTTACGCCAGTGGAATATCTGTTATTTCTGAAACTCCAGATATAGCCAATGCAAGAATTGAGTTTGAAAATGGCTGTGTAGCCAATTTAACTGCAAGTAGAATTTCTATGAAAAATATGCGTAAAACACGTTTTTTTCAGAAAGATGCTTATATTTCTGTGAATTTTTTGAGTAAAGAATCTGAAATAGTGAGAATACAAGATGCACCAGAAACTCCTGATGAGTTTGCCATGATTTTAAAAAATGATGAAGGTGTTGAAAAACAAATTTATTTTGAAAACCCAGAGGTAACGAATAATAATGCTATTTTAGATGAGTTAGAAACTTTTGCAGATGCTATAAAAAACAACACAATACCTATTGTTACATTAAGTGCAGGAACTGAAGCTTTGCGCATTGCACAGTGGGTAATAGACTCTTTTAAAACAGAAAAAGACGTAAATTTATAGCCTTTTGTTTGTAAAAATGTGCGTTAGGGATTGAACTCGTGTTTGAGCTCTTACGCTTTTGGGCGTAAAGCGAGTAGTGAAAGCCCGTTAAAACGCCCAAATAATTTTAAAACTTTTAAACATGAAAAATATAGCCGTAATTGGTGCTGGAACCATGGGTAATGGCATTGCACACACATTTGCACAGTGTAATTATAAGGTACATTTAATTGACATATCTGAAATAGCAATTCAAAAAGGTTTGGCTAACATTTCTAGAAATTTAGATAGAATGATTGCTAAAGAAAAAATTACTGAAGCAGATAAAATAGCTACATTAAGTAACATTTCTACCTTTACAAACCTTGCAGAAGGCGTTGTTGATATGGATTTAGTAATAGAAGCAGCCACAGAAAACGCTGTTTTAAAGTCTAAAATATTTAAAGAATTAGATAACGTTTGTGGTGCTAATACTATTTTGGCAACCAATACATCTTCAATTTCCATTACACAAATTGCTGCTGAAACCAATAGACCTGATAAAGTTATTGGGATGCATTTTATGAATCCTGTACCAATTATGAAATTGGTTGAAATTATTAGGGGCTACAACACAACTGATGAAGTAACTAATGTAATCGTCGAATTGTCTAAACAAATTGGTAAGATTCCTGTTGAAGTAAATGATTATCCTGGTTTTGTAGCCAACCGAATTTTAATGCCAATGATAAACGAATCTATAGAAACGTTATACAATGGTGTGGCTGGTGTTGCAGAAATTGATACAGTTATGAAATTAGGAATGGCACACCCAATGGGGCCTCTACAATTGGCAGATTTTATTGGTTTAGATGTATGCTTATCGATTTTAAATGTTATGTATGATGGTTTTAAAAACCCTAAATATGCACCTTGCCCATTATTAGTAAATATGGTAATGGCTGGAAAATTAGGTGTAAAATCTGGTGAGGGTTTTTACGATTATGCTGAAAGTAGAAAGGCTGAAAAAGTGGCAAAAATGTTTAGTTGATACTGAAATGATTAAACAATTTATATTAATTTCTTTCTTATTGACTTCTTTTTTAGCATTTAATCAAGATAAAAAGGAATCTAAACTAAAACCCTACAAGGTTGGTTTGCTCTATAATTTTGCCACTAATGAGAATTTTTTAAATAATGATTCTGATTACGACTATACAACAAACACCTATAAATTACAGGCTTTTTACGAATTGACACAGTGGAAATCTTTAGATATTGAATTGATAATACAACCACAAATTCAATTTTTAAAACACCAATTGTTAAATAAGTGGTATGTAACTCCTGATCAAGATAATGTACAAGAAAAAATAGATGAATTTACAAAACCCAAAAAAATGCATTTATATGGTGTTGAATTTGGTTTTGCATTTAAAAAACAGCTTGTAAAAAAGTTAGACATTCAAGGTACTTTAAGTTTAGGCTTTAATTATATTGATACAAGAACAGAACGCTTGGCTAAGGGTTTTACGTTTAATGAAAATTTTTCTTTGGGTTTTTCTTATAATGTATATTCAGATTCTTACATCTATATTGGTTCTAACATTTTTGGTCATGTTTCTAATTTAGATTTTCAAAAGCCTAATGACGGTTATAATATTTTTGGGGTTGAAATTGGTTGGAATTTTTTAATCTAAAAAACAAGAGGCTGTCTTAAAAGTAGATCTATATGTCATTTTGAGCGAAGTCGAAAAATCTATCTATTTGATGATCAAAAAATAAGATTTCTCCATTACAGTCGAAATAACAGGATTTTATACTTTTAAGACAGCCTGTTGTTTTAAATTTACAAAAAGTAGGTTAATATTATCCTAACCAAGAGTTTAACATCCAAATTGTTTTTTCTTGTTCAGATATAAAATCACTCATCATAGCATTTGTACCTTCATCATCAGCATCTCCAGATACATCTAAAATTTCTCTTTCTATTTTTAATAGTTCTGATAAAGAGTTCACTATTAATTCAACGCCATCCACATCTTTAGAAATATTTTTACCCACAGGAACAGAAGCATTTTCTATATAATCTGTAAACGTGTGTAAAGGTTTACCTTGTAGCGTTAAAATTCGTTCTGCTATTTCATCAATTTTAACTTGAGAATCTGTGTAAAATTCTTCAAACTTCAGGTGTAATTCAAAAAAGTTTTTCCCTTTAATATTCCAATGCAAGCCTCTTAAACTTTGATAATAAATTTGAAAGTTTGCTAATAAACCATTTAATTTTTCTACTAAAATTAAATTTTTTTCTTTGTTTAAACCTAGTATAGTTTTATTCATTATATATTGTATTTTTGATAAGACAAATTTATGATAAATTTGAAGCGATAACTTATTATTATTATTGATAGATTTAATATCTTTATCAGAAAATATTATTTAATGACTATTACCCAATTAAAATACGTATTATCAGTTGCTGAATATAAAAATTTTACTGTGGCAGCAGAGCATAGTTTTGTTACTCAACCAACTTTAAGTATGCAAATACAAAAACTGGAAGACGAGTTAGATGTTCAAATTTTTAATCGTTCAAAAAAACCAATAGAATTAACTGATGTTGGTAAAAAAATTGTAGAACAAGCCAAGGTTATTGTAGATGAAAGCAATAGAATTTTAGATATTGTACATCAACAAAAAGGTTTTATTGGTGGTGAATTTCGCTTAGGTATTATACCTACAATCATGCCAACATTACTTCCGATGTTTTTGTATAATTTCACAAAAAAGTACCCGAAAGTAAAATTGATTATAGAAGAATTAACCACAGAAGAAATTATTAGAAAATTGTCTGATGGACATATAGATGCTGGTATTGCAGCCACTCCTTTAGAAAATGAGGGAATTAAAGAAAGGCCTTTGTATTATGAACCTTTTGTAGGTTTAATTCCACAAAATCATAGGCTATTTCAAAACAAGTATATTTCTGAAAATGAATTAGAAATGGAAGATATTCTATTATTAGAAGATGGGCATTGTTTTAAAGATAGCGTTATTAACTTGTGTAGAGCGCATAAAATAGACAATAAAAAAGGTTTCCAATTAGAAAGCGGAAGTTTTGATACCCTTATAAAACTATCTAAAGAAGGATTAGGAATGACCTTGTTACCTTACTTGCATACATTAGATTTAAGTGATAGTGATAAAAAGCATTTACGTGAATTTAACGCACCACCACCAGCAAGAGAAGTAAGTTTAATTTATCATAAATCTCAATTAAAAATGCAATTGATTGAAGCGCTTAAAAAAACGATTGATGGTGTAGTAAAAGGTGCCATTGCTTTTTCTGATGTTAAAATTATTAGTCCTTTAAATAAAGGTTAATCTTTTTAATTTCTTTAGTTTTAGTATTTCATAAAGTTGATTTTTATGAAATACTAAAATTTTTACTTCAATAGTTTAAAACTACATTTCACAAAGTCTTTACTACATTTCAAATAGTTTAAGCATAAAAACGTGGCTATCAAGATTAAGTTTGTATAAATTATAAACTTAAATTATTATGATAACCAAACTATTAAAAACCTATTTACTTTTACTATTTATTTTAGCTTCAGTAGCTTCCTTTGGGCAAATTATTAATTTTCCTGATCCTGTTTTTAAACAAGCATTACTAAATTATACACCAGCCATAGATACAAATAGTGATGGTGAAATAACAGTATTAGAGGCTAGCGCTGTAACAACATTAGAAATTACTGAGTTTAAGAAAGAAGAGTATTATGATCCAATCTCTGGAACTTATCTTATAAGAGATGGAATATCTAATTTTCAGGGTATAGAAAATTTCACAAACTTAACTACGTTAATTTGTGAAGAAAATGATTTAACAAGTTTAGATGTTTCAGCCTTAACACAATTAACTTATTTAGATTGTAGTCGTCAAACAAATAGCGATGGTTTTCCAGGAGGTTTAACCTCTTTAATATTACCAACCACTTCAACTTTAACTGATCTAAATATTTCTGATAATTATTTAACTTCTTTAGATGTATCTTCTTATACTTCTTTAACTAATTTAATTACTACTAGAAATTTAATTAGCAATTTAATATTGCCAACTAGCAATAGTTTAATCGAATTAAGAGTAGATTCCAATCAATTAAACACTTTAGATGTATCTAACTTCACTTCTCTTAATAATATAGGTTGTAGTGGTAATAATTTAACAAATTTAATACTACCAAACACAACTACATTAACTAGAATAAATTGTTCTAACAATCAATTGACTAATTTAAATGTAACTCCTTACACAGCATTAGATTATTTAGCATTTAGTAGTAATTCATTAGCTACTATAGATTTAAGCCAAAATATAGCATTAAATTATCTTGGATGTGTGTCTAATAATCTTACAAGTTTAGATGTATCTTTAAATACCAATCTAGAATCTTTATTTTGTGATAACAACCTTATTACCGATTTAAACCTAAGCACACTAAGCAATTTAAGATATTTTAGTGCTGAATCTAACCAATTAACCAGTTTAAATATCAAAAACGGTAGTAATGAAGAAATAATTATTTTTACTATTATTGATAATCCATCGTTAAACTTAGTATGTGTAGATGATATTGCTTATGCCAATGATGAATTCGATGACAAAGATCCACAAACAGGATTTACAGACATTTGTTCATTTATACCAACAAATTCAAACACCATTTCTGGTACAGTTACTTTTGATTTTGATGCTAATGGTTGTGATCCACTAGATCAAAAATTAACAAATACACAGTTAAGAAACACAAGTGCCAATACATTTAGCAGCACATTTACAGATACAAATGGACAATATATATTATATACACAAGAAGTTAATAATACTTTAGATATTCTTGCTAATTTACCTAGTTTTTTTACTGTAACTCCAACCACGCAAAATGTAACTTTTACAGGAACAGGAGCTACCCAAGTAATTGATTTTTGTGTAACCGCAAACACAGTAGTTAATGATGTAAAAGTTAGTATTTTACCATTAACAGAATCTAGACCAGGTTTTCAAACTAGAGTTCGTGTTTTATATGAAAATGTAGGTTCAACAAGCTTAAGTGGTGATGTAAATTTAACTTTTGATGATTTAAAAGAAGTTTTTTTGAGTGCTACAGAAACTCCTGCCAGTCAAACAAGTAATTCATTAAGCTGGAACTACGCTAACTTACTTCCTTTCGAACAAAAATACATTGATGTAACGTTTGAAATAAACAGACCAACAGACCCTATAAACCCTGTAAATAATGGTGATGTTTTATCCTACAGTGCTACAATAAACCCTACAAATGGAGATGCAAACCCAACAGATAATACTGCTAGTTTAGATGATATTACTATAGGATCTTATGACCCAAATGATATTATTGCCTTAGAAGGTGAATTTATTGCCCCAAACCAAGTTTCTGAATTTTTAAATTATAGAATCCGTTTTCAAAATACAGGAACCGCTTCTGCTATAAATGTTGTTGTAGAAAACGAGTTGGATACAGATTTAGATTGGGATACTTTTCAACCAATAAGTGCAAGTCACGATTATAGAGTTAACATTACCAATCAAAATAAATTAGAATTCATTTTCGAAAATATACATTTACCAGATAGTACTACCAATGAACCAGCAAGTAATGGTTGGATTTTTTATAAAATTAAACCAAAAAGTACTTTAACAATTGGAGATGTTATTGAAAACACAGCCGATATTTATTTTGATTTTAATGCTCCTGTAATTACCAATACGTATACCACAGAAATTAAAAGACCAACCATAGATCCAATTCCAAATTTAGAAGGAAAAGTATTTCCAAATCCTACAAAAAGATTTGCAAAAATTAAAGTTAATTTAGAAGGTAAATTAGTTGTATTAAATAAATATGGTGTTAAACTATTTAAACATAAATTAAAAAAAGGAGTAAATAAATTTGATTTTGGATGTTTAAAACCAGGTAGATATTTTCTAAAAATAAGATCTAAAGATCAAATTATTTACAAAAAATTAATTATTACAAAAAAAGGAAATAGAAAAAGATATTGATAAAGTAATATACAACTTATTGTATGTACAGGTATTAATGTAAAATAATAGAGGAAGCTAATTAGCTTCCTCTATTTAATTGTATTAAGCATACATTTTATCTCGTAATTCTTTAATTTTTTTGTCAGATAAATACTCGTCAAAAGTAGTGTATCTATCAATTGCTCCTTTTGGAGTTAATTCTATAATCCTGTTGGCAACAGTTTGGGCAAACTCATGATCGTGTGTAGAAAGCAAAACAGTTCCTTTAAAGTTAATTAAAGAGTTATTTAAGGCTTGAATCGATTCTAAATCTAAGTGATTTGTTGGCTCATCTAACAATAAAATATTAGCTCTTTTCATCATCATTCTAGAGAGCATACACCTTACTTTTTCACCACCAGATAAAACATTACTTTTCTTTAAAGCTTCTTCACCAGAAAAAATCATTTTACCTAAAAAACCTCTTAAAAACACTTCTTCACGTTCTTCTTCAGTTTGTGCATATTGTCTTAACCAGTCTACCAAATCTAGGTTTCCATTTTGAAAGAAAGAAGAATTATCTAAAGGTAAATAAGACTGTGTGGTAGTAACACCCCAAGAAAACTTACCATCATCTGCTGTTTCATTACCCGAAATAATTTGATAAAATGCAGTTATAGCTCTAGAATTTTTAGAAATAATAGCTACTTTATCTCCTTTATTTAGGTTGATGTGGATATCATGAAATAATTTTTCTCCTTCAAACTCTTTACTTAAACCTTCAACATTTAAAATCTGATCACCAGCTTCACGATCTCTTTCAAAAATAATAGCAGGATACCTTCTACTTGAGGGTTTAATATCTTCTACATTTAGCTTCTCAATCATTTTTTTACGAGAAGTAGCTTGTTTTGATTTGGCAACATTGGCAGAAAAACGACGAATAAACTCTTCTAATTCTTTCTTTTTGTCTTCTGCTTTTTTATTCTGTTGTGCTCTTTGTTTTGCAGCTAATTGGCTAGATTCGTACCAAAACGTATAATTTCCAGAATAATGGTTAATTTTACCAAAATCAATATCAGAAATATGGGTACAAACTGCATCTAAAAAGTGCCTATCATGCGAAACCACAATTACACAATTATCATAATTTGCTAAGAAATGCTCTAACCAACTAATGGTTTCAAAATCTAAATCGTTGGTAGGCTCATCCATAATCAACACATCAGGATTTCCAAAAAGTGCCTGTGCAATTAATACACGTACTTTTTGTTTTCCATCTAAGTCTTTCATTAATGTGTAATGCAAATCTTCAGAAATCCCTAAATTTGATAACATTGCAGCAGCATCCGAATCTGCATTCCAACCATTCATTTCTTCAAAAACTATTTGAAGTTCTCCTATTTTTTCGGCATTTTCATCAGTATAATCAGCATACAAAGCATCAATTTCCTTTTTTATAGCAAACAATTCTTTATTCCCCATAACAACGGTTTCTAAAACAGGATAATCATCAAACTCATTGTGATTTTGCGACAAAACAGACATCCGTTTTCCAGGTTCTAAATGCACCTGACCAGATGTAGGATCTTGTTTACCAGAAAGAATTTTTAAAAATGTTGATTTTCCTGCACCATTTGCACCAATAATACCATAACAATTTCCTGTTTGAAATTTGGTATTTACTTCATCAAACAAAACACGTTTTCCAAATTGAACTGATAAGTTAGAAACTGATAACATAACTTTATTTTAAATTTCTGCAAAAGTAATAAATTGATTTTTCTTAAGTAGCTCAATTTAAAGCTCATTTGTTAAAAAAAGTAGATTTATTTTTAACAGCGCATTAACAAAACAGATAAGGTTCTATGGTTAAATTTGCTGATAGTATTTTGACAATATATATATGACAAAAAACGTAATATTACTCTTTAAAATTTCATTGTTTTTTTTCTTAATTAGCTGTAATTCAAGTAAAAAAAACAATAAAACTTTTTTTGGAGGTAAAATTATTAACCCTAAATCTAACGAGGTTATTTTATATTCTATGGAAAAAGTAATAGATACTTTTTTCTTAGACACTAAAAATAGGTTCATAGGAAAAATTGAAAATGCCAACGAAGGTTTGTATCATTTTTCTCATGGTGATGAAAATCAATATGTTTATATAGAACCAGAAGATAGTTTAATGTTACGATTAAATACTTGGGATTTTGATGAATCTTTGGTTTTTGCAGGTAAAGGTGCAGAACGCAATAATATCCTAATAGATTGTTTTTTAGAAAATGAAAATGATGGAAAGCTGTTTTATAGATACAACAAATTACCACCAAATGATTTTACGAATAAAGTAGACTCTTTATTATCTGTAAAGATGGATACTTATAATGATTATTTAAAAAACCATCCGAACGAAACTTTAGGGTATAGAGAAATTTTAAAAACTGCACTTACTTATCCTATATATGCACGTTTAGAGAGGTATCCTTACATCAATGCTAAGTATACAAAAGACGGTAATTTCCCTGAATTAAGTGAAGCTTTTTACACCTACAGAAAAAGTATTAGTATTAATAAGGACTCTTTAATGTATTTTCCACCTTATTCTAGATTTATCAGAAATTACCTGTATAATGAAACGTATGCATTGGGTCATCCACCCATGAAAACAGAATATTCTGCTAAATTTACCATAGATTTACTAAAAACTATCGACAAAAATATAACTGCAGAAAAAACCAAAAACGCTATTTTACGACAAACAATTATTAGTCATTTCTTTAATAAATCTAGTTGTAATCTTGATAATGAATCTTTTAGTACCTTTTTTAAACTTTCTACAAACAAAAAAGATAAAGAACTAATTACTAGCCTAGTTAATGATGTAAAATCTGTACCAACACATAAAAGATTACCAAATTTTAAAGTTACCAATTACAATAATACAACACATGAGATAGCAGAAATTATAAAGAATAAAAACACATTTTTGTTTTTCTGGAGTCCTGAGTATGTTTCTCAACCTTATATCATTAAAAGAATCAAATACTTATCTAATAATTACCCTAATATTAATTTTATTCAAGTTAAAATTGATGGCGTTCAGGGAGATAGGATTCAAAAAATAGATATTAAGAATCAATATTATCTAAAATCGGATAGTGATGCACATCAGTTTTTAAGTAGTAAAATGCCACGTTCTATACTAGTAAATAAGCAAGGTAAAGTAGTTAATGCCTATGCAACAATATCTTCAAGAAATTTAAATCCTTTCCTCAAAGAATTGAACGAGAACTAATTCTGGCTGGTAAACTTCAATTTTTATAAAATTTAAACTACCTTTGCACGATTTTAATTTTGTGTACAACACAATAAGAAATCAAGTCGATATATAAACTGATTTGCAGGTGGGCGTTCTGTGAATCTACAAAAACACAGTAATGTCAACATTTTTAGAATTAGGCTTAAAAGAGCCTATAAACAAAGCATTAACAGATTTAGGTTACGAAAAACCAACTGTTATACAAGAAAAAGCAATTCCTCAAATTATGTCTTCTACAGACGATTTAAAGGCATTTGCACAAACAGGTACAGGAAAAACAGCTGCCTTTAGTTTACCTATTTTACAACAAATTGATGAAAATCAAAGTAATGTACAAGCCATTATTTTATCACCTACAAGAGAATTGGCTGTTCAAATAGGAAATAATATTAAAGATTTTTCTAAATATTTAAAAAACATAAAAGTTACTACTGTTTACGGTGGTTCTAGTATGGAAGACCAAATTAGATCTTTAAAAAAAGGATCTCAAATTGTGGTAGGTACTCCAGGTAGAACTGTAGATTTAATTAATAGAAGAGCTTTAAAGTTAGGTAATGTTCAGTGGTTGGTTTTAGATGAAGCTGATGAAATGTTGAATATGGGCTTTAAAGAAGAATTGGATAAAGTGTTAGAAGCTACGCCAGAAACTAAACAAACTTTATTATTTTCTGCAACTTTTCCAAGAGAAGTAGAAGCCATTGCAAGAAACTATATGACAAAACCAGTTGAAGTTACTTCTGGTGAAAAAAATAAAGGTTCTGACAATGTAGAACACGAATTTTATGCAGTTTCTGAGAGAACTCGCTATCCTGCTTTAAAAAGAATTGCAGATTTAAACCCAGATATATACGCCATTATTTTCTGTAGAACGAGAAGAGAAACTCAAGAAGTAGCAGACAACTTAATTAAAGATGGTTATAATGCAGATGCTTTACATGGAGATTTATCTCAAGCACAAAGAGATTCTGTTATGGGTAAATTCCGTAAAAAAACCATTCAAATTTTGGTAGCTACAGATGTTGCTGCACGTGGATTAGATGTAACAGAATTAACACATGTTATTAACCACAAATTACCAGACCAAATAGAAAACTATACACATAGAAGTGGTAGAACAGGTAGGGCTGGTAATAAAGGAATTTCTATAGTTTTAGTAAACAACAAAGAAAAAGGAAAACTAAGACCTATAGAAAGAATTATTAAAAAGAAATTTGTTGAAGGCAAGGTGCCTTCTGGTAAAGAAATTGTACAAAATCAATTGATGAATTTAATTGATAAAGTTCAGAAAACAGAAGTTAACGCATCTGAAATTAATGAGTTTTTACCAAACATATATGATAAACTAGCAGATTTAAACAGAGAAGAACTTATTCAAAAATTTGTTTCTTTAGAGTTTAATACGATGTTAGCCTATTATGAAAATGCAAAAGATTTAAACGATTTAGGAAAAGATAATTCTAGAAGAAGAGAAACTGCAGATAATATGACGCGTTTCTTTATCAATATTGGTAGAAAAGATAGTTTAAACCCTGCAAAATTAATTGGTTTAATAAACGATCAAGAAATAGGAGATAAAATAGAAATTGGTGCTATAGATATTTTAGATACTTTTTCATTTTTTGAAATTGATAAAAATTTTGAAGCCAAAACTTTAGATGCATTTGCCAACAATCAACCAGACTTTGATGGACGTTCTGTAAATATAGAAATTACCAAAAAAGAACGATCTGGAGGTGGTAGAAGAGGTGGAAAAAAACCTTTTGGTAAAAAAGATGGTGGTTTTGGAAGACGCAGAAGTTCTGAAGGTTCTTCTAAAAGAAGTGATGACAGAGGTAAAGGAAGGTCTGATAGACGTTCTTCTGATAAACCAAGAAGTTCTGGCGACAGAAAATCTGGTGGTTTTGGCAGAAGACGCAGAGAAAGATAATTCAAAAAAATAAAAAAAAAGCCTCACAAAAAGTGAGGCTTTTTTTATTAGATGGTATTTTATTATTGATTTTTCAAATAAGCAATTACGCCTTTTCTAATATCAAAAGCCAATTCTTTTTCATTTGGTTGATAAATGGAAATTACTTCTTTATTTTCTGCATTTAAAAATGGAATGTCAAATCCTTTTAATAAGTAATCAGAAAAAGCAACTGTATACATTTTATTAATATGTAAAGGTGTGTTTTTAATCATCCACCTCTCTCCTACTTTAATGGCATTGAATCTTTGCAAATAAGCACCAGTACCAGCTGCTAAAACTCCATAGTCTAAAACACGTTTTAATAAACGCCCTTTTAGTTTTACTTTTAAAACAGCACCACCATAAGGCAATACTCTAAAAATATCTATGGGTGTAATATTACCTGTAAGTTGATCATCAATTCTAATTGAGCCGCCATTAACTAAGGCACAATCTACTTCGTCATCAAAAGAAAAAGACATCGATTTTGTAACAATAGCACCCAAATTGGTTTGCACACTTCGAATTGGAGTATCTCTACCATCTAAAGGAATTTGTGTTGTGTAAATTTCTTCATCAGGTTTAAGAATAATTTCTTGAATTTCTGATGTTAAAATCTTCTGCCATTTATTTACAATTTGGCCAACTTCTACATCACTTTTAATAGTTTTATTAATCTCTTTTAATTCAGATTTTACAATGGCTTTCTTAGTATTTTTATCATAAGAAATTCGATGAATATAAGCTGTTTTAGCATTGGCATCTGCCTTGGCAATAATTGTATTCCCAATTTTATCATAACTATTAGTATGTTCATGGCCACCCATTATTAATGGTAAATCTGGAATTAATTTTGCAATTCTTTTATCGTTTGCCAATTTTACATGCGTTAAACCAAAAACTACATCAACAGAATCTTTAATAGCAGCATAAGATGCTCTTGCTTTTACAAACATATTACCATATTCTACATAATCTTTTGGGTTTGATGGTATACAAACACCTATAAAACCAACTTTTATTGTTGTGCCATCTGCATCAGAAAACTCTTTTATAAATGTTTCATTTACAGGAATCTGATTTTTACCTTTTTCTTTATAAAAAGGGACTGCTTTTTCATTGGTTTTTAGTTTTACATTGGCAGAAATCCAAGGAAAATTACTTTCGTTTAACCTTTTTTGTAAATCTTTCTGAGAAATATCAAACTCATGATTTCCAAATGCTACTAAATCAAAATTCATAGCATTCATAACTTCTATCATTTGTTTGCCTCTAACTCGTTCACCATCAACTTTTATCGTTCCTAATAAAGACGGATTTAAAAAATCGCCAGCTAAAAACAACATTGTATTTGGGTTTTCTTTTAAAAGCTCTTTATGTAAAGTTTCTACTCTAGCCATACCTCCAAATTCACCTCCTTGTATAGGAGCAATTTCATAAACATCATTAATTTGTAGAAAAGTAAAATTAATTTTAGCGTCGTCTTTTTTACAAGATAAAAATAGTGTAATTGAAAAAAGGTAAATTAGTTTTTTTGTAATTTTCATGAATTTCATTTAAAAATATAACAGCTCTTTTTTTTGATCAGATCATTAATTTAAAAAATTTCTAAAGCCTTATTATAGGCGCTCTCAAAACTCATCGGTTTCATATTAGTATCTACTTTTTTTGCAGTAAAATAACTTAATAATTTTTCTGTTGGCATATTGCCTGTTAATTCATCTTTAGCCATTGGGCAACCTCCATAGCCTTTTATAGCGCCATCAAAACGTAAACAACCAGCTTTATAAGCTGCATTTATTTTTTCGAACCATTTATTTGGAGTAGTATGTAAGTGTGCGCCAAATTCTATATCTGGATATTTAGGAATTAAATTAGAGAATAAATAGTTGATTACTTCTGGAGTAGAGCTACCAATAGTATCTGAAAGCGATAAAATTTTTACGCCCATTTTTGACAGTTTTTCTGTCCACTCCCCCACGATTTCTACATTCCAAGGATCCCCATAAGGATTCCCAAATCCCATAGATAAATAAGCTACAACTTCTTTATTATTTTTATCAGCAAGATTTAAAATTTCATTTAAAGTGATGATAGATTCTCTGATTGTTTTATGCGTATTACGCATTTGAAAATTTTCTGATATAGAAAATGGATAGCCTAAATAATCAATTTCTTTAAACTGTACAGCATCGTTTGCACCTCTAGTATTGGCAATAATTGCTAATAATTTACTTTGTGTTTTTGATAAATCTAATTTTGATAAAACATCTGCAGTATCTCTCATTTGAGGTATAGCTTTGGGTGAAACAAAACTGCCAAAATCAATAGTGTCAAATCCTACTTTTAATAAGGAATTGATATACAATGCTTTTTTTTCTGTGGATATAAAATGAGATTTTATTCCCTGCATTGCGTCTCTTGGACATTCTATGATTTTCACTTTTTTCATCCATTCAAATATACAATAAAAGAGTTTTTATCTTTTAAAGATATTTTAAATTCAGTAAAAAAAAAATTAGATATCAATAAAAAAATCCCACCAAATAATTGATGGGATTTTAAAAGTGATTGATACAATATTATTCATTAGAACCAATATTGCCTTGAGCAACTATTGTTCCTAAATTATCCATACTTAAATGTACATTTATATAACCATTGTAAGTTAAAATTTCATCGTAAGTAATTGCTGTTCCATTGTCTAAAGCTTCAACCTGAGTCATACTCATTCCAGTATCTCCATTTACAGGATTAAAAGAAAATGCTATTCCACCACCAGTTGCAATATCATTTTCATGAATATGTGCTGGATGAGAACCTCCCATTGGTGTGTTCTTAATATCTAAAACTGCTAGAGCAGAACCATTAACTCTTTTATAAAACATAGCTGTACCAGAAATTCCTGGAGCATCTTTTTCGTTTAGAGTATATACTTTACTATCGCCTGTTAAATCGTTTTGACCAATATCTCCTTGTGCAACTATAGTTGCTAAATTATCCATACTTAAATGCACATTTATATATGCATCCCAAGTAGAAATATCTGCAAAGGTAAACCCTGTGCCATCATCTAAAGCTGATAAGTTTGAAATACTCATACCAGAATCACCATCTACAGGGTTAAAAGACAATAAAATTCCACCACCTTCTGCAGCAGTATTTGCATGAATATGTGCTGGATGAGAACCACCCGCAGGTGTGTTTGCCAAGGTTATTGTTGCTAAAATTTCACCATTTACTCTTTCTGTAAAAGTAACATCACCAGAAATTCCTGGTACTGCTTTTTCACCTAAATCATAAGTAATGGTGTTTTCTGTTAAATCGTTTTGACCTATATCTCCTTGTGCAACTATGGTTGCTAAATTATCCATACTTAAATGCACATTTATATATGCATCCCAAGTAGAAATATCTGCAAAGGTAAATGTTGTACCATCATCTAAAGCTGATAAGTTTGAAATACTCATACCAGAATCACCATCTACAGGATTAAAAGACAATAAAATTCCACCACCTTCTGCAGCAGTATTTGCATGAATATGTGCTGGATGAGAACCACCTGCAGGTGTATTTGCCAATGCTATTGTTGCTAAAATTTCACCATTTACTCTTTCTGTAAAAGTAACATCACCAGAAATTCCTGGTACTGCTTTTTCACCTAAATCGTAAGTAATGGTATTTTCAGTCAAATCATTTTGACCTATATCTCCTTGTGCAACTATGGTTGCTAAATTATCCATACTTAAATGCACATTTATATAAGCATCCCAAGTAGAAATGTCTGCAAAGGTAAATGCTGTACCATCATCTAAAGCTGTTAAATTTGTAGCACTCATGCCAGAATCACCATCTACAGGATTAAAAGATAATAAAATTCCACCACCTTCTGCAGCAGTATTTGCATGAATATGTGCTGGATGAGAACCACCTGCAGGTGTATTTGCCAAGGCTATTGTTGCTAAAATTTCGCCATTTACTCTTTCTGTAAAAGTAACATCACCAGAAATTCCTGGTACTGCTTTTTCACCTAAATCATAAGTAATAGTATTTTCTGTTAGTGCATTTTCACCAATATCTCCTTGCGCAACAATGGTACCTAAATTATCGGCACTTAAATGCACATTTATATAACCATCAAAATCTAATAATTCTTCGTAAGTAATCCCAGAGCCATCATCTTTAGATGAAAAAGTAGTAACACTTCTACCTGTACCACCATCTACAGGATTTAAGCTAACTACAATTCCACCACCCTCTAAAGCACTATTAGCATGAATGTGTGCTGGATGAGAACCACCTGCTGGTGTATTATCTATTGCTAAAACTACAGTTACAGAGGCATCTAAGTTTTTTATAAACCTTGCAGTTCCTGAAATACCTGGTACTGCTTTTTCGTTTAAATTATACGTTATGGCCAAACCCGTTGACGTAGAAAATAAGTGTTCGTCATCATTATCACAACTTGTAAAAGCTATAAATGAAAACATTAATAATAAAATTGGAGTAAATTTCTTCATAATTTTGTTTATTGTTTTTAAGTAATAGTTAGACAAATTTACCACATTAATATCGCTAAATGAAGTTAGCATAGCACTTATACAAGTATTTAACAAAGCATTAGGAAAGTTTGTAATAGTTTAGCTAAAGTTTTCACAATTTTATTACAATCTAATGACTCAAATACTATTATGTGTCAAAAATTGGTTTTTTGTAATTTATTTAGAGTAAATGTATGATGTTGTTATTAATGTTAATTTTATGAATCATGTTACTAACCCAAAAAAACAAAATACTATTAAACCATATTTTACCCTACCTTAGATAACATTTTACGAATAAATAATGTTTTATGATAAACGCTATTATTAATCGTTTACATTGAAATCTGTTGAAAATTATTTTTATACCTAATATGATTGGGCTTTTTGTTACTTTCGTTCTACTATGGTAATTTCTAAAAAAATACTCCCAATAATTGTAGTTTCTCAATTCTTTTGTACCTCACTTTGGTTTGCAAGTAATGGAGTAATGACTAATTTGGTGGTAAACTTTAATCTTAATAATAATGTTTTAGGCTTATTAACTTCTGCAGTTCAGTTTGGCTTTATTGCTGGTACATTACTGTTTGCACTATTGTGCATTGTAGATCGTTTTTCGCCTTCAAAAGTTTTCTTTTTTAGTGCAATATTTGGGGCTTTTTTTAATGTGGCTATGGTTTATAATCATCAGTCATTATTTAGTTTGCTAACTTTACGGTTTTTTACAGGGTTTTTCTTAGCAGGAATTTATCCTGTAGGTATGAAAATTGCAACAGATTATTATGAAAAAGGTTTAGGAAAATCACTTGGTTTTTTAGTTGGAGCCTTAGTTATTGGTACTGCATTACCACATTTATTAAAAGATATCTTAGTTGACTATTCTTGGAAAAGTGTTTTAATAGCTACTTCTATTTTAGCAGGTTTTGGAGGATTGATGATGCTTTTATTTGTTAAAAATGGCCCTTATAGAAAGGCTAATAAAACTTTAAATTTATCAGTTTGTTTTACTGTTTTTAAAAATGTAAACTTTAGAAAAGCTGCCTTTGGCTATTTTGGACACATGTGGGAGTTATATACTTTTTGGGCTTTTGTACCTATTCTATTATCTATTTATGAAAAAATGCATGACCATATTTCGTTTAATATTCCTTTACTTTCTTTTTTAATTATAGGAATTGGTGGTTTTTCTTGTGTATTAAGTGGATATACTTCTGAAAAATTGGGTGTTAAAAAAACGGCTTTTTATTTTTTATTATTATCTTGTTTTTGTTGCTTTATCTCTCCTTTTATTTTTGAAATATCAAATGAATATCTTTTTATTAGTTTTTTAATTTTTTGGGGAATGGTTGTAATTGCAGATTCGCCTTTATTTTCTACTTTAATAGCACAAAATGCACCAAAACAAGATAAAGGAACTGCTTTAACCATTGTGAATTGTGTAGGCTTTTCAATTACAATTATTAGTATTTTAGTTTTAAATTATATACAAACAAAAACTACATCAAATATTATTTTTATGATTTTGGCTTTTGGACCAATTTTAGGTTTAATTGCTTTAAAAACAAAAACTCCTGATAAACAGGAGTTTTTGTAAATTATATAATTTATAATTATGAAGCGTTTTGCTTTTTAATTAAGTTTAAAGCAGACCCTTCATAATACCAATCTATCTGTGCCTTGTTATAAGTATGGTTTAATTTAATGGTATCTAAACTTCCATCAGCATGCACAATTTCTAATGTTAATTGTTTGTCTGGTGCAAATTCATTTAAATCAACAAAGTTAAAGCTATCATCTTCTTGAATTAAGTCATAATCTGCTTCATTATCAAAGGTTAACCCTAACATACCTTGTTTTTTCAAGTTGGTTTCATGAATTCTTGCAAAAGATTTTACAATAACAGCAGCAACACCTAAATGTCTAGGTTGCATTGCAGCATGTTCTCTAGAGGAACCTTCTCCATAATTATGATCTCCAATAACCACTGTTTTAATACCCTCTTTTTTGTAGGCTCTCTGTACTGCAGGAACAGCATCATAATCTCCTGTTAATTGATTTTTAACAAAATTTGTTTTCTTATTGTATGCGTTTACAGCACCAATTAAGGTGTTATTTGCAATATTATCTAAGTGCCCTCTAAAACGTAACCAAGGTCCTGCCATAGAAATATGGTCTGTGGTACATTTTCCGAAGGCTTTAATCAATAACTTAGCACCAGTAATTGATTCTCCTAAAGGCTCAAATGGTGTTAATAACTGTAGCCTTTCTGAATCTTCATTTACTGCAATTTCTACGCTGCTTCCATCTTCTTTAGGTGCTAAATAACCATTTTCTTTAACATCAAAACCTTTTGGAGGTAATTCCCATCCAGTTGGTTCGTCTAACATTACCTCTTCACCGTTTTCATTGATTAAAGTATCTTTTAAAGGATTAAAATCTAAACGACCCGCAATTGCAATAGCCGCTGTAATTTCTGGTGAAGCCACAAAAGCGTGCGTATTAGGATTACCATCTGCTCTTTTAGCAAAGTTTCTGTTGAAAGAATGAACAATACTGTTTTTAGGTGCATTTTTAGGATCTGAATATCTAGCCCATTGCCCAATACAAGGCCCACAAGCATTTGTAAATATTTTAGCACCTAATTTTTCAAAGATTCCTAAAATACCATCTCTATCTGCTGTATATCTAACTTTTTCAGATCCAGGATTGATACCGAATTCTGCTTTTGTTTTTAAACCTTTATCTAAAGCTTGTTGCGCTATAGATGATGCTCTTGATAAATCTTCATAAGATGAGTTTGTACAAGAACCAATTAACCCCCACTCTACTTGCATTGGCCAATCATTTTCTTGTGCTTTTTTAGTCATTTCTGAACCAACTGTTGTTGATAAATCTGGTGTGAATGGGCCATTTAGTAAAGGTCCTAATTCAGATAAATTGATCTCAATAACTTGATCAAAATAATTTTCTGGATTTGCATACACTTCTGGATCTGCAGTTAAATAGTCTTTAACCGTATTTGCAGCATCTGCAACATCTGCTCTTTCTGTAGCACGTAAATAACGTTCCATAGATTCATCATAACCAAAAGTAGATGTAGTTGCACCTATTTCAGCTCCCATATTACAAATGGTACCTTTTCCTGTACAAGACATAGAAGTTGCACCAGGGCCAAAATACTCTACAATTGCACCTGTACCTCCTTTTACAGTTAAGATTTCTGCAACTTTTAAAATAACATCTTTGGGCGCTGTCCAGCCAGAAAGCTTACCTGTTAATTTTACGCCAATTAATTTGGGAAATTTTAATTCCCAAGCCATTCCAGCCATTACATCTACTGCATCTGCACCACCAACTCCAATAGCTACCATACCTAAACCACCAGCATTTACTGTATGAGAATCTGTACCAATCATCATTCCTCCTGGAAAAGCATAGTTTTCTAAAACAACTTGGTGAATAATACCTGCACCCGGTTTCCAAAAACCAATACCATATTTATTAGAAACAGATTCTAAAAAATTAAAAACTTCGCTACTTGTGCTATTGGCATGTTTTAAATCTGTTGCAGCACCTTCTTTAGCTTGTATTAAATGATCGCAATGTACAGTGGTAGGTACAGCTACTTTAGGCTTACCTGCTTGCATAAATTGTAATAACGCCATTTGTGCTGTTGCATCTTGACAAGCAATTCTATCTGGTGCAAAATCTACATAATCCTTACCTCTTGTAAATTCTTTTGAAGGAACTCCATCCCATAAATGAGAATACAAAATTTTTTCTGCCAACGTAAGTGGTTTTCCTGTTATATTACGAGCGGCATCAACGCGTTCTGTCATATTTGCGTAAACTTCTTTAATCATATCGATATCAAATGCCATAAGTATAATTTTTTTAGTTATTGTTATTCCACTAATTTAAATAAATTTATATGGATAACAATTGTCATCCTTAATTTTATTTTTATGAAACTATTTTTAGAATCTATTTATACCATAAAATATCTTTTTTAGTTTTTTTACAAAAAAAAAGCCCAAGTTAAAACTTGAGCTTTAATATTTATACTTAAAGTTAAAAAATTAACTTACTAATTCTTTTTGTGAAGGTTTAAACTTTGTTAACACAATACCATCAACAGCTTTTTCGTACTCTGCCATAGTTGGAGTTCTACCTAAAATTGTAGACAACACTACTACTGGAGTAGAAGATAATAAAGACTCTCCTTTTTTCTCTCCTGTATCTTTTACAACTCTTCCTTGAAACAAACGTGTTGAAGTAGCCATTACAGTATCTCCTGGTTCTGCTTTTTCTTGGTTACCCATACATAAGTTACATCCTGGACGCTCTAAGTATAACATATTTTCATACTTTGTACGTGCTAAACCTTTAGGTGCAGAATCATCAAATTCAAAACCTGAGTATTTTTGCAATACTTCCCAATCTCCTTCAGCTTTTAATTCATCAACAATATTATATGTTGGTGGTGCTACTACTAAAGGTGCTTTAAATTCTATTTCTCCTTGTTGCGCTTCTATATTTTTTAACATTTGCGCTAAAATTTGCATATCACCTTTATGAATCATACAAGAACCAATAAAACCTAAATCTACTTTTTTAGTTCCTCCATAGAAAGATAATGGGCGAATAGTATCGTGTGTATAACGTTTAGAAACATCTTCATTATTCACATCAGGATCAGCAATCATTGGTTCAGCAATTTCATCTAAATCAATAATAACATCAGCATAATAATTTGCATCAGCATCTGGCTTTAAAGCAGGTTTTGTTCCTGTTTTTAGTTCTTGAATTCTATTATTGGCCTTATCAACTAAACCTTGTAACATTTGCTTTTCATTATCCATACCCTTATCAATCATAATTTGAATACGATCTCTAGAAATTTCTAATGATTCAATTAAAGTTTCTTCTTCTGAAATACAAATAGAAGCTTTAGCTTTCATTTCTGCGGTCCAATCTGTAAATGTAAATGCCTGGTCTGAAGTTAAAGTACCAATATGAACTTCAATAATTCTACCTTGAAAAACGTTTTCTCCTCCAAACTGTTTTAACATTTGTTGTTGAGTTGCATGCACTACATCACGAAAATCCATGAAACTTTTCATTTCACCTTTAAAGGTAACTTTAACAGACTCAGGAATTGGCATCGTAGCTTCACCAGTAGCTAATGCTAAAGCAACAGTACCAGAATCTGCACCAAAAGCCACACCTTTAGACATACGTGTATGAGAATCTCCACCTATTATAATATCCCAATCATCAACAGTAATGTCATTTAACACTTTGTGAATTACATCTGTCATTGCATGATATTGACCTTTAGGATCACGTGCTGTAATTAATCCAAAATCATTCATAAATGTCATTAACCTTGGAATATTTGCTTTAGATTTATCATCCCAAACAGATGCTGTATGACACCCAGATTGATAACCTGCATCTACTATTGGAGATACAATAGTTGCTGCCATCATTTCTAATTCTTGAGAAGTCATTAATCCTGTAGTATCTTGAGAACCTACAATGTTAACTTCTACACGAACATTAGAACCTGCATGTAAAGTTTTTCCTGGAGTTGTACCTACTGCATTTTTATTGAAAATTTTCTCAACAGCAGTTAAACCCTGCCCCTCAATAGACACTTCTTTAGAAGGCGCATACACTTGTGGAATATCTATGCCTAATATTTTACAGGATAACGTTTGTAATTTTTTACCAAAAACTACAGCGTACGAACCACCAGCTTTAATAAATTCCATTTTTGGAGGTGTAAGCGCTGTAGAAATATCTTTAAGCTCAACATTACCACTGTATAATTTCTTTTCTTTTGTGTTTATAGTTAAAACTGTGCCTGTTTTAACAGAATACATTTGCTTTAAAATTGGTTCTCCATCAGCATCAACAATAGTATTACCATCTGCATCTTTTTGTTGTACCCAATTTTTTAAATCGATACCAATACCACCTGTTACCCCAACTGTTGTTAAAAAAATTGGTGCAATACCATTTGTACCTGCAATTACTGGAGCAATATTGATAAATGGTACATAAGGACTTGAAGAAACACCTGTCCATAATGCCACATTATTTACACCAGACATTCTTGAAGACCCCACTCCCATTGTTCCTTTCTCAGCGATTAACATCACTCTCTTATCTGGGTGTTGCTCTTTTAAAGCTAGCAATTCTTGTTGCATTTCTTTATTATGCTCAAACATACACTGACCATGTAATTCACGATCGGATCTAGAATGTGCATCTGCACCAGGTGATAACAAATCTGTAGAAATATCACCAACACCAGCTATAAAAGTTACAATTTCAATTTCTTCTTCAACTTCAGGAAGTTTGGTAAAAAACTCTGCTTGAGCATAACTTTCTATTAGTTCTTTAGAAATTGGACAACCTTTTTTGTAAGCACCCTCTAATCTTGCTACATCAGCCTCATATAAAAATACTTGAGTTTTTAATACTTCTGCAGCTTGTTTAGCTATATTAATATCTTTACCTAATAAAACTAAATCTAATAAAACTTCAATAGAAGGTCCTCCTTTCATGTGAGATAATAACTCAAATGCAAATTCAGTAGAGATTTCTTCAACTTTTGATTCACCTAGAATAATTTCTTTTAAAAAATTTGCTTTTACACCTGCAGCACTTGTGGTACCAGGTAAAACATTATAGATGAAAAAATTTAGAGAATCTTTTCTAAACTCATTATCTACATCTTTAATTTGACTGATAATTTCGCTTAGTAACTCTGCACCGTCAATTGGCTTAGGATGAAGCCCTTGATTTTTTCGATCTTCTATCTCTATGAGATAATCTTTGTAAGTATTCATGAAGTAAATCTTTTTTAAACTTATAGCTTTACAATTTGTAGATTTTAAAAGCTTATAGTTTGAATTTTTATAAATTTTAGCGTCGCAAACTTACATTTTTTATCTTTATTTTGAAAGATAAATAATAGATTAGGACTATTAATAAATAAAAAAAGATTATTTACAAAAAGTTTGAGTTTTTAATAACAAAACATCAATAAAAATATCAATCTTTAAAGATTTTATAAAAAATAAAAAGCAGACTAGTAAGCCGAATTCTGTTCCTTTAAAAAGGCTCTTATCATTTATCTAGTCTCGACATTGCTATCGAAATCAATCTGCCTACCCTTTAGAATCGAGCGAGTAGCTCTCAAGCTCTAATATACATGGCATTGCACCTCATAGAGTTTACCTGGTTTCACTACAGCCTAACTGTACTTGCTTTCTGTTGCACTTGTCCTCAACTTACGTTGGACGGATGTTATCCGCTATGAATACTCTGTGGTGTTCGGACTTTCCTTCACGCCAAATACGTGACGATAAGATAAGTCTGCTTTAAATTTTATTATCTTTTATGTTTGAACTTTTTATCATTTTTTTAGCAAACTTTTTTAAAAAAATATAAATAATTACTTTTAAATTAAAAAACCCACTCAAATATAATTTGAGTGGGAAAAATTGCTATGAAAAAGAAAAAGTGTTATCGATTTCTCGACAACAATACAAATATATATTAAAAATAGTTATCAAAAAACATTTATGACAAATTTTATATACTTTTTTTTCTTTTTTAATACTTTTTTAAGAAAACATGTCTTTTACTTTCTCAAAAAATGATTTATCAGATTTGTTTGGGTTAGGTGAAAAATTATCATCTTCTAACATGTTTTCAAAGAATTGTTTTTGTTCTTTATTCAGTTCTTGAGGTGTCCAAACATTTGTATGAATTAAGAAATCACCTGTACCATAACGCTCTATGCTTGGTAAACCTTTTCCTTTTAATCTTAATATTTTTCCAGATTGGGTTCCTGCTTCAATCTTTATTTTAACTTTTCCAGTAACTGTTTCTACTTCTTTGCTTGTACCTAAAACAGCTTCAGAAAAGTTGATATACAAATCGTAATGAATATTTGTACCTTCTCTTTTTAATGTTTCGTGTGGAATTTCTTCAATCAACACTAATAAATCACCTGAAATAGAATTTTTACCTGGTGCTTCATTACCTTTTCCTCCTACTTTTAATTGCACACCCTCAGTAACACCTGCAGGAATATTAATTGGCACTGTTTCTTCTTTAACCACTAAACCTTGTGCATCTGCACCATTTGGTTTTGAACTAATAATTTCTCCAGCTCCAGAACATGTACTACAAGTAGTTGCAGTTTGCATTCTACCTAAAATTGTGTTCTGTATTCTCATCTCTTGACCAGAACCATTACAAGTTGTACAGGTTTTATACCTAACCCCACTTGCTTGAACTTTTCTACGTACTTTTACTTTCTTTTCTACACCTTTGGCAATTTCTTCTAAGGTAAGTTTTACACGAATACGCATATTACTACCTTTAACTCTAGCTTGTCTTTGGCCTCCACCACCAAAGCCGCCAAAACCACCACCAAAGCCACCACCTCCACCTCCGAAGATGTCTCCAAACTGGCTAAATATGTCATCCATATTCATTCCACCACCACCAAAGCCACCACCACCTTGAGGACCATCAAAAGCTGCGTGACCATATTGGTCGTAACGTGCTTTTTTGTTTTCATCACTTAAAACCTCATAAGCTTCTGCTGCTTTTTTAAAGTTTTCTTCTGCTGTGGTATCACCAGGATTTTTATCTGGATGATATTTTATAGCCATTTTTCTATAGGCCTTTTTTATCTCTGCTTGAGTAGCAGATTTAGATATCCCTAATATTTCGTAAAAATCTTGTTTTGCCATTTTCTTTTAGTTTGCAGTTTGCAGTTTTCAGTGAGCAGTCAGTTACTACTGGCTACTGCTTACTGTATACTGAAAACTAATTACTGTCCTATAACTACTTTTGGATAACGAATAATTTTTTCGCCTAATTTGTAACCTTTTTCAACACAATCAATTACTTTACCTTTTAAATCATCTGATGGCGCAGGTATTTGTGTAATTGCCTCGTGAATTTCAGCATCAAAAGTATCGCCTGCTTTTACTTCAATTGGAGTTAATCCTTTTTGTGTAAGTGTATTATTTAACTTATCGTTAATTAATTGCATGCCTTTTAATAACTCTTTGTCTTTTGCTTTTTTAATTTCTGCCAAACCTCTTTCAAAATCGTCCATAATTGGCAGCAAAGCCGTCATTAATTCTTGACTTGCGGTTTTAAATAGTTCTATTCTTTCTCTTGTTGTTCTCTTTTTATAGTTTTCAAACTCAGCAAATAAACGTAAAAATTTATCTTTTTCTACTTGAATCAATTCTTCTGCAGTAGGAGTTTCTTTTTTACTTTCTTCTTCAACTTGTTGATTTTCTTCAACTTGAGAGATATTTTCTTCTTGTTTGATTTCTTCTTCTTTAATTTCTTCTTGCTTACTCATTTTTCAGTAATCGTTAAATTGTTTACAATTTATTGTCAAAAATGTTGCCAATAAAAAAATAGTGTCAAATTGACACTATTACAAATTATATTAAATGTGAGACCAATTCTCGCCAGATTTTATTCGGTGTATTTGTGTATCAGAAACACCAAAACGTTTGGCTATCATTGATATTCTTGTTCTATTATTTTTAAGTTGACGCTTAATAATTTTTACCTTACCTGGAGTTAATTTACCTATATTTTTACTTCTTTTTTCTACAACCTTAGCCCAATTTGGGTGATTGAATTGATGTAATTCTTTTTCTCGTTTTGTAGCCCATTTTAAGTTATTTGCCTCATTATTATTTTTGTCGTAGTCTAAATGAATTACAAAGCATTGCTCATCATTTTCTTTCGCTAAAAAATGTTGAGCAACTAGTTTATGCACATATCTACTAGTAGATTTATTATTAACTTCTTGCTTAAGAGATATGGTTTCGTACCCATTTATAAAGGTACGTTTTCTAAGGAATGTTTTTTCGTTTTTACAATTAATTACCCTTCCGTAATTAGAAATTCTAAATTTTTCTTTTTTTGAAATTTTTTCATCAAATTGAATTTCTTTCCATTCTTCTTGCCATAAATTTCTGATCATTTTCTAAAAGTTTAATTAATATAACATTTCATAAAACATTTTCCTTTTCTTCATTTTTAATTTTCCTTTTAATAGCAAGTTTACTTTTTAACGTTCTATTCTTTCAATTTTTGCACCAATAGATTTTAATCTAGCTTCAATGTTTTCGTAACCTCTATCTATTTGCTCTATATTATGAATGATACTTGTTCCTTTTGCAGAAAGTGCTGCAATTAGCAATGAAATTCCTGCTCTAATATCTGGAGACGTCATTGTAGTTGCTTTGAGAGGGCTTTCAAAATTTTGGCCAATAACAGTAGCTCTATGAGGATCGCACAAAATTACTTTTGCACCCATATCTATTAATTTATCTACAAAAAATAGACGGCTTTCAAACATTTTTTGATGAATGAGTACTGTACCTTTTGCCTGTGTTGCAATTACCAAAACTATACTTAATAAATCTGGAGTAAAGCCAGGCCAAGGTGCATCTGCCACTGTTAATACTGAACCATCTATATAATTTTGAATTTCATAAGATTCTTGTTCTGGGATATAAAGATCATCATCTATTTTTTCAAATTCGATACCCAATTTTGCAAATATATTCGGAATTTGACCTAAATTTTCCCAACTTACATTTTTAATGGTTAATTCTGATCTTGTCATTACAGCAACACCAATCCAAGAACCAATTTCTATCATGTCTGGCAAAACTCTGTGAACGCAACCACCTAAAGTTTTAACTCCAGAAATTGTTAATAAATTAGAGCCTACACCAGTAATGTTTGCTCCCATTTTATTTAACATTTTACATAATTGTTGAATGTAGGGTTCGCAAGCGGCATTATAAATGGTTGTGGTTCCTTTAGCTAAAACTGCTGCCATTAAAATATTAGCAGTACCTGTTACAGAGGCTTCACCTAATAACATATCAGTACCAATCAATTCATCTGCTTCTACTCCGTAAAAATATTCCTCTTTATTATACCTAAAGATTGCCCCCAAGTTAATAAAACCCTCAAAATGCGTATCTAACCTTCTACGACCAATTTTATCTCCACCAGGTTTAGGAATATAACCTTTTCCAAAACGAGCTAGTAACGGACCTACTATCATAATAGAGCCTCTTAACGAACTACCATCTCTTTTAAATTCCGGAGATTCTAAATACTTTAAATTTATTTCATCTGCTTGAAAAGTATAAGAATTACTGCTTAATTTATTGATTTTAACCCCTAATTCACCAAGAATGAAAATAAGCTTGTTCACATCAATAATATCTGGAACATTATGTACAGTAACTTTTTTGGGTGTTAATAAAACTGCACACAATATTTGTAAAACTTCATTTTTTGCTCCTTGTGGAGTGATGGTTCCATGTAATTTATGCCCACCTTCAATTTTAAATGATGCCATTTTTAATATCTTTTTCTACCTTTATTATGGTGAGGTTTTTTGTGATTGTTTTTAGAATGGTTTTGACCCTGAGAGTTTCTTTTTCTCAATAAATTTTTGCTTTCGGTTAAAACTTCTTCTGAATTTCTTAAATCTATTTTACCATCTGATAGATCAAATAAATGTTTAAAAATCACTGCATCATCTACTGTATCTTTGTTCCAATTTAAATAGCATTTTTTCATATGATTTGCTATAGTAAACACCAATGCTTCTTTCATATCACCATCGTCCCAACTTAAAGCAACATCTATCATTGTTTGTATATTGTTACCATAATAACGATATCTTGATGCAGATTTTGGGTATGCTAAAGGTTCTGGTTTTTCTTGTAATTCTTCTTTAGAAGGTTGAGGGTAGGGAGAATCTACATCTAAATTAAACTTTGCCATTATAAAAAGCTGATCCCATAATTTATGCTTAAAATCTGGTACATCTCTTAAATGCGGTTGTAAGTTACCCATAACATCTACAATTGCTTTTGCCATTGTATTGCGTTCTTCTTTGGTTTCTAAAGCCACACAATGATTGACTAATTTTTGAATATGTCTGCCATATTCAGGTATAATCATTAATGTTCTTTCTGAATTATATTCTAAATCAAATGTCATTTATTTGTTTTTGTGAAGTGTTCTCGATAGATTCCGAAATGAATTCGGAACACTCGAACTGACAACTTGTAATTTGTAGTTAAATAAAGTTGCAAAATAACACTTTATTTTTGTTTTTTGAAGATTTTTACCCAATCACCTTTAATTTTGCAAATTGTAGCAATAATTTCTTCTTACCAACTGTACTAAATTTAATTTCTGCTTTTTTATTTGGCCCTTTTCCTTCTAAAGCAATTACCTCTCCAGCACCAAATCTATTGTGCTCAACAATATTACCTACTACTACATCACCATCAAATAAATTTGTTTTTGATGTGGCTTGAGATACTTTTTTTAAGTTTTTTGGAATCGTAATTTCTTTCTTTTTTAAAATATCACGTTCTATTTTTTTACGCTGAATTGGTTTTTGAAAACGGATTCCTTTCGGTGCATCACCAAAAATACTTTGATCTACAAATCTGTTTACAGAAGGTTCAGGTACTTTAGGTGTAATATAATGTAAAAATTGATCGTCTATTTCTTCTAAAAATCGGCTTGGTTCAGCATCAACTAATTTTCCCCATCTGTAACGTGTTTGTGCATAACTTAAATACGCTACTTTTTCTGCTCTGGTTAAGGCTACATAAAATAACCTACGCTCTTCTTCTAACTCACTTCTGGTGTTCATACTCATTGCAGAAGGAAATAGATTTTCTTCTAAACCTACAATATATACGTACATATATTCTAATCCTTTAGATTGATGAATGGTCATTAAAGAAACACTCGGTTTATCGTTATTTTTCTTAGAATCAAAATCTGTAGCTAAGGCAACATCTTCTAAAAACGTGGTTAAAGAAGCATCTTCACCTTCTTCTATTTTATCGGTAATAAAGTCTTTTATTCCGTTTAAAAGTTCTTGCACATTTTCGACTTTGCTTACAGCTTCTGGAGTGCCATCTTTTTCTAAATCTTTAATTAATCTTGTTTGTTTTACAACTGTTTCTGCAATTTCAAAGGCATTTTTAGTTTGCGATTCTATTTGCAAACGCAAAATCATATTCATAAAATTCTGGAGCTTATTTTTAGTTCCTGAATTAATTTTTATATCGATTTTATCAATATATTTTATGATTTCAAAAATTGATTTTTTATAATGATTGGCAGCAATGGTAAGCCTATCAATAGTAGTTGCTCCAATTCCTCTTGCAGGATAATTAATAATTCGTTTTAAAGCTTCTTCATCATTTGGGTTAATCAGAATGCGTAAATAAGACAAAATGTCTTTGATTTCTTTTCGCTGGTAAAATGAAATTCCACCATAAATGGTATACTCAATATTTTTTTTACGCAACGCATCTTCAATGGCTCTAGATTGTGAATTGGTTCTGTACAATACACAAAAATTATCTGGAGTCATTTGATTGGTATTCATATTTTCCCAAATAGATTGAGCTACAAAACGCCCTTCTTCACCATCAGAAATGGTTCGCATTACATTTATAGAATCTCCAGGGTCATTACTGGTCCAAACTTCTTTGTCTAACTTAGTTTTATTTTTTGCTATTACTGAGTTTGCAGCGTTTACTATGTTTTTTGTAGAACGATAATTCTGCTCTAATTTAAAGGTTTTTACATCAGGATAATCCTTTTGAAAGTTCAAGATATTCTGAATATTTGCGCCCCTAAAACTATAGATACTTTGAGAATCATCACCCACCACACAAATATTGCCAAATTTATCGGCTAAAGCTCTTACAATAATATATTGAGAGTGATTTGTATCTTGATACTCATCTACCATAATATATCTAAACCTGTCTTGGTATTTTGCTAAAACATCTGGAAAACGCGCTAATAACTCATTAGTTCTCAGCAATAAATCATCAAAATCCATTGCACCAGATTTGAAACATCGATCTACATACTCTTTGTAAATATCACCAACTTTTGGTCTGCTTGCATGCATATCTGCCTCTTGCAAATCAGTATTATTAAAATAGGCTCTTACTGTAATTAAGCTATTTTTAAATGATGAAATTCGACTTAAAATCTGTTTGGGTTTATAACGTTCTTTATCTAAGTTGAGTTCTTTTATAATGGCTGTAATTAAGCGAACAGAATCTTGGGTATCGTAAATGGTAAAGTTTGATGGAAAACCCAGTTTATCTGCTTCTGAACGTAAAATACGAGCAAAAACCGAGTGGAATGTTCCCATCCAGAGATTTTTTGCTTCACTTTGCCCAACAACTCCAGCAATTCTCTCTTTCATTTCTTTGGCAGCTTTGTTGGTAAAGGTTAGCGACAAAATATTAAAAGAGTCTACACCAGATTGCATTAAATGTGCAATTCTATACGTTAGTACTCTTGTTTTACCAGAACCTGCACCTGCAATGATAATCATTGGGCCATCTTTCTGAATTACAGCTTGTTTTTGTGCTTCGTTTAAAGAATTTAAATACGTATTCAATAGTTTATAGTAAAGAATTTAAAAACGTGAAATTAGCCAATCTATTCGTTTTTATAAAGAATGATTGCGAGTTTTTATTCACAAGTTATTAATTTAATAATTCGTCTTAAAACCCGAATATAAATATATTCGCCTTAAAACCCGAATTATTATGTATTCGTCTTAAAACCCGAATTATTTGCTAATTTATGATTTAAAAGTTATTTTTACAAAAAATTAATCATGACAAGCATTTTAACTGGCGATATTATAAATTCTAGAACAGTTCATCCAGATAACTGGCTACCTTTATTAAAAAGTGAATTTAACAGTGTTGGAAAAACTCCGAAAACTTGGGAAATATTTAGAGGAGATAGTTTTCAAATTGAGATAGAAGAAGCTGAAAACGGACTTCTTTTTGCTATAAAATTAAAGGCTGTTTTAAAGCAAATAAAAAATTTAGATGTAAGAATTGGGATTGGAATTGGCAAAAAAAACAATAATTATGAAAATATAACCGAAGGAAATGGAGAAGCGTTTATTTTTAGTGGAAAAGCATTTGACGCTCTAATAAAAAAACAAAATTTAGCTATTTTAACTGATGATGACCAATTTAACGAAATAATGAATAGTACAATAGCTTTAGCCTTATTAACAATGGATAATTGGACAACAAATTCGGCCGAATTTGTTGTAAGGTATTTAAAAAATAGAGGAACTACTCAAAAAATATTGGCTAAAGCGCTAAATATTTCTGAAAGTAGCGCAAGTGAAAGAAGAAAAAGAGCTGGATTAGATGAAATTTTAAGATTCGAAAAAATATTTCGTGATATGGTAACTTATAAAAAAATAAACGGATGTTATTCTTTTTAAAAATTTTATTAACACATTTTTTGGGCGATTTCACATTTCAACCTCATAAATGGGTTAAAGAAAAAGAGAAAAGGAAAATTAAATCGTTACCACTATATTATCACATTAGTGTACATTTATTATTATTACTAATTGTTTTAGGTTTTAACATTCAAAATTATGGTTTAGGCATATTTATGATAATTACCTCTCATTATATAATAGACTTGATAAAACTCTACATCCAAAAGAAAAAAACAAAACGATTTTTATTTTTTACAGATCAAATACTGCACATTTTAATTTTAGTAATTATAGCACACTATTATTATCCTTTCTTAATTTCTTTAGATGCAATTCTTAATAAAAAAACACTTTTATTATTGGTAGCAATTGTGTTATTAATTAGTGTTTCATCTATTCTTATAAAATTAATTATTACACAATGGAATCCTGAAAGTAAAAAAGAAAACGACGATTCTTTAGCAAAAGCAGGACGTTATATAGGTGTTTTAGAACGTCTTTTTGTATTTACCTTTATAATTACAAACCATTGGGAAGGTATTGGATTTTTGTTAGCTGCCAAATCTGTGTTTCGTTTTGGCGATTTAACATCTTCTAAAGACAGAAAATTAACCGAATACATTTTAATTGGTACTTTATTAAGTTTTGGAATTGCCATACTAATAGGTGTTTTATATTTGTACATATTAAATAAATTCTAAATTATGGAAGATAAATTGCTAGAAAGCATTGCCTACATTTTACCAGCAGCAGTAACAGGTTTTGTGGCTTATTATATGTTTAACGGTTTTATACAGCAACAAAATAATGAGAAAAAAATGATGTTGATGGCCGAAAAGAAAAAGGAATCGTTACCCTTAAAACTACAAGCTTATGAGCGTATGTTGTTGTTTTGTGAACGTATAAATCCTGTAAAAATGTTATTAAGAGTAAAACCTTTAACAGATAACACTTCTGATTATTTACAATTGGTGATTGCAAATATTGACCAAGAATTTGAACATAATTTGGTACAACAAATTTATATTTCTAATGATGCTTGGCTGTCTATTATTGCATCTAAAAGAGCAATTATTAACAAATTAACGCAAGTAGCTGAAGTATCTAGTTCTGCTAACGATTTTAGAGAAAATATTTTAATTGATTATTCTAAAACATTACCTCCAACAGAAACTGCTATAGATTTTATTAAAAGTGAAGTGCGCAAATTACTATAACTAAAAAAAAGGGCTGTCTGAAAAGTAGCTCTATATGTCATTTTGAGCGAAGTAGAAAAATCTAACTATTTGATAATCAAAATTAAGATTTCTCCATTACAGTCGAAATGACAGGGATTTTATACTTTTTAGACAGCCTTTTCTCTAGTTAAATATATTGCTAAAAGAGGACAAATTAAAACTGTAACCTTACTCCTATTTTGTAATTTCTTCCTCTAGTTGAAAAACCTAAAATATCATCATAATCATCGTTCAAAATATTGGTTACGCCTCCAAAAAAGGTAACTGTTTCCTTTAATAATTTATAATTTGCAGTAAAATCTAAAACTTGATAAGGTTCTAAAACAACATCTTCACCAGCTGTACCAAATGAACCATACCTATCAAAAACGGTTCTTTCGCCAACATTTCTATAGGATAAATTAAAAAAAGAATTCTTAAGTCCATTATAATTTAAACTTGCTAAAAATTTATTGGCAGGTATATAATCGTCAAAATCTTCAAATTGATCTCTATCAATAAAAGTATAGGACAAATTAAGCGTTAAAAAATCTGTAGGAATAATATTTGTGTTGAACTCAAAACCACTGGCATCAGAAGAACCATTTGCATATTTAAAAGTAGTATTATCAAAAATAATGGCATCTTCTTCTTTTCTATTAAAGTAAACCACATCTACATTTATCCAATCTTGATAGGCTGCTTCAAAACCAACTTCAAAAGTTTGATTTGATTCTGGTTTTAAATCAATATTACCTGCAAAACCATCGTACAATTGATACAAACTTGGTGCTATAAATGCAGTACTATAAGAAGTGATTAGCTTTAAAGAGGTTTTATCATTTTTAAGCGCCGCAAATGCCAAGTTTACATCATACACTAAATGGTTTCCATAAATGTTATGCATGTTATAGCGCCCTCCAACATTTACACTTAATCCAGAATTACTAATATATACCAAACTAGCATAAGGGTCAACTGTATTAAAATTAGCAATATCTTTATCAATCGTTGCAAACGGAGTTTCGGTTTGATTGGAGTGTTCTTGGTAATTGATTCCTGTAATTAATTGTAAATTTTCAGAGAACTCATACTTATTTACCAAATCTAAATGTATGCTTTGCCCATTAAATTGATAATTATCTAAAGTATTTGAAAAAGAATTGAATTGATCTAAACCTCTTTTTACCTCATTTAAAGAAGCTAAAAGATATAATTGCCCTTTTTTGTAAGTAAAACTAGGCTTAAAACCAAATCTAACTTGTTTTTGATTGCCTTTATTCACATCACTATCTGCAAATGCACCTGCATCAAAATCATATTCAAACTCATCAAAATTAAAAAAAGATTCCATTGAAAATTGTTTATGAAACCTATAGCCTAATTTTAATAAAACATTTCTGCTGTAAAAACCATCTTCTTCAAAAGTAGTATTTGAATTGCTTTTTGCAGACGACATTCCATCAACTTTAGACATATTAAAAGAACTCAAAAAATTGAATTTCCCTAAAGTTCCATTCACAGAAACATTTTGATTGTTATTTGCCGAATTTTCTCCTTTTATTGTTGCTGTATGATTAGTTCCCACACTAGTTTCAAAAGTACCTGAAATTTTATCTTTTGATGATTTCTTTAAAATGATATTAATCACCGCAGTTGCAGCACCAGAGCCATATAAGGTAGATGAAGCACCTTTTAAAATTTCGATACTTTCAATTTGGCTAACTGCCAATAAACGCAAATCAAAATCTTGATTAATAGCTGATTGATCTGTAACAGGCACACCATCAATAAGCACTAAAACCTGCCTACTTCTGCCACCTCTTACATAAATATTTCTTGGTTCTGCTGCATTAGCGTTTACACCTCTAACATCAATACCTACAACAGTATTTAGAATTTCTATTAGGTTTCTACCTGCATTCTCTTGCAATTGTTTCTGGGTAATTTTAGTAATTACTTTACCTGTATTCTCTTTTTTTAAGGCAAACTTTGTAGCCGTAACTACAACTTCATCTAAAGATTCTACGTTGTCCTTTTGCTTTTTGTTTTGTTGTGCAAAAAGGTTTTTACTGGCAAAACTGCATACCAGCATACTAACAATTAATAATTGTTTTTTCATTGTAATGATTTACTTTAAAATTTTGCCTTTTACTTTTTTTTGAAAAGACAATAATTGGTTATTCCGAATAATATTTTCGGATTTTTTAAATAAATCAGGTAAATTTTGTGTACAAATAAATATTAGTACATAAACTTTTATCCCGAAAGTTTTCTACTCGTGAAAATGGCAGGTCTCCTGACTTGTTTTTATGTTATTTGCCTTCCCAACAATATATGTCAGTGACTTAAGAATAAATAACATCCTCTACAGAGGTACTGAAACTAGTTCAGTATAAACTTACAGTTGCGGGTACAGTTCTGGTTTTTCACCAGATTCCCTTTTAATTTAATGTAGAACGATTTCTACATCAAAACCAAAATCTGGGCAAATGTAGACGTATTATTTTTAAGAATCTAATAAATTCTATTATCAATTTTATATCTTTAACATTCAATATTTAATGATTTATGAGAATAGAAAATGACCTAAAATTGGGTTTTAAAGATGTAATGATTCGCCCTAAACGTTCTACATTAAAATCTCGTTCACAAGTTAGCTTAGAAAGAGAATTTAAATTTTTACATAGTAATATTGTATGGAAAGGCGTACCCATTATGGCTGCAAATATGGATACTGTAGGCACTTTTAAAATGGCTACTGCATTAGCAAAACACAAAATGTTTACAGCAATCCATAAACATTATTCTATAGAACAATGGCGAAAATTTGCTTCAAACGCTACTAAAGAAGTTTTAAATAACATCGCTGTAAGTACAGGAACAGGAAAAGAAGATTCCGAAAAAGTAAAAACAATTTTAAATGAATTTCCACAAATCAATTTTATTTGTATTGATGTTGCCAATGGTTATTCTGAACATTTTGTAAAATTTGTTAAAAAAATGCGTAAAAACAATCCTCATAAAATTATTATTGCTGGTAATGTAGTTACTGGTGAAATGGTAGAAGAATTGTTATTAGCGGGTGCTGACATTATAAAAGTAGGTATTGGCCCAGGTTCTGTATGCACAACCAGAGTAAAAACAGGTGTGGGTTACCCACAATTGTCTGCAATTATAGAATGTGCTGATGCTGCTCATGGAATGGGTGGTCAAATTATTTCTGATGGAGGATGTAAAATTCCTGGAGATTTATCTAAGGCTTTTGGTGGCAGTGCAGATTTTGTAATGCTGGGTGGTATGTTAGCAGGACACACAGAAAGTGGAGGCGAATTGATTGAAAAAAATGGAGAAAAGTTTAAAGCTTTTTATGGCATGAGTTCAGAAACTGCCATGAACAAACATTCTGGTGGTGTTGCCAATTACAGAGCATCCGAAGGAAAAACAGTTGCAGTACCATTTAGAGGCGATGTGGAACACACCATTGTTGACATTTTAGGTGGCATACGTTCTACTTGCACTTATGTTGGCGCAAAAAGATTGAAAGAATTAACTAAAAGAACTACGTTTATTAGAGTTCAAGAACAAGAAAATCAAGTGTATTCATGATTAAAAAGTTAGTAGTTTTTAGTTGTTGGTTTTTAGTATTTTTTTCTTGTAAAAAAGAAATTCAAAAAAACGATTCTGAAATAACACATAAAAGCAGCATAAAATATGCAAAAGGCTTTGATATTGTTGATGAAAATGGTGTAAAAAAGTTGATTATAAAATCCGCTTATCAAAATTCTGAAAATACGTTTGCGTATATCATCAAAAAAAAAAATAAAAATACAATTGTTGATAATAAATATGATGAAATAAATGTTCCTATTGAAAAAATAGTTGTGACATCCACAACACATATTCCTATGATTGAATTATTGAGTGCAGAAACCTCAATAGTAGGCTTCCCCTATTCAAAGTATGTATCTTCAGAAAAAACAAGAGCTTTGATTGATGCTGGAAATATAAAGGAAATAGGAAAAGAAAGTGCTCTAAACACTGAGATTTTATTGGATTTACAACCAGAATTGGTGGTAGGTTATAGCGTTTCTTCTGCTGATAAATCTTTAACAACCATTCAAAAATCTGGAATAAATGTAATATATAATGGAGATTGGTTGGAAGAAAGTCCTTTAGGAAGAGCAGAATGGATTAAGTTTTTTGGTGTTTTGTTTGCAAAAGAAAAGCAAGCAGATAGTATTTTTAAAATGATAGAAAGAAACTATTTAGAAGCGAAACAAATTGCTTTAAAAGCAACTAAACAACCTACTATTTTATCTGGTGCTATTATGAGTAAGGACATTTGGAATTTGCCTGCTGGAAATAGTTTTGTTGCGCAATTTCTAAAAGACGCTAACTTAAATTATTTATGGGAAACTTCGAAAGGAAAAGGAAGCCTTTCTCTGAGTTTTGAAAGCGTGTTTGATAAAGGACAAAATGCTGATTTTTGGATTGCCCCTGGTTATTTTGCATCAAAAGAACAAATGTTAAATAGCAATAGATTATATGAAAAATTCGAAGCATTTCAAAAAAACAAAATTTACACACCAACAACTAAAAAGGGTAAAACTGGTGGCGTACTTTATTACGAATTAGCGCCCACAAGACCAGATTTGGTTTTAAAAGATATTATTAAAATCAGCAATCCTGAATTATTACCCATTTACGAATTTACTTTTTTTGAAAAAATGCAATAACCATTATTGTTGTTGTTGTCCTTCTTGCTGATTTTTAAAGATTTCTTTTTTCTGATGTTGGTTCTTCATAAAAGAAGTCTCTTTTTTAGCCTCTTTTTCTTTTTTATAATCATCTATTTCATTCATAATTTAAACGTTTTAAGTTATTAGATAAATTTATAAAAATAACTTTATAAGACAAGAAAAAACCCTAGAATACATCTAGGGTTCATTATTAAAAATTGGGGGATTTAAAATTGTTGTATATATCAAAAATAATACATAACCATCAGTTTAACTGATTTTACAAGGGTAGTTTATGGGTAGTTTATGGGTTATTTGAGGCTTAAAGGGGTTAAAACATTAATGAAAAGATAAATTAAAGGCTTCTTTTCTGCTTTTAATATGTAACTTTTCATAAATATTTTTAATGTGGAATTTTACAGTATTTATAGAAATATTTACAGTTGTTGCGATTTCTTTATTTGATTTTCCCATCAATATTAAATCAAAAATTTCTCTTTCTCTTACACTTAAATCATCAATATTATTAGTAATTGACTTATTCTTGTTCTCTTTGTTTTTAATATTTAAAAGTTTAGAATAATTGATAATCTCTTGTGTCATAAACTCATTTTCTTCTTTTAGCGTTTTCATTCTATACAAAACGGCTATAGATAATATGATCATTTCTATGAATGCACCAATTTTAATATTATTTTGATTGGTGTGTAATATGGAATATCCTAAAAAATTTAACACAAAAAAATCTACTCCAAGAAATAGAATGATAACAAATGCAAATGATAATATTTTGGTGTAAACGTTCTTTTTAAATAATAAAACTGAACTAAACCAGTAGATTATTAATAAAGAAAACACTAATATATTTACAGAAAGAAGATAATAATAGTTTTTACTATTCAGGTATAATAGTCCTGAAATTATGATAATGATTCCCAAAGCATAACTTAATCTTTTTAGTTTTGGATAATAGTTTTCTAAAAACAAATAACTATTGGCAAATTTAGAAGAGAAAAAAGCCAAACAATAATAGTTTAAAATCATTATTACATTATTTAAACTATCGCTAATATTTAAATAATTTAGCATTCCATCCATAGTAAAAACACCAAAAGATGTACTACCTAAAAACAATGCATAATATAAAAAAGCATCATCTTTAAATAGTAAGTAATAGAATAAATTAAAAATAATTACTAAAAAAGCAAAACCATAATAAAAGCCGTTTAACAAAAAATGGTTGTTTTCTTTTAAAATAGTAGTTTCTAAATTATTAAACTCTACAGGAATATAAGCATGTAATTTTGGTGATACTTTTATATAAACATCATTTTCTCTATTAAATTGATAACTTAAGAAACGTTGATTTTTAAGTTTTTGTAATTTTTTATTGTTTTGATAGGCTTCTACCCCACTAATACGTTCATAAACAATTTTAAAAACGTATTCTGAATTTGTGGGATAAGATGGAATTTTAAACCAATATACATCATCTGAATATTGCTCTAAAATTTGTTTTTTTAGCTTTTGAAAACTACCTAAAGCAATATTTTCTTTCGCAAAAGTATGTGCAGAATCTTTTAAAAAATACACTTGATTTTGACAGATACTCTGAAAAGAAAAGCAAAGTAATAATGCAAATAATTTAAATCTCATTCTGTTTATGCTCAATTGTAATTTCTCTCAAATATAAGAATAATGGAAATGTAAATGCAACTGCAACCAAAAACGTTAACGGAATTAATGTCCACCAATATTTAATTTTAAGTTTAATAGACTCAGGAATCATGAATGCAAAAAAAGTGAAACATACTACAGTTAAATCTGCTCCAAAAGATTTTCCTGCAAAATTTTGTTGTGCATCTTTAAAAAAGCCCACCAAATTAGCGTCTTTTACGGTATTAAAATATTGAATATTATAGTACCAAGTATAACAAATTCCAAGAACAGACAGTAGTAAATAAATGTGTTTACGTTTCATAAATTTATTCTTTTAATACACAACATTAAATTCCTAATATTGTTTGTGCTGTTATATAATCTACAACTTTTGTTAAGTCTTTTGTTTGTTCAAAAACTTGCAATTGTCTGTCTGCTCCTGTACCCATTTTCATCATTTTATAGAGGTATTCTACTTCGTTTCTAGAACCTAATTCATCTAAAACATCATCAACAAAATCAACAAATTCTTGCATTAAAACTGTGGTTTCAACTTCAGATTCTTTTCCAAAATCTATCATTTTACCTTCAATTCCATAACGTCCAGCTCTCCATTTATTTTCATTTATTAATGCTCTGTGATACGTTACAAAATTTAAATTTTGTGTTCTTAATTTATATAATTTAGCTACTAAAGCCTGAATTAAAGCAGCAATACAAACGGTTTCGTTAACAGTCATTGGCACATCGCAAATGCGTACTTCTATTGTTGGAAAAACTGGATGAATACGAATATCCCACCAAATTTTCGTAGGATTATCAATACATTTTGTTTTTACAAGCAAATTTACATAACTTTCATATTGTGCATAATTATCAAAAATACCAGGAATACCTGTTCTTGGAAATTTGTCGAAAACTTTAGACCTAAAAGATTTAAAACCAGTTTTTCTACCTTCCCAAAAAGGTGAATTTGTAGATAAAGCATACAAATGAGGTAAAAAATAACGCATGGCATTTACCAAATGCAAAGCCATATCTTTATCAGCCATACCCACATGTACATGTAACCCAAAAATTAAATTAGACCTTGCTGTGTCTTGCATTTCATTTATAATTTCATCATATCTGGGGTTGGGTGTAATTAATTGTGTTTCCCATTTCGAAAACGGATGTGTACCTGCAGCACCAATTTTATAGCCTAAATCTCCAGCAATGGTAGCAATTGATTTACGAAGTTGAGAAATTTGTTGCCTAGCATCTGTAACATCTTCACAAATATTAGTCCCCACTTCTACCACTGCTTGATGCATTTCTGCTTTTACTTGGTCTTTTAAAACTTTGGCTGCATTGGTTACAATTTTCTGATCATGAGATATTAACTCTCTAGTAATTGGATCAATTACTTGGTATTCTTCTTCAATGCCTAATGTAAACTTCATTAACTTTTGCTTTATTTATAGCTAAATGTATTCATAAAAAGGGATAAAATAATTTAAAATCTAAACTTTATACAACATTTAAAAAAATGAGGTAAAAGTTGATTAAAGAGTTCTGAAAAAACAATAGTTTCTTTGGTTTTTTTATTTTGATTAACAATTGTTATGCTTAATCAAACTCAATGTTAATCGGTTGAATCTAATAAATAATAATACAGAAGCTGTAGACAAACCTGCCAATAAACCTAACCAAATACCAAAACTACCAAACATATTTTCTTTTCCCAAAAAATAGGATACAGGAAAACCAATACACCAATACGAAATAAAGGTCAAAATAGTGGGTATTTTTACATCTTGTAAACCACGTAAAGCCCCCAAAACCACAACCTGTATACTATCAGAAATTTGAAAAATTGCTGCAGCCAATAATAATTTTGATGCAATAGAAATCACCTCTAAATTATCAGCATAATTTGCAACATCATCTAAATCAACATAAATTTTTGGTAAAATCTGATGAAATAAAAAGAAAAATGTGGCAAAAACCGTCGCAAAAATAATCCCTAATAAAAAAATAGAAAATGCTATTCTACGCAACTCTTTAAAATTTTGTAATCCTTTTTGATTACCAACTCTAATCATAGAAGCCACACTTAAACCCATGGCTACCATAAATGTCATAGAAGACAAATTTAATGCAATTTGATTTGCTGCTTGCGGATTTTTACCCAGCAAACCACTCAACCAAATTGCAGCCGTAAAAATGGCCACTTCAAAAAACATTTGCATTGCACTTAAAGAGCCTAAATTGATGATTTTTTTTATCATTACTGTATCTAAAGTAAATACTTTTAAATTGCTGATTATTCTTTTAGAACGTGCTTTGTTTTTAAGTAAAAGCCACAAATAAATAACCATCACAATTCTTGAAGCTAACGTACCATATGCAGCACCAACAATGCCCATTTCTGGAAAACCGAATTTCCCAAAAATCAATACATAATTTAGGCAAACATTTACAATATTCGCCATTAATGTAGCGTACATAGGGTATTTGGTCATAGACATTCCATCACTAAATTGTTTAATAGCTTGAAAAATAATCAACGGAATTAAAGAAAACGCTACCAAATCTAAATACGGAATTGCTAACTCAACCACTTCTTGAGGTTGTTGCATTAAATACATTAAAGGTTTTGCAAAAAACACCATCAAGAATAATAAAACCCCTAAAGTTGTGCATAAAAACAAACCGTTTTTGTAGGTAGCTTTGGCTTGTAAAAAATTATTAGATGCATCTGCTTCTGCAATTAAAGGTGTAATTGCTGTAGAAAACCCTATACCTATAGACATTGCAATAAACATAAAACTATTTCCTAAAGAAACTGCAGCTAATTCTGCAGTACCCAATTGCCCCACCATAATATTGTCTACAAAAGCCACAAAAGTATGCCCCAACATGCCTAACATTACTGGTGCTGCTAGTTTCCAATTGTATTTAAATTCTGATGTGTATTGACTAATATTCACTTTAGCTATTCAATTTTGGTCTGCGAAGATACAGATTACAAATTCATTTTTTAAGATGACCTTCACAGTTTTTTACAAATCTATTTCAATAAAAATACCTATTTTTGGCTATCATAAAAAACAAACAAAATGGCAGATATTACATTAAAAGGAAATGCAATTAAAACAGTTGGTAATTTACCAGCAGTAGGTAATGAAGCACCTGACTTTACACTAACAGCTGGAGATTTATCTCATAAAAGTTTAGCAGATTTTACAGGTAAAAATATCATTTTAAATATTTTTCCTAGTATAGATACTGGTACTTGTGCTATGTCTGTAAGAGAATTTAACAAAAAGGCCGCAGATTTAGAAAACACTGTAGTATTATGTATTTCTAAAGATTTACCATTTGCTCAGGGTCGTTTTTGTGGTGCAGAAGGTATTGAAAATGTGGTAATGTTATCTGATTTTGCAACAGGAAGTTTTGGAGCAGCTTATGGATTAACTATAGAAAATGGACCTTTGGCACATTTACATTCTAGATGTATTGTTATTGTTGGTGCTGATGGAAAAATTGTTTACACAGAACAGGTATCTGAAATTGTAAACGAACCTAATTATGAAGCCGCTTTAAACGCCTTATAAAATGAAAAACCCTAAAGATGGTTTTATTAGAGGTAGAATTCGCAGTTTAAAGTTTGCCTTTAAAGGTTTATGGATTTTAGTAACTACCGAAGATAGCATCAAAGCACAATTATTTTTTGCTTTAATAGCCATAATTTTAGGGTTCTTTTTTGATATTTCTGCAACAGAATGGGCAATACAATTTTTAGCAATTGGTTTGGTACTAGTTTCAGAAGCTTGTAATTCTGCCATTGAAGAAGTGGCAGATTTTATTCATCCTGATTTTCACATTAAAATAGGACTCATAAAAGACATTGCTGCTGGAGCACCTACTTTTGCTGCTTTAATAGCATTAGTTATTGCTGGTATTATTTATATACCTAAAATTTCTGCTTTATTTTAAGCAAATATGTATATTTACCCCCTTAAAAATAGGTAACATTTTTAATGGTTAAAAAGAAAGAAAGCACAAATAAAACTCAGGATTCTACATCGAAAAAAACAAATATTTTTTCTTCGTTTAAATCAAGACAAACCCAAACTATTTTTGGTTTTTTCTTGATTTTATTTTCGTTATTTCTATGTATTGCATTTATTTCATTTTTCTTTAGTTGGCAAGAAGATCAAAGTACTTTAGCTTATATTACTGATAAAAGCGTAAAAAGTAAAAATTTATTGGGTAAAATTGGCGCAAACTTAAGTCACTTTTTTATATATGATGGTTTTGGCTTTGCTGCATTTGTTATTGCGTTTCAACTATTTTTATCTGGTTTTTTTATCCTTGCTAAAAAGAAATTTTCAGAAATTATTATTTCTTGGAATTGGAACATGGCTGCTATGCTTTGGCTTTCTTTAGCTTTAGGATTTTTAAATCATAAATATGCTTTATTATCTGGTGTAATTGGTTTTGAAATCAACAATTATCTACAAAACTTTATTGGCAAAACAGGCTTAGTCATTGCATTAATCTTTTTGTTGTTAACGTATGTTGTTTTACGTTATAAAGTAAATATTGATGCTTTTATTGAAAAAATGAAGCAAAGAAAAATTGAACGCGAAGCAGAAAAAGAAAACCAAGAATTAGAAGCGTTAGAAAATTCTAAAATACAAGAAAGCACAACAAAGGTTAAACCAACAAAACCAGCAGCAAAAAACAAACCAAAACCTATTGTTGAAGAAAAGGAAGATAAATCAGAAAAATCAGAATTCGAGTTATCCGTTAAAAATTTAAAACCTACTATTAGCAATCATTCTGATGTTCAAAACAACGCAGAAGAAATAGTTTTAAAAACAGTAAAAGATTCTGAACCACATTTTAAAGTTGAACAACCTCAAGAAGACACTGTTGAAGACATTAATGATGTTGGAATAGATGTGGCTGTAGCTAGAGAAGAAGAAGCATCTACAGAAAATTTATCAGATAAAATTTTAAAAGATTTTGGTGAGTTTGATCCTACTTTAGAATTGTCTAATTTTCGATTCCCTACGTTTAATTTATTAAAGCATTACAACGAAAGTATTTCTATAGATCCTGAAGAATTAGAAGCCAACAAAAACAGAATTGTAGAAACTTTAAAAAATTATAAAATTGGTATTGCAGAAATAAAAGCTACTGTTGGCCCTACAATTACACTTTATGAAATTGTGCCTGAAGCAGGAATCCGTATTTCTAAAATAAAAAATTTAGAAGATGATATTGCATTGTCTTTATCTGCTTTAGGAATTAGAATTATTGCCCCAATTCCAGGAAAGGGAACCATTGGTATTGAGGTACCTAATAAAAAATCAACTATAGTTTCTATGCATTCTGCAATTTCTTCAAAGAAATTTCAAGAGTCGCAAATGGAACTGCCTATTGCCTTAGGCAAAACCATTTCTAATGAAACCTTTGTAGTAGATTTAGCAAAAATGCCTCACTTATTAATGGCGGGTGCAACAGGGCAAGGAAAATCTGTAGGATTAAATGCAGTGCTAACATCACTATTATATAAAAAACACCCAGCAGAAGTAAAATTTATTTTGGTTGACCCCAAAAAAGTAGAATTAACATTATTTAATAAAATAGAGCGTCATTATTTAGCAAAATTGCCTGGTGAAGATGAAGCCATTATTACAGACACTACCAAAGTTGTACATACATTAAATTCGCTTTGTATAGAAATGGACAATCGTTACGATTTGCTTAAAGCAGCAATGGTACGTAACATTAAAGAGTACAATACTAAGTTTAAAAAGCGTAAATTAAATCCTAATGATGGCCATCAATTTTTACCTTATATTGTTTTGGTAATTGATGAATTTGCAGATTTAATAATGACAGCTGGTAAAGAAGTAGAAACACCAATTGCACGTTTAGCGCAATTAGCAAGAGCTATTGGTATTCATTTAATTGTTGCCACACAAAGACCTTCTGTAAACGTAATTACAGGTATTATTAAGGCTAATTTTCCTGCCAGAATTGCCTTTAGAGTTACTTCTAAAATAGATTCTAGAACCATTTTAGATGCTGGTGGTGCAGATCAATTAATTGGTCGTGGAGATTTATTGTATACCAATGGTAATGATATTAAAAGAATTCAGTGTGCTTTTGTAGATACCCCAGAAGTTGAAAAAATTACCGATTTTATTGGGTCGCAAAAAGCGTATGCAGATGCACATTTATTACCAGAATATGTAGATGATGAAAATGGCACAAGTGTTGATATAGATATAACAGATAGAGATAAATTATTCAAAGAAGCTGCAGAAATTATTATCACTGCACAACAAGGCTCTGCTTCTTTGTTGCAAAGAAAACTAAAATTAGGCTATAATAGAGCTGGTAGATTAATTGATCAATTAGAAGCTGCAGGTATTGTAGGTGGTTTTGAAGGTAGTAAAGCAAGGCAAGTTTTAATACCAGACTTTATAGCTTTAGAAGAATTATTAGAAAACGAAAAGAATCAATAAAATGAAAAAAATTATAGTTTTATTTTTAACAGTATGTTTTACAAATGTTGCATTTTCACAAAACTCAACGAACGCAAAATCATTGTTAGATGATGTGTCTACAAAAATGTCTGCATACAACAACATGTATTTAAGTTTTAGCCAAACTTTGAGTAATAAAGAAGCTGGAATTAATGAAGGTGATGAACCCCCAATTCGTGGAGAAATTAATTTACAAGGCGAAAAATACAATCTTAATTATCTAGGTAATAATTTTATTTACGATGGTAAAAAATTATATGTTATCAATAACGAAGAAAAAGAAATTTCTATAACAGATGGAGATATGGGGGAAGATGATGGTTTTATTTATCCATCTAAATTACTAACCTTTTACAAAGAAGGCTATAATTTAGCAATGGGCGATTTAAAAAACATGAATGGCAGAAAAATTCAATTTGTAACCTTAAACCCAATGGATAGCGATTCTGAAATTATAAAAGTTGAATTAGGCATAGATGCCAAAACAAAGCATATTTATAAGCTAATTCAAACAGGTGCAAATGGCGCAAAAACAAGTTTTACCATCACCGATTTTAAAAGTAATCAAGCATTATCAGAGAATTTTTTTAAGTTTGATAAGCAAAAGTATTTGAGTAAAAATTATATGATTGATTAAAGAATTCAATTAACAATAAATTAGTAGCATCTTACTATTTAAGATGCTATTTTTGTTTTTTATGAAGATTTTAGATAAATACATCTTAAAGAGCTTTCTAGTTCCTTTTGTAGCTACATTTCTTATTGTACTATTTGTTTTGGTGATGCAACTTTTGTGGCAGGCCTTCGAAAATATTGCTGGTAAAGGTGTAAGTCTTATTTTTATTTTAAAATTTGTTTACTACTCCACTTTAATGATAATTCCGCAAGCATTGCCTATTGGTGTGTTGTTATCATCTATAATGGCTTTGGGTAATTTAGGTGAAAACTACGAGTTTGCTGCTGCAAAATCAGCAGGTATATCATTACAAAGGTTGGTAAGGCCTCTAGGTATTTTAGCTATTGGTTTAAGTTTGATTAATTTTTTATTTTTAAATAATATTTTTCCTTATGCCAATTTAAAACAACGAAATTTATACAGTAACATTAAAAAGAAAAAACCAGCAATGGCCTTAGTTGCTGGAAGTTTTAATTCAGACATACCTGGTTATCAAATAAAATTTGATGAAAAATATGGCGAAAACGAAAACCTTTTAAAGAATGTATTAATTTATGATTTAAAAGCAAAACGCGGAAATCAAAAAGTAATTACAGCAGATAGTGGTAAAATAGTTTCTGATGAGGGTAGTAGATACATGACCTTGGTTTTGTATAATGGTAATTATTACGAAGAACATGTAAAATCTGCAAAAACAGCTATAAAACGAAAAAAAATGGCAGCTTCTAGTGCCACTTTTAAAGAATACGAGTTTAATATTGATGTGGGAGATTTGTTAAATGATGGCGCTTTAGATAGCATAAATTCTAAAAATAGCCCAATGATGTTTACATTAAAGCAAATTAAAGATACCATACCAAAACTAAAAACGAATTATGATGAAGTTTTATCTTTACGAGCAAAGAATATTTACATCAGTGCACAAGCTAAAGAATTGTATCAATATACAGATTCTTTAAAAAAGAAAAATCTAGATAGTATAACCATTAATAATTTTGAACTGCAAGATCAAATAACCATTCTAAACTCTGCTGTAACCAAATTAAGTAGAATGGTAAGTACATTAAAAACCAACAAAACAAGCATTAAGTATAAACGTAAAGTTTTAAATTTTTACGATACAGAGTATTATAACAGAATTGCATTTTCGCTATCTTGTGTTATCCTATTTTTTATTGGTGCTCCTTTGGGTTCTATTATTAGAAAAGGAGGTTTTGGTTTGCCAATGATATTAGCCATAGCAGTATATGTAACTTACTTTTTTACCAATACATTTGGTAAAAACTTAGCAGAAGAAAGCAGTATTTCTTCTTTCTTAGGGTCTTGGATCTCTGCTATTATAATGATTCCTATTGCTATTTTACTAACAAGAAGAGCCACAAAAGACAAAGGAATTTTTAATATAGATTCCTTTTTACTACCTGTTACTAATTTTTTCAAAAAAATAGTACCTAAAAAAAAGAATAATTTATGAGTACACAGATTTTACATAAAAAAACAAAATTAAACACAATAGAAGCTGCCATTAACGACATTAGAAATGGCAAAGTTATTATTGTTGTAGATGATGAAAATCGTGAAAATGAAGGAGATTTTTTAGCTGCTGCAGAAAAAGTAACTCCAGCAATGGTAAACTTTATGGCAACACATGGACGGGGTTTAATTTGTGCCCCATTAACCGAAAAACGCTGTAAAGAGCTAGATTTAGGCATGATGGTAAACAACAACACAGATCCTATGGAAACTGCGTTTACAGTATCTGTTGATTTGCGAGGTAAAGGAGTTACAACCGGAATTTCTGCTTCAGATAGAGCCCTAACCATAAATGCTTTAATAGATAAAGAAACCAAACCTTTCGATTTGGCAAGACCTGGTCATATTTTTCCTTTAAAGGCAAAAGAAGGTGGTGTTTTACGAAGAACTGGGCATACAGAAGCTGCCATTGATTTTGCAAGACTAGCAGGTTTACAACCTGCAGGGGTTATTGTAGAAATAATGAATGAAGATGGAACTATGGCTCGTTTACCACAACTTTTAGAAGTAGCTAAAAAATTTGATATTAAAATAGTTTCTATTGAAGATTTAGTGGCGTATAGAATGGAGCACGATTCTTTAATTGAAAAGAAAGAAGATTTTGATATTGAAACTCGTTTTGGAAAATTTAGACTTAGAGCGTATCAACAAACTACCAACAATCAAGTTCATATTGCATTAACTAAGGGAACTTGGACAAATGAAGACAATGTACTAACAAGAATCAATTCTACCTTAGTAAATAATGATATTTTAGGAACCTTAACAAATAATGCCGATAAAAAATTAGACCAAATGTTTCAAGTAATTAATGAAGCAGAAAAAGGAGCTATTTTATTTATCAACCAACAAAATCAATCGAAAAATTTATTGACTAGGTTACATTTACTAAAAGAAAATCAAAAAAACGGAGAGTTAAAAGCGCCAGCAATTGCAATGGATCAAAGAGATTTTGGTATTGGAGCTCAAATTTTACACGATTTAAACATCAGTAAATTAAAATTATTAACCAATACTCCACAAACTAAAAGAGTAGGCATGATTGGTTACGGATTAGAAATTACAGATTATATTGGATATTAAATGGTATTAAATATGAAATTTGAAGCTAGGAGAAGTAACAAGCTAAATTACCTCCTACTTCAAGTTTCCAATTTGTAGCTCTATAGCTGGTTTATCTTTTTGAAAAAATCTTGCAGTTAACTTTCCTCGTAAATAAATTTCATCTCCTAAAACCTCTAGCCAACTCCCCTCTCGTAAACCTAAAACTGGGGTTTCATTAAAAACGTGAAACTCTTTAATTCTGGTTTCACGAGTTTCACCCATATGTTTAGAACCTTTTATTGGGTCTAAATAATGCGCATTGATGTTAAATGGAATACAACCTAAAGTGGTAAAACTTGGTGGATATACAATAGGCATATCATTGGTATTCATCATAGAAACTCCACAAATATTACTTCCTGCACTTGTTCCTAAATACGGAGTACCATTGTCAATAACTTCTTTTAAAGTTGCTAAAACCTCGTTTTTATACAATTGATTTACCAACTCGAAAGTATTTCCTCCCCCTGTAAAAATAGCTTCAGCTTTTTGAAGTGCTGTTATTGGATTTTCAAATTCATCGATTCCATTTACGTCTAAATTAATTGTTGCAAAAGCTTTACTAACTAAAGTGGTATAATCATGATAAGAAATTCCACTAGGCCTTGCATAAGGTATAAATAAAATCGTTTTAATTCCTTTAAAAAAAGAGGTTAAGGTGGGTAATAAATATTCTAAATAACTACTTCCATGAACGGTTGATGTACTTGCAATGATCATTTTTTTCATAAAACAAATTTATGAGTTAGAATTGATTTAATTTCGTAATTTTAAAAAAAAGGCTGTTGATGGTAAATTAAAACCGCTTTTTAATCATTTTTTAAAACACACATAATGAAATCTAAAATACTTATTCTTGCATTAATATTAACATCGTTATTTTCTTGTAAAGTATCTAACACCTCTTTAGTAGCCATAAATAGCAGCGATTTGGCTGGTACTTGGACAATTAAAAACATCACCATGGATGATGCTGTTTTAAATGTAACAGATCCTGTAAACATTACACTTACAGGTAAGGGTTTTGGAAAAAATTTTAATACAAATATTACGTTTTCAGAAAATCCAAATCGGGTAACCATGACAGGCGATTTTGTGTTTGAGTTAACATACACAGAGCCTAGTGGAGTTGAAAAAACAGAAAGTCTTATTTTTGATAATATTTTTTTTAACGATAATTTTGGTTTTACCACCAGTTCTTGGGCTTTAGATGACAACACTTTACAATTAAATGAAAGTGGCGAAAATTTGACTATAAATGTAATTTCTTATGTAGATAATGTGTTAACTATAGAAACTGATGTAAATAAATCAATAACATTAGATGGTGTTACATCTACAGTTGTGGGTAAAGCCACAATTAACATTCAAAAGTAAAAACACTTTATTATATTTCTTAAAAGCATCATAAAATTTATGATGCTTTTTTCGTTTAACAAAATTTTACCATTGTGTTAATAGAGTTTTAAGAGGCATCTCTCTTTCCTTTGTTGTCATGAAAAATCAACTACTGCTTTATTCTTTTCTTTTTTGTGCTTTCGCCTATAGCCAAGAGCACAAAAAAACCATTACTGGAAAAGTTTTTTTTGAAGGTGATGTAATTGCTGATGTGCATATTATTAATAAAAACTCTAACATAGGTACAAATACTAGTGATTTAGGCTTGTTCGAAATCCCTGTTGCTATTGGCGATACTTTAGCGTTTTCTCACATCAACATAAAACACAAAACAATAGCCATAACCAAAGCAGTTTTTAACCAAGAAGTGTTTATAGTTGATGTTGAGGATAAAACATATGTATTAGATGAAGTTACTTTAGGTAAAGCTAAAAGCATATTTTTTGTAGATCCAGAAATTATGCCTCCACCAACTGTAAATGCAAAAACGCTTCATTTACCTTATGCCAATACCATTGCAAAAAAAGATTATGCAGTGGTTAAATTCAGATCTGGTGGTGTAGTTAGTTTAGATAATTTAATAAATGCATTAAATGGGAATAATAAAAGGAGAAAACAGCTAGAAAAAATTACTTTAGAAGATAATAGACTTGCCAAAATTAGAAAGTATTTTACAGACGATTTCTTTATAACAGATTTAAATATCAAACAAGAAAGCATCAATCCTTTTTTGAATTATTGTTATAAAAAAAATATTATCAACTATTTTAATAAAAATGATAATTTAAAAATTACCAAAATATTAATGCAAGAAAGTAAGACTTTTCCTCAAGATAAAACCGAAATAAGTTTGATTAAAAAAGATTAATTTTAGCGCTTCGTTTAGAAAATAATTCTCCTTTTTATGCTTAAAAAAATACTTTTTCTTTTTTCTATACTTTTCACACTTTTATCTTCTGCCCAAAATCAAAAGCGCTTTATTAAAGGTATTGTTTTAGACTCTTTAGGCATTGTTAAAAATGTAAATATCGTTAATCAAAAAACCAAATTGGGTACATTTTCAAATGATCGAGGTTTATTTGGTATTTATGCTTCAAAAGGCGACACATTAAAGTTTTCTTCTGTTCAACACATCAATAAAACTATCATTATAACAGATAGAATATTTTTTAGACAAAACATAAAAGCAATCTTAAAAATAAACACTTATACCTTAGATGAAATTACCCTTAAAAAACACAATTTAACAGGAAATTTAACTTCAGATATCAAACAAATACCTAAAGAAAAAAGAGATTCTATATTAAAAAATAACCTCGATTTTTCGAATGTAGATTTTAGTCTAAAAGATACTAGAATTGATGCAAATAACAGGGCTGAGTCCGAAGTTGTAGTAGTAGATCCAATTCAAAAAAATCAAGGTATAAATCTATTGGGTTTTTTATCTTTAAAGAAGAAAAAGTATACACCAATTGTTAAAAATGAATTCGATAAAACCAAAGTACCTAATAACATACTTATTCAGTTGGGTGAAGATTACTTTTTTAACAAATTAAAAATTCCCAAACAAAACTATCATCAATTTCTGGAGTTTTGTAACTTATCTGTAGTTATAAATCTATTCAAAAAAGAGGATTTATTAGAGTTAATTCAATTATTTGAAAATCGTGCCAATCTTTATTTAGAAACGATTCAAAAAGAATAGTTTTTTATTAAAATTAATATGAATTTGTTTGCAACCAATTTTTAACAAAAGATTCCAATAGATTTTTTAGGTATTCAGCAGATAAATTTATAATTTGTGAATTATAAATACACCTATGCTAAAAAAACTACTCCCTTTATTTTTACTGTTATTTTTAGTTAATACAGTATCATCACAAGAAAGAAGAAAACTAATTACTGGAAAAGTTTTAGATTCTTTGGGCATTGTAAAAAACGCGAATATCATTAATTTAAAAACCAATCAAGGTACTTTTTCTAGTGACCAAGGTTTGTTTCGAATTTTTGTTTCTAAAGGAGATACTTTATGCTTCTCTTCTATTCAGCACAAACTCAAAAAAATAACTATTAACGAAGAAATTTTAGAAAATAGAGAATTGGAGGTTTTATTAAAAGCCAATATTTATGTTTTAGATGAGTTTGATTTAAAAAGACATAACTTAATGGGTAGATTAACTGCAGATAGTAAAGACGTTCCTAAAGATGTAAGAGATTCTTTACTTAGAAATTTTTTAGATTTTTCTAATGTAGATTTTTCAGAAATAGACCCTACTATAGACGAGATAGAAAAGGTAAGACCACCAATAGTAAATACCATGCAAGGTGCCATACAAATGGCTGGTGCAGGTGCTTCAGTTGTTATGCCTTTTAAAAATTCAGAAAGATTATGGGCTTTGCGTAAAAATTTAGCACAAAAAAAGGCTTTTCCGTACAAAATACTTTCAGAACTTGGAGAAAAGTTTTTCTTTGATGAACTAAAAATTCCTATAGAAAAATATTTTCACTTTTTAGAATATTGTAATCCTTTAGGTATTGAAAACTTACACAAAGAAGATCGGATTTTAGAACTTATTAAAGTTTTAAGAACGGAAAGCGTTTCTTACCTCAAAATCATAAAAAATGAGTAATTTGGCTCAATAATTGATTTTTATATCAGTATGAATACAAATAAAATAGCAGTACTCCTTTTTTTAATTCCACTTTTATCATTTACAACGCACAAATATTATTTAAGTTTAACTCAAATAAAGTATAAAAGTGAATCAAAATCCATACAAATAATCATCAATGTTTTTATGGATGATATTGAAACTGCTTTAAATAGTGATAATAATATAGACCTACAATTAACTACAAAAAGAGAACTGAAAAACAACGATGTTTATTTTGAAAAATACATTAAAGAAAAACTCTTTTTTAAAGTAGATGGTACTGCAAAAAACTTTAATTATATTGGCAAAGAATATGATGGTGATTTGGTATTCTTTTACTTAGAAATAGAAAATATAAATCAAGTACACAGCATAGATATTACCAACAATATTCTAACAAAGCATTTTCCAAAACAACAAAATTTAATAAAGTCTAAAGTTGGTATAAAAAACAAAAGTATTTTATTAACTAAAGAAGAAAATTCAGCCCATTTAAAATATTAAATCATTCAGTAATCACACAAACACTAATTTTATGAAAAAAATCGGATTCTTACTATTTTCTCTTGTTTTTGCAGCAGGTTCTTATGCGCAAATTACAAAACAAGGGCACACAAACACCAACAAATTTAGGCAGCTAAAACAAGAGTTAGCTACACCTAATTTAGAAAGAACAGCCTCTGGTGCACCAGGAAAAGAGTACACTCAACAAAAAGTTGATTATGTAATGGATATTGTTTTAGACGATGCCAATACAAAAATTACAGGCTCAGAAACCATAACATATCATAATAATTCTAGAGATGAATTGCCATATTTATGGGTACAATTAGACCAAAATATGAGAGCTGCAGATTCTAAAACACCAGACATTAGTTCTGGAAAAATTAGAACCAAAATGAGTAAAAGAAGATTCGAAAGTGCTTTTCCAAAAGAGCGTTTTGATGGCGGATTTAATATTATGAGTGTTACCAATACAGATGGTAGCAATTTATCTTATATTATTAATCAAACCATGATGCGCATCAACTTACCAAAACCTTTAGCTTCTGGTGATACTTTTGAGTTTAACATTTCTTGGTGGTACAATATCAATAACCATAGAACACAAGGTGGTAGATCTGGTTATGAACATTTTAATGAAAACAATAACAACAATTACGTTATAGCGCAATTTTATCCAAGAATGTGTGTATATGATAATGTAGAAGGTTGGCAAAATGACCAGTTTTGGGGAAGAAGTGAGTTTGCATTAGAATTTGGAGACTTTAATGTAAATATTACAGTACCTGAAGACCACATGCTGGGTGCAACAGGTGTTTTACAAAATATTGATGAAGTACTTTCTAAAAAAGAATTAAAAAGATGGGAAAAAGCACAAAAAACATTTGATAAACCCGTAGTTATCAGAACCCAAAAAGAAGCTGAAAAGATTGAAAAAACAAAAGCTACAGGTACAAAAACATGGAAATTTGTTGCTAAAAATGTAAGAGATTATGCATTTGCAACTTCAAGAAAATTTATTTGGGATGCAATGGCTGTAGATATTAATGGTAGAACTGTTATGGCACATTCTTTATATTCTAAAGAAGCGAATCCCTTATATGGAGACCATTCTACAAAAGCAACTGCACAAACTTTAAAAACATATTCAAAATATACTTTTGATTATCCTTACCATAAAGCCATTTCTGTTGATGGACAAATGGGTATGGAATATCCACAAATCTGTTTCAACCCAGGAAGACCAGATTTACCAGATGGGGGTTACTCAGATAGAGTAAAATATAGAATGATTAAAGTGGTCATTCACGAAGTTGGACATAACTTTTTTCCAATGATTGTAAATTCTGACGAAAGACAGTGGACTTGGATGGACGAAGGTTTAAATTCTTATATGGAAATGTTGGCAGAGCTAGATTATGATAAAGATTTTCCAATAGTAAGAGGATACCCTAAAAATATTGTAAGATATATGTCTGGAGATCAATCTAAAATTGCACCAATCATGTCTAAAGGAGATAACGTATACAGTTTTGGTAGTAACGCTTATGGTAAACCAGCAACTGCCCTTTGGATTTTAAGAGAAACTATTATGGGTAAAGAATTGTTTGACCATGCTTTTAAAACCTATTCTCAAAGATGGATGTTTAAACACCCTACTCCTGCAGATTTTTTTAGAACTATGGAAGATGCTTCTGGTATAGATTTAGATTGGTTTTGGAGAGGTTGGTTTTACACCACTGATGTAACTGATATTGGTATTAAAGGTGTTAAAAAATATACTACAAAAGATGCAGGAAACACTGTAGAGTTTGTAGAAGACACTTCTGAAGGTTTAGGCTTTGCAAAAAAAGAAAGCAAATACCATTATGAAATCACTTACGAAAAACCAGGAGGATTAGTAATGCCTATTATAGTAGAATTTACCTATAAGGATGGTACAAAAGAAAAGAAAACTTATCCTGCACAAATTTGGAGGTATAATGATAAAGAAATCACAAAAGTATTTTCATCTTCAAAACAGATAGAAAGTATTGTTATAGACCCAGATTTAGAAACTGCAGATGTAGATACATCTAACAATAGTTTTCCAAAAGAAACCGCTAATAAATTTGATAAATTTAAAAACAAAATGAAAGGCTAAATTTTATTAAAAATTAGTCAAAAAGACAATATGGTTTCATATTGTCTTTTTTTTATGGTAAAGGTTTGTTAAAATTTAACAATTTCTTATCATTTTCCATTCAAATTCTTAATTTTATGCACGTTAAATACAAATCAAATCAAATGAAAAAAATTTCTTTATTCGTATTTTCTTTATTCTTTGTAGCAACTGCAAGTTTTGCTCAAGAAACTAAAGAAAAAAAGAAAGTACAACAAGGACACACAGATCAAAACAAATTCAGACAAATGAAAGATGTTTTGGCTAGTCCAAACGATCAACGAACAGCTTCTGGAGCTCCTGGTCATCAATATACACAACAAAAAGTGGATTATGTGATGGACATTCGTTTAGAAGAAAGTACCAATAAAATTTATGGTGATGAAAACATTACATACCACAATAATTCAAAAGATCATTTAGAATATTTATGGGTACAATTAGATCAAAACATGAGAGCTGATGATTCTAAAACACCCTTAGCTAAATCTAGTGGAGCTTCAGCTTTTTTAACTCCAGATAATTTCAAAAGCACCTATTTAAAAGAGGGTAAAGGATTTGGATTCAATATTGAGAAAGTTGAAAGTGGTGGTAAACCATTATCTCACTTTATCAATAGAACTATGATGAGAATAAACTTACCAAAACCTTTAGCACCTGGAGAAATTTTTAAATTCAGAATTAAATGGAATTATAAAATTAACGATATTAATAAAGATGGAGGTCGTTCTGGTTTAGAAACTTTCCCTGATGGAAATAACAACTACACCATTGCACAATTTTTTCCAAGATTAGCCGTCTATAATAATGTAGAAGGATGGCAAAACATGCAATTTTGGGGTAGATCTGAATTTGCTTTAGAATTTGGTGATTACGAGGTAAACCTAACTGTACCTGAAGATCATATTGTGGATGCTACTGGTGTTTTACAAAACGAAAAAGATGTATTAACTAAAGAGCAACGTAAACGTTGGGCAAAAGCTAGAAAATCTTTTGACAAACCTGTTTTAATTGTTACACAAAAAGAAGCTGAAAAAGCGGAAAAAGGTCGTGCAACGAAAACAAAAACATGGCAGTTTAAAGCACAAAGAGTAAGAGATTTTGCATTTGCTACTTCTAGAAAATATATCTGGGATGCTATGGCTACAGATATTAATGGCAAAACAGTTATGGCTGTTTCTTTATACCCTAAAGAAGGAAACCCTTTATGGGAAGAGCATTCTACAAGAGCAGTGGCAACTACTTTAGTGGAATATTCAAAAATTACATTCGATTACCCTTATCCAAAAGCAATTTCTGTACATTCAGAACGTCAAGGTATGGAGTATCCAATGATATGTTTCAACTTTGGTCGTCCAAACCCAGATGGAACTTATTCTGACAGAACTAAAAAAGGAATGTTAGGGGTAATTATTCATGAAGTTGGACACAACTTTTTCCCAATGATTGTAAATTCTGATGAAAGACAATGGACTTGGATGGACGAAGGTTTAAACTCTTTTGTAGAAATCTTAGCAGAAGAAGTATATGACCCTGAATTATTTGCATCAAATCCTGCAAAAAACATTACACGTTATATGGGTGGAGATCAGAGTAACATCTCTCCTATTATGTCTCAAGGAGATTATGTAAAACAATTCGGACCAAATGCATATTCTAAACCAGCTGCTGGTTTATATATGTTACGTAAAACAATTATGGGGCCTGAGTTATTTGATCATGCATTTAGAACTTATTCTCAAAGATGGATGTTTAAACACCCAACACCTGCAGATTTCTTTAGATCTATGGAAGATGCTTCTGGTATGGATTTAGATTGGTTTTGGAGAGGATGGTTTTATACTACTGATGTAACTGATATAGGAATCAAAACAGTAAAACCCTTATATTTAACTGATAAACCAAACGAAAGAGTTGCTAAATTAAAAGAACAATACAAACAATATTTTGATAATTTAGGCGATTTAGTATATGTTACAGATAAAAAAGAAGATGCTAACGCTAAAGCTATGGATAAATATGTAGCTGCTGGTACAGAAATACCAAGCTATATCTATTCTGTGGAGTTTGAAAAACCAGGAGGATTAGTAATGCCGTTAATCGTAGAATTAACCTATGCAGACGGAACTAAAGAAAAACAAACTTTTCCTGCTCAAATTTGGATGAAAGATGACAACACTGTAAAAAGAGTATTTTCTTCAACCCAAGAAATTAAAAGCTTTAAAGTAGATCCAGATTTAGAAACTGCTGATGTTGATTTATCTAACAACAGTTGGCCAAAAGAAGAAAAAGACAAATTTGATCAATTTAAAAACAAAGTAAAAGGATAACACATTTTTATCTTTTTATTTGCCTTAAAAAAGCCTCACATTCATTGATATTTCAATAAATGTGAGGCTTTTAAGTTTAGCTTACTAATCCAATCCATATCCTCAAAAATTCGATTGTTTTTTACTGAGAAAGTTTAAAATATAAAATGATATAAAAGAATAGAAATTTTTAAAAAATATTTTAATAATAATTATTGCAAAACTCAAAAATGATTATATATTTGCAGTCCTTTACCATGCGAAAGTAGCTCAGTTGGTAGAGCGTCAGCCTTCCAAGCTGAATGTCGCCAGTTCGAACCTGGTCTTTCGCTCAAAAGACTTAATTAGCAATAATTAGGTCTTTTTTTATGGTTTGAATTTAACCATAATGTACATTTAAATGTGCGTGAATAGCTTATCATAAAAAATAATAAAAGCTTACATCTAACTATTATTTTAAATTAAAATCTTTTTAATTTATCCCCAAAAAAAAGTAATAAAGCAATGGGTATGGCTAAAGCTATCACAAAAATAGAATTTGTTTTAATTAAAACCGGGTTTAAAACAAGTGTTAAAACAAAACCACCAATGGCTCCACCTAAATGGGCTGCATGACCAATATTACCCAATTGTTTTTTCATTCCGTAGATAGAGTATAACAAATAACCTACTGCAAAAATATAACCAGGTATTGGTATCGCAAAAAATAAATACAGCTGCATTCCTGGAAATAATAAAATTGAGGAATATACAATTCCTGAAACTGCTCCAGAGGCTCCAACAGCACTATAATAAGGTTCATTTTTATGGTTATGCAAGGTATAAAAACTACCTGCTAACAAACTTCCAAAATAAATAATTAAAAGAGCACTAACACCCAAAATGTTTGTAATAATGTTTCCAAAAGCATACAAAACATACATGTTTAAGATAAGATGCATCCAATCAACATGCAAAAAACCAGAGCTCAGCATTCTAATTTTTTCACCACCTTTTACCCTATTTATTTGAAACTTAAATTTGTCTAAAAAAGCATAATCATCAAAGCCTTTCATAGAGAATAAAACATTGGCTACGATAATGAGTAAAACAATAGGATTTGAACCATCTAACATTTTACAAAAGTAGCAAAATCCGATTGGTTTTACTATATAGTTTTAATTTTAATACTGATATTTGCAACACTAAAGTACTACAATGCAATTCTTAATTTTCGGAATAGTTTATCCTTTTGTTTGGTTGCTATCTAAGCTACCAATGCGCATTTTATATATTGTTTCAGATATTCTATATGTATTTGTATATTATGTATTTAAATATCGAAAAACCGTTGTTTTAGAAAACTTGACGCTAGTTTTTCCTGAAAAAACTTTGGCTGAAAAAAAAAGAATTTCTAAATATTTTTTTAAGCATTTTACAGATAGTTTTATAGAAACCATAAAAGCAATTTCTATTAGCAAAAAAGAAATTTTAAAACGTTACCAATATAAAAACCCAGAGTTGGTAAAAGAGTTTTTAGACCAAGGAAAAAGTATTGCTTTTGTTAGTGCACATCAAGCTAATTGGGAGTGGTTTGCAAGTGCGCCAATGGTTTTAAATTGTAGAGCGAGAGGTGCTTACACTAGTATTGGAAACAAATATTTTGATAAAATTGTAAAAGATTCTAGAGAGCGTTTTGGGTTTATTTGTTATGAATCTGCAAAAACAGTTAAGGCGTTTTATGAAGATTACAAAGCCCAAAAACAAAGTATTTATCTATTAATTAGCGATCAATCTCCGCAAGTAGAACACACCTTATATTGGGCATCTTTTTTAGGCATAAAAGTGCCTTTTCATGTAGGTGCAGAAAGTTTGGCTAAAAAGTTTGACTTAGTGGTGATTAACTCATCAACCAAAAAGATAAAAAGAGGCTATTATGAAACTGAATTTGAATTGATTTCAGAAAACCCTAAAGATGTTAGCAACTATCAAATTACAGATAAATATATTGAATTAACAGAAAAGCTCATCAAACAACAACCTGAGTTTTACTTATGGTCTCACAAACGATTTAAACATCGCCATCGTTTACAAGAATGGAAAGCATTAAAAAAGAATAAACTCAAAAAAAACTAACTGATTTCTTTGAATTATTAATACGATATTTGCATTCTAATTTTTGTTTATGAATTTTATTATTTTCTGTCTTACATACCCTTTAATTTGGTTGTTTTCTAGATTGCCAATGTTTGTTTTATATTTGATTTCAGATTTTTTTTATGCTTTGTTGTATTACGCATTCGGATACAGAAAAAAGGTGATTTTAAAAAATATAACTTATGCTTTTCCTGAAAAATCAGAAAAAGAAAAAGAAGCAATTGCAAAGAAATTTTATAAACATTTTACTGATATTATGGTTGAGAGTATAAAATCGTTCTCAATTTCTGAAAAGCAAATTTTAAAAAGATACAAATACGTAAACCCTGAACTAGTCAATAAATACATAAAACAAGGCAAAAGTATTGCACTTGTTGGTGCACATTTAGCGAATTGGGAATGGTCTTTTGGGTTACCTTTGGTTTTAGATGTGAATGTTTTTGGGGCTTATAACAAATTAAGAAATGAAACTTTTGAAAAAACTTTAAAAGAAAATAGAGAAAAATTTGGTGTTAAAGGAGCAACTACAGCTGACTTTATTAAAATGATAAAAAGCAATTTTGATAATAATATTCAAGGTGCTTATATTTTACTAAGTGATCAATCTCCATTAGTAGAAAAAACATATCATTGGGCCTATTTTTTTGGCGTAAAAGTACCTGTGCACACTGGTGCTGAAATGTTAGCAAAAAATCATGATTTAGTGGTAATTAACTATAGATCTAAAAAAATAAAAAGAGGATATTTTGAAACTGATTTTGAGGTGATTGCTGAGAACCCTAAAGATTTTAGGGATTATGAAATTACCGAACAATTTTTACGCATTACAGAACGAAATATAAAAGAACAACCAGAGTGTTATTTATGGTCTCATAACCGATTTAAACATAAAGATCGTTTTGAGGAATGGCAAGAAATGCAAAAAGCTAAACAGCAAACCAAGAAGTAACTAAATCCTTCTCAATGGGTGCAACTGTTTTATGCACATAATCGTTTTTCATTGAATCGTATGTATAATCATTAGCCCAATTTTCTATATTTATTGATAATTGATGTAAAGAACTACAAATAAAATCCAATTCTGCATTGTTTATTGTTGGGTGTAAAGATAAACGTACCCAACCTGGTTTTTCTGTATTACAACCCTCTAAAATTTGATGATGTATTTTGGTAGAAGTTTCTTGATCTACATTCAATAAAAAATGGCCATAAGTACCTGCGCAAGAACAACCCCCTCTTGTTTGAATTCCAAAACGATCGTTTAATAATTTTACGACTAAATTAAAGTGATATTTTTCAAAATAAAAAGAAAAAATACTCAGCCTTTTTTTATGATTCGGTGCTAATATTTTTACACCTTTTAAATTCTCTAAGGTTTCAAAAAGAATTGTATTAATTTCATCTTCTCTTTTTTTGATATGTAAAGTGCCCATTTTTTCTTTTAACTGAATAGACAATGCTATTTTTATGGTTTGTAAAAAACCTGGGGTTCCACCATCTTCTCTAGTTTCAACATCATCAAAATAATCATGTTCTCCCCAAGGATTTGTATAACTTACTGTACCACCTCCAGGATTATCTGGCACTGTATTTTTGTACAGTTTTTTGTTAAAAACTAACACACCAGCACTACCTGGACCTCCTAAAAATTTATGTGGCGAAAAAAAAATAGCGTCTAAATACTCGGCTTCTGTTTCTGGGTGCATATTAATATCAACATAAGGTGCACAACAAGCAAAATCTACAAAACACAAACCATTGTATTGATGTATTAATTTTGCCACTTTATGGTAAGGTGTTTTTATACCTGTTACATTAGAGCAAGAAGTTATAGATGCAATTTTTATTTTCCTATCCTCGTATTTTTGAATATATTTTTCAAAAAGCTCTAAACATACCAAACCTTCATCATTACAAGGTACAACTTCTACATCTGCAATGGTTTCTAACCAAGAAGTTTGATTTGAGTGATGTTCCATGTGTGATACAAACACGATGGGTCTTAAATCGTCTGGAATTGTAGTATGATTTTTTAAATTCTCTGAAACTTTTAAGCCTAAAATTCTTTGAAATTTGTTAACAACACCAGTCATACCAGAACCTGTAGTAATTAAAACATCATTAGAATTTGCATTAACATGACGTTTTATAATATTTCTAGCTTCATGATAAGCTAATGTCATAGCTGCTCCAGAAGTAGAAGTTTCTGTATGTGTATTGGCTACAAATGGGCCAAATTCATTACAGATTTTTTCTTCAATGGGTTTATATAAACGCCCACTTGCAGTCCAATCACAATACACCAAATTTTGTTCTCCATAAGGAGAAATGAAGGTTTGGTTCACGCCAATAATTTGGTCTCTAAATTGCGAAAAATACTGCTCTAAATCCATTCTATTAATTATAAAATATTAAATTTTGCTCCAAAAACGATTGTTTTTTCAAAAAACGTAAAATTTTGCGAAGCGGTATCATTTGGATTATTTGAAGTCCTAAGGTTTGTCAAATCTATGTACCCATATTTTAAATCAGATTGCACAAAAAAATGTTTGAACAACGTTACATTTAAACCTGCACCAACAGAAATTCCCCATCCAGAAACCTGAAACTCATCTCTTTCCTTTTGATTAAATAATTTAACATCTGTTTTCGGATATAAAAAACCACCACCAAAACCTTCTGTAATACTTAATTTAAAATTCTCATGGTTCATTCCTATCCAATGCCCAATTTCATCAAATCTTTTTAATTCTAAATTTACATAATTTAAACCATCTGTGTGTTCTAATTGCAAAAACTCATTAATTAAGCGAATATCATCATTATTATAAACACCATCAAAAGGAGTACCTGCATTAATTTCTCCATTAATTTTTACAGTTTGGTAGGTTTGCATTACATATTTCATATGGTCATAACCGATAGAAATGGTATAATTATCGCTTAAAAAATAGCCCAATCTAAAATTTGTTTGTGGGTTGGTAATTTTTACAGGATTCAAATAATCATTAAAAGTAAATTGAGTAATTCTATCTTTAGCAACTACATCTTGCAGAGTAAAATCATAGTTTTCTCCTTTAAAATTAATATCGGAATTAGAATAACTAGCTCTGTTCCAACCCCAATAGATAAAAAGTTTCCCTTTATTTGTAGATTTTTTGGTGTTAACTTCTTGGGCTACTATTGATATTGACATCAATATAAATAAAAAAGTAATGGTTTTTAATTTCAAAATATTATGCAATTATATTTTTAATTTCATTGATAAACCTTACAGCCAAAGCATCTGCAGCTTCTTGCGATTTTGCTTCTGTATAAATTCTAATAATTGGCTCTGTATTAGATTTACGTAAATGAATCCATTCTTCAGCAAAATCAATTTTAACACCATCAATAGTATTTACATCTTCGTTAGCATACGTTGATGCCATGGTTACTAAAATTTTATCAACATTAATTTCTGGAGTCAACTGAATCTTATTTTTACTCATGTAATAATTTGGGTATGAATCACGTAGAGTTTTACAAGATGTTTTTTGATGTGCTAAATGCGATAAAAACAAAGCCACACCAACCAACGAATCTCTACCATAATGAGAAGCAGGATAAATGATTCCACCATTTCCTTCTCCCCCAATAACAGTATTGGTTTCTTTCATTTTTATCACCACATTTACTTCTCCTACAGCAGAGGCTGTATATTGTCCTCCATGTTTTTCGGTAACATCTCTTAAGGCTCTAGAAGACGATAAGTTAGACACTGTGTTTCCTCCTCCTAATCGTCCTAAAACATAATCTGCACAAGCTACTAAGGTATATTCTTCACCAAACATTGTACCATCTTCAGACACAATTGCAAGTCTATCTACATCTGGGTCTACAACAATTCCGAAATCTGCTTTTTCTTGTATTACCAATTCAGAAATATCGGTTAAATGTTCTTTTAAAGGCTCTGGATTGTGAGGAAACTGACCATTTGGTGTACAGTACAACTCTATACAAGCTACATTTAATTCCTTTAATAAGGCTGGTATAAAGATGCCTCCTGTAGAGTTTACACCATCTACTACTACTTTAAAATTGGCTTTTTTAATAGCTTCTACATCTACCAATTCTAAATTTAAAACTTCTTGAATGTGTTTTTGTAAGTAAGAATTGTTTTTAGTATAGGTCCCCAAATCATCAACTTCTGCAAACTCAAAATCTTCACGTTCTGCCAAAGCTAAAATTTGTTCTCCATCTTCACCATTTAAAAATTCACCTTTTTCGTTTAATAATTTTAGTGCATTCCATTGTTTTGGATTATGAGAAGCAGTTAAAATAATACCTCCATCAGCTTTTTCTAAAGGCACAGCAACTTCTACAGTTGGTGTGGTTGATAAACCTAAGTCTATTACATTTATTCCTAAACCAACTAAGGTATTGGCCACCAAACTCGAAATCATTTTGCCAGAAATACGAGCATCTCTACCAATTACAACTTCTATATTTTTTTTGTTAGGATTTCTTTTTTTTATGAATGCTCCGTAAGCAGAAGCAAATTTTACAGCATCTACAGGTGTTAAATTATCAGCAGTTTTACCCCCAATAGTTCCTCTTATACCTGAGATGGATTTTATTAAAGTCATAGTATAAATTTGTAGACACAAATATAATTGATTTAAAGCGATATTTTTTGAAATTGTTATTATTTGATAAGGGTAATTTGGTAACAAATAAAAAGAATTATTTTTCTAATTTACATTTTTACTATCTTTAAAACTTTAAGAAAAATTCTATGATTCATTTTTTTAGAAAGATGCGTAAATCTTTATCAGAAGAAGGTAAAATAACAAAATACATTAAGTACGCTATTGGCGAAATTTTTTTGGTGGTTATTGGTATATTAATTGCTTTACAGATTAATAATTGGAATGAAAATAGAAAAGCAGATGAGAATGAAAGGGTTCTTTTATCTAAACTCAGAGAAGAAAATAATTTAAATCTAAATACCTTACAAGATTATGTAACGTATAGAGATTCAATTTCTGGAATAATAGCTGATTTTATAACTGTTATTACTAGCAAAAATATTCAAAGTAATACATTTAAAATTCAAAATTATTTAGAAGCTATTTTGGCATCTACTATTTACACTTTTACACAAAGCAACTTATTAAATTATATAAATACCTATAACAACAAAACATCTTCATTAAATAGGGAGTTGACCACGCTTCAATTTTATCAAAAAGATTTAGAAATGGCTTCAACAAAAGGTATAGATATAAAAATTGAGAATGTTTACAAAACTCTAGAAAATAGTATTGATTTTACTACTGGCGAAATAAAATCTTTTGAGATGCTAACATCTTTAAAATTTAGAAATAACATGATTTTTGTTGCTAGTGCTGAATATGATATTTCTTTACAATTTAAAAAAACTTATCGTCAAATTAAAAAAGTAGACTCACTCATATCTATTAAATTAAAATGATGCCAACTTTAACTATAGGGCTATCTTAAAACTACGAATCATTTTTTATTTACAATTTAATAGTTTGATGAAGATATAATATTTTGATTTCGAATTAAAAAAACATCAATCATAAAAAAACATCCAAGAATTTATCTTAGATGTTTACTAATTTTAAAGAAATTTAGCTTTCTTTAAATCTTTTTAACTTTTACAGCATTCATCCCACGCATTCCTTTTTCTAGCTCAAAAGAAACTTTATCGTTTTCTGCAATTGTATCAATTAAACCACTAACGTGTGTAAAATATTTTTCGCCATTATCTGTATCAATAATAAAACCGAAACCTTTAGAAGAATCAAAAAAGTTTACTTTTCCTTTTCTAACAGGATCTTCTTCTGGTAAATCTTCTTTTTTTGTTGTTGATATTTGAATATCTTCTAACTCATACTCTACCTTTAATTCTGGATCTGGTGGAGTATCTGTTAAATTTCCATTATGATCTACGTAAGCAAACTGAATACCTGAAGTTCCTTCAGCCTCTTTGGCTGCCTTTCTAGCTTCCATTTTTTTACGCTTGTCTTCACGTTTTTTTAAACGCTTTTTTTCTTTTTCACTTTTACTAAATGTTTGTTGCGATTTTGCCATTAACTATATAACTCTGTTTTAATTTGATTTTAATCCTGTTCTCGAAGAAATCTTAATCTGCTAAAAAGCTTTAGCCTTTGTAAATTTTTACCTAAACTAAAATTTAGATAAATTAATGATAATAATAGTTCTTTAAAACTTCTCAGTTCTACAAAGATATCATAAAAATAGACGTTTTCAAAATTCATTTCACGATAAAACTCATTTTTGTTATTAATGTATAGATGTTAAAAAAATACTAATAAAAAAAAATCCTTTTATTTTCGATAGTAATGCTATTATATTTGCAACTTAATATTTTATAATGAAAGATTTATTATCCTCTTTAAAAATATCTGTGCCCAGCAAGATATATATTAAAGATCCTGAAACTTCTGAGTTAGGGAAACGAATTATAGAAAGTAGTATTGTTTTAATTAATAACATTGGTTTTGAAAGTTTTACTTTTAAAAAATTGGGCAAAATAATTGGTTCTAACGAAAGTTCTATTTACCGATATTTTGAAAGCAAACATAAACTACTTTTATACTTATCTTCTTGGTACTGGGCGTGGTTAGAATACCAATTGGTTATAGAAACCTTTAGTATTTCTGACAAAAACGAAAAGTTAGTAAAAGCTGTAGAAGTTGTAACCAGAACTGTAGAAGAAGACAGTAATTTTTCTCATATCAACGAAACTTTGTTATATAGAATTATAGTTAATGAAAGTTCTAAATCTTTTTTAACTAAAAAAGTAGATAAAGACAATAAAGAAGGATATTTTGAAATCTATAAAAGGTTAATTAATAGATTAGAAGTGATGATTGCAGAAGTAAAACCGAATTACAAGTTTGCAATGAGTTTGGCAAGTACTATTTTAGAAGGAGGTTTGCATCAACATTTTTTAAATGAGCATTTTCCGTCTATTACAAATTGCAAAGCAGGCCAAACACCAACTGATTTTTACCAACAATTAGTTTACAAAACACTCAACTAAACTTATGGAAAATAAACAACTAACTCCATGGAAAAGATTTATTAATCTTGTAAAATTGGAGAAAAGAGATATATTTCAAATTTTTTACTATGCAATTTTTGGCGGTTTTGTGGCGCTAACATTACCTTTAGGCATACAGGCTATTATTAATTTAATTCAAGGTGCTCAAGTATCTACATCTTGGGTGGTTTTGGTAGTTGTGGTAACTTTAGGTGTTATTTTTTCTGGAGCTTTACAATTAATGCAGCTACGAATTATTGAAACAATACAACAAAGAATTTTTCTGCGATCTTCTTTTGAGTTAAGTTATCGTTTTCCTAAAATAAAAATGACAGAATTGCGTAATTTTTATCCGCCAGAATTGGCAAATCGTTTTTTTGATACGCTAACCATACAAAAAGGATTATCAAAGATTTTAATTGATGTACCCACAGCATTATTACAAATTATTTTTGCTTTAATTTTGTTGTCATTTTATCATCCGTTTTTTATCATTTTCGGTATCCTTTTATTATTGTTAATATTTATAGTCTTTAAATTTACGGCTCAAAAAGGTTTGCAAACAAGTTTAATGGAATCTAAAATGAAATATAAAGTTGCTCATTGGATTCAAGAAGTTGCAAGAACTGTAGTAAGTTTTAAACTTTCTGGAAACACCAATTTGGCAATGACAAAAAATGATTATTTAGTAAATAAGTATTTAGAAGCTAGAGAAAATCACTTTAGAATACTTATACTTCAATTTACTCAAATGATTGGTTTTAAAGTGGTGGTAACTGCAAGTTTATTATTAATTGGTGGAGCTTTAGTATTAAGCCAAGAAATGAATATTGGGCAATTTGTAGCTGCAGAAATTATTATTTTATTAGTTATACAATCTGTAGAGAAATTAATTATTGGTCTAGAATCTTTCTATGACGTTTTAACTTCTATAGAAAAAATTGGTCAAGTTGTTGATAAAGAACTTGAATCTCAAATAGGAGAAAAACCAATTTTTAAAGATTCTTTTGCCATAGAATTAGATGATGTTTGCTATAAAGTACAAGATAGAAACAAACCTATTTTAAACAATATCTCTTTTAATTTAAAACCTTCTAGCAGAATTTTAATAATGGGAGAAAGTGGTGCTGGAAAATCGACTTTATTACGATTAATTTCAGGAATAAATCAGCCTACTTTGGGTAATATTTACATTAACAATTTATCGTTAAATAGCTTAAATTTAAATCATTATCGTTCTCAACTTGGTCTTTCACTTTCTGAAGAAACCCCTTTTGAAGGCACATTAAGAGAAAACTTAATTTTTGGCACTAGTAGAGCTAAAGACCAACTTGTTTTTGATATTTTAGATATTGTTGGTTTAAATCAGTTTATAAAAGAACAACCAGATGGTTTAGAAACTGTGATTTATCCAGAAGGTAAACAAATGTCTTATACAGTTGCCAAAAAGCTAATATTAGCAAGGGCTATTATAAAACAACCTAAAATAATGATTTTAGAAGATCCTTTAGACCAGTTTAATTTAGATGAAACACAACGCATAATTTCTTATTTAACAGCACCAGAAAGACCATGGTCTTTAATTGTAGTAAGTAGCAAAAAAAGCTGGCGTACACAATGTACACAAACCATTACTTTAGAAAAAGGTCAAATTAAATCTATAAACTAAGAAAAATGTTAAATATTTCTAACACAGAATTACAACAAGAAGTAGATTTAAAAAGCTTTAAATCTGGAAAAGAAATCTTTAGTAAAAAATACTATAAAGCACTTAATCGATTTTTAATTGGTTTTGGAATCATATGTTTTATTGTGCTTTTTTTACCTTGGACACAGAATATTACTGGTAATGGTTTAGTAACCACACTTACACCAGGTCAAAGACCACAAACTATTCAATCTCAAATTCCTGGTAGAGTAGAGCAATGGTTTGTAAGAGAAGGAGATTATGTACAAAAAGGCGATACTATTTTACGAATATCTGAGGTAAAAAGTGAGTATTTTGATGATAGTTTATTAGTAAGAACTAGGCAACAAATAACAGCTAAATCTTTTTCTGTTGGGGCTTATGGTAATAAAATTGTTGCACTTGGTAATCAAATAGCTGCATTAAAAAAAGAACGTGGTTTAAAATTACAAGTTGCCAAAAACAAACTTATGCAATCTAAGTTAAAAGTACAAAGTGATAGTATTGAGTTTGAAGCTGCAAAAACCAACATTAAAATTGCAGAAACACAATTTAATCGTGCTGTAACCTTGCAAAAAGAAGGCTTAAAAGCCATGAAAGATGTTGAAGAAAAACGTTTAAAACTGCAAGAAACACAAGCTAAATTAATTGGTCAAGAAAATAAATTATTGACAGCTAAAAATAACGTAATTAATGCTGAAATTGAAATAAATAGGGTTTTAACACAATATGCAGATAAAATATCAAAAGCACAAAGTGATCGATTTACAGCACAGTCTAGTCAGCTAAATTCAGAAGTTGAAGTGTCTAAATTAGAAAACAAAAACAGCAATTACAAAGTAAGAAATAGCTTATTGTATATTACATCTCCTCAAAATGGTTACATCAACAAAGCAATAATTGGTGGTTTAGGAGAAGCCTTTAAAGAAGGCGAAGCTTTAGTAAGTATTATGCCTGCTGATATAGATTTAGCTGTAGAAACTTTTGTGAGACCTATAGATTTACCTTTAATACATTTGGGTGAAAAAGTAAGAGTTCAGTTTGATGGTTGGCCTGCAATAGTTTTTAGTGGTTGGCCTAATGTTTCTTATGGTACGTATGGTGCAAAAGTTGTAGCAGTAGAACGTTTTATAAGTGAAAATGGAAAGTATAGAATTTTATTATCACCTGATGAAACCGACCATGAATGGCCAGATGAAATAAGAGCAGGATCTGGTGCTAGAACCATAGCGCTTTTAGAAGATGTACCAATTTGGTTCGAGCTTTGGCGACAATTAAACAGCTTCCCTCCTAACTATTATCAACCAGAAGGCAATGCAAAAAGCAAGTCTGATGGAAAAAAGAAAAAATAAATATCAGTTAATTTTTTAGATGTTTAAATCGATGAAAAAATACATTTTAATATTGTTTTTACTGATGTTTACCCAATTTTCTGCACAAGATAAAGTAACCTCTGTAATGACCTTATCTGAATATTTAGGCTATGTAAAAACCTATCACCCAATTGTAAAGCAAGCAAATTTAGCCATAAACAATAGTGAGGCAAAATTGCTAAAAGCTAGGGGTGCTTTTGACCCTAAAATTGAGGTAGATTTTGATAAGAAGCAATTCAAAGAAAAAGAATATTATAATAAATTAAATGGTGCTTTTAAAATACCTACCTATTATGGTTTAGAATTTAAAGCTAATTTTGAAAACAATAGTGGTGAATTTTTAAGTCCAGAGGCTAATGTACCAACTGATGGTTTATATGCTGCAGGAGTTTCTGCATCTTTGCTAAAAGGCTTGCTGATTAATAAAAGAATGGCCGCTTTAAAACAAGCCAAATTCTTTATCAACCAAGCAAGAGAAGATCAACAAATCTTAGTAAACGAAATTTTATATACGGCTTCACTTTCTTATTTCAATTGGTTAAAAACTTATAATGAAAAATTGGTTTATGACGATTTTTTAGAAAATGCTGTAATTAGATTTAGTAATACAAAAAGAGCTTTTGAAGAAGGGGATAAAGCAGCAATTGATACTCTTGAAGCAGGAATTACGTTAAACAACAGAAAACTAAACCTTGAAAAAGCTCGAATTAAGTTGGTGAAGGCATCTTTAGAATTGTCTAACTTTTTATGGCTTAATGACAATACACCTGTTGAACTGCAAGACAATATTATACCAGACATTTCTACCATACAAAATGTAGATACCACCTTTAACATTGCACTTTTTAATGATGCAAATTTTGACCTTAATAATCATCCTAAAATTAGATCTTTAGAGTATAAAATACAAAGCTTAAATATCGATAGAAAATTAAAAATGAACAACTTACTGCCAAAACTAGATGTTCAATATAATTTTTTAACACAAACACCTAGGCAATCGAATTCTTTAATTGTTGATAATTATAAAGCGGGTATCAATTTTAAATTACCTATTTTCTTACGTAAAGAACGAGGCGATTTAAAACTTGCAAAAATTAAACTACAAGACGCTAAGTTAGAAAATGAGGCTACAAAAGTAACCATCAAAAATAAAGTAAATGCTGTGCAACAAGAATTAGAATCTTTTATTGTACAAAGCAATTATATTAGCACTATTGTAAATGATTATGGAACGCTTTTAAAGGCAGAAGAACGCAAGTTTTTTCTTGGTGAAAGTTCTTTATTTTTAGTAAACTATCGCGAATCTAAGCTGATTGAAACAAAGTTAAAGGCTATTGATGTTGAAAATAAATTCTTTAAATCTAAAGCAAATTTATTTAAAGCTGCAGTAATTTCTATTGCTGAATAATACCATAAATTAATGCTAAGATCTCTTTATCGTTTGTAATCCATTCAATGATTTTTTTAAAGCTAGATTCAATTTAAAAAATTAGACTTTTTAGTAATTTGTTCTATTTTAAATGGATTACAAATCAATGCGATTTTGCTAAAATGGAGAAATCTTAATACACGATTGCTCCATAATTTTGTTTTCAATTACATCAAAAAAGATAAGAACAAGATTTATAATATTATAAATAATAATCTAAATTTTTCACTGTATATTTTATTCGTAATACACTTATTATAATTTAAAAATCATAAAAATAAACCTCAATCACTTTCTTCTAAAGTAAAAAAATCATTTACTGCAATTTTAAATACTTGAGATAGTTTTAAGGCTAAAACTGTAGAAGGAACATACCTGTTTTTTTCAATAGAATTAATGGTTTGCCTAGAAACTCCAATCTTTTTTGCTAAATCATCTTGCGTTAAGTCTAAAATAGCACGTTGTACTTTAATTGTATTTTTCATATTAACGGTTCATTCTTTTAAGTTGCCAAAAGAACATCAATTGTACAACCAACATAAAAAATAATACCTGAAAATAACTAAATCCTTTTAAGGTTTCATTTTCATCAAACAATAAACCTACTCCGTAATTAATTAAAGGTTGCACCAAAGAATACACAATACCTAGTAAAAAAGCCAATCTGTAAGATTGAGAACGTAAGCTATCTATAAATTCGTCTTCTTCTTTGTCTTTTGATAAAGAAATTATTAACATTCCTACCAATAAAACACCATGTAAAATTGGCCTAATCCATTCTGAATTTTCAACATATTTTCTACCAAGCATTGCAACAAAAGTGGCTATCGCTAAAATATAACCCATTTTTTTAAATTGATTACCTAACTGAAACTTATTCATTTTTTCTAAATGATTTCTTTCTCTTTCACAAATTGATGATTTTGACATATTATTTATTTTACAAATTGACAAATTTATTTTATATAATGACAAATATACTTTACATTTTAATGAGGAACAAATATTTTTGTAAAAAGTTTTAGAAATGTAAATAATCACTTAATATTGTATAAACTTATTTTATGAAAAACGTATTTAGGCTTTGTCTTCTATTTATTGGTATCACAGTACAAATTTCTGCTCAAACTTCTTATTTTGATGTAAACGAAAGTAACGCTTATAAAGATCAGCATAAAACAACCAATATTTTAAGTATTTATACTACCCCTCAAAACCTTACCATAGTTGCTAGAAAAAGTAAATCAACATTAATTTTTGAAAGTTTTGATGAAAATGCGAAAGGAAAAAAAATTAAATCTATACCATTAAGTAAAAAAGAAAGCTTTGTTGGTGAATTTTATTATGACAATCAAGTAAGAGTTTTTATGGTAGAAAGTCCGTCAAAAACAAAACGAATTTTGAATTGTTATACTTTAAATATATCAACATTTACATCTACAAAAGCAACCTTATTAGATACAAATGTAGAAAAGAAAAGTGCGTTATTTTCTGGTCAGAATAAAAGACAAACAAACTTTTCAATATCACCCAACAAAAAATTTATTGCAATAACTACAGATAATGTAAAAAAGAATTCAAATTCTTATGATGTACATCTTTTTGATGCCAAAACATTATCTCCTGTTTTTACCAAAGCTTATTATGCTAATGAAGAAAAATATTACACATCATCAGATATGGTTGTAGATAACAACGGAGTTGTTTTTAGCATTGGTAAAGAGTACTTTAAAGGAAGACGAGAAAGAAAAAAAGCAAAAGCAAATTATTCTTATGTGCTTACAAAAATTGATAATGATAACATTGCTACAGGTAAAATAGAACTTACAGAAGATGAATATATTAAAAGTATGAGTTTGTCTTTTTATAAAGATAATTTAAGGTTAATTGGGTATTACTCTCAAGATAAAGTATTTGGTATTAAAGGAGTTAGTCAATTTTCTGTTGACAAGAATACACTATCTGTTTTGAATAAAAAGAAAGCGCCTTTGCCTAACAAAGTTTTTGAAGATTTATATGGCTATAGAAATGCAAAGAGTAAAAAAGATTCAGAATTAACTAGCTTTAATTTAGATTATATTTTAGAGGATGAAAAGGGCAATACTTTTTTAATTGCAGAAGAATTCTATGTGGTTCAAGTTTATGTGTCTAATGGAATGAATGGTGGATATTATGTAACAACCTATCATTATGATGATATTTTAATTACAAAATTAGATGCCAATGGCAATTTAAAATGGGGAAGAAGTATTTTTAAAAGAGCTACAGAACCATCTTACAATGCATTCTTAAAGAATGATAAGTTATATATTTTACTAAATTCTGGAAAAAAACTCTCTGATAAAAGTGATGGAAGGTTAAAAGTTTCTAAAGGCTGGTTTGAATCTACGTCTTTATATGCGTTTGTTTACGATATAGATGGTAATTTAGATTATGAAAAAATTCAAGATAATAAAGGTAAAACCACCTACATTCCTTACTTAGGAAGCTACAATAATGGAAAATTTGTAATGTACAACCATTCTAAAGGAAGAAAACAAATCATGATGTTAAAGTGTAAGCAATAACAACAGCTAAAGAATTAGATATTTGTTTAATTTTTTGTTTTAAATCATTAAAAAAGAAATTGTTATATTTAGAACATCAACTAACTTAACTTTTTTATTTATGGCAACAATTACAAAACCTTCAAAATCTTTTTGGGTAATTAGTGTATTAGCACTAGTTTGGAATTTAATAGGCACCATTGCTTATTTAGGACAGGCATTTATGACAGATGAAATGAAAGCCTTAATACCTAAAGAACAATTAAAACTGATAGAAAACGCTCCTTCTTGGGTAACTGCAGCTTTTGCAATTGCTGTTTGGTTTGGTTTACTAGGCTCACTTTTGCTTTTAATTCGAAAAAAATTAGCGCATAAAATCTTTATCATATCTCTATTGGGTGTGCTTGTTCAAACAGGTTATAATTTGTTTATGACTAATGCTTTAGACGTTTATGGTTACTCAGGTTTAATTCAACCTATCATCACCATAATGATTAGTTTATTTTTAATATCCTTTGCAAAAAAAGGAGAAAATTCAGGAATTTTAGCCTAACACAAAAAAATATTTATTCAAAAAGGGCAGCTAAAAACTCGGCAACACAGGCTGGTTTTTCTTGCCCTTTTATTTCTATTGTACACAAAAACGTAATTTTAATTCCGTTGTTTGGCATATCATCTATATCCTTAACAATTGTGTGCATACGCAACTTGCTATTCACTGGCACAGGATTAGGAAAACGTACTGTATTCAAGCCATAATTCAACCCCATTTTTACACTTTTAATAATAAAAGCCTCTTCTAACATTCTAGAAATCATTGCCACAGACATAAAACCATGAGCTACAGTACTTTTAAAAGGAGATTCTTTTTCAGCTCTTTTTTCATCAATATGAATCCATTGTTTGTCTAAAGTTGCATTAGCAAAATCATTAATCATTTGCTGTGTTATTGTATACCAATTACCAACAGGCAACTCCTTACCTATCATCATTTTAAAATCTTCAAAATTTGTAAATTCTAATGGTTTCATATTATACTTTTTAACTTTTATTGAGTATTAAATTATTACATTTCCTTAAATTAGTCAAAATTTTTAACCTATGAGATCAACTCTACTAATTCTTACATTTTTATCTATTTCTATTTACGGTCAAGACAATCCTCAATGGATGAGGCATTCTGCTATTTCTCCTGATGGAACACAAATCGCTTTTACATACAAAGGAGATTTGTATAAAGTGAGTGCCAATGGTGGTACAGCAAAACAACTTACCTATCATAATGCACACGATTATAAAGCTGTTTGGAGCAAAGACGGTTCTAAGTTAGCTTTTGCATCTAACAGATATGGTAATTTCGATATTTATGTTATGAATTCAGAAGGTGGTGCAGCAACCAGATTAACGTTTCATTCTAATGATGAAATTCCTTTTTCTTTTTCTTCGGATGATAAAAATGTTGTTTTTGGAGCATTAAGACAAGATGATGTAAATCATAGACAATATCCTCACAGATCGCAATCAGAATTGTACAGTGTTCCTGTTACAACTGGTAGAGTTTCGCAAATATTTACAATTCCTGCAGAATATGTTCAGTATTCTAAAGACGGACAAACCATGTTGTATCATGATAAAAAAGGTGGCGAAAACGAATGGCGAAAACACCATACCTCATCTATAACCAGAGATATTTGGATGTACAATGCAAAGACAGATAATCATAAAATGATTACAACTCATAATGCAGAAGACAGACATCCATTTTTTAGCAACGATGAAAAAAGCATGTATTATTTAAGTGAAAGAAGTGGTTCTTTTAATGTGCATAAAATGAACTTAACTAACAATTCTGATGAAAAACTGACCAATTTTAGTTTGCATCCTGTGCGTTTTTTAAGTGTAGCAAATGGTGTGATTTCTTTTGGTTATGATGGAGAATTATATACCATGAAAGAAGGAGCATCACCAAAAAAATTAAATGTAAAAATTATTACTCAAGACAAAGAAAATACTGATAAGTTTGTTTCTGTAAATGGTGGAATTCAAGAAATGGCTGTATCTCCTAATGGAAAAGAAATTGCATTTATTGCCAGAGGCGAAGTTTTTGTAACTTCTGTAGACAAATCTTTTACTAAAAGATTAACAAATACTCCAGAAAATGAACGTTTTGTTTCTTGGGGACCAAAAGGAAAATCTGTAATTTATAGTAGCGAAAGAAATGGAAAATGGAGCGTTTATAAAACTGAAAAAGTTAGAAAAGAAGAACCTTTTTTCTACGCTGCAACTTTAGTAAAAGAAACTGCTTTAATAGATAATAAAGTAGATAATTATTTGGCAGAATACTCACCAGATGGAAAAAAAATAGCTTTTATAGAAGGTAGAAGAACACTTAAAATAGTAGATGTTGCTTCTAAAAAAGAAACTACATTATTAACTCCAAAAGATTTATTTCATATGAGAGATGGAGATAAATATTTTACTTGGAGTCCAGATAGCAAATGGTTGTTGGTAGATTGGAGCAAAACTTTAAGCAATAGCGAAGTATTATTAATGGCTGCAGATGGTTCTAAAAGAATAAATTTAAACGAAAGTGGGTATTATGATTATTATCCAAAATGGGTAAATGGAGGGAAACAAATGTTGTGGTTTAGCAATAGAAACGGATTAAAATCTTATGCAACAAGTGGTCGTTCGCAATCTGATGTTTACAGTATGTTTTTTACACAAGATGCTTGGGATGAATTTAATTTAAGTGATGAAGAATACAAATTGATGCAAGCTATAAAAGAGGAAGAAAAAAAGAAAAAAGAAGAAGAAAAGAAAAACAAAAAAGACGACAAAAAATCGAAGAAAAAAGATAGCAAATCAAAAGGCGATAAGAAAGAAGACAAAACAAAAACGCTTGAGTTTGATTGGGCAAATATGAAAGATAGAACCAAAAGATTAACGATTCACTCTTCTAGTTTAGGTGATGCTGTACTGTCTAAAAAAGGTGATTTTTTATATTATTTAGCTAGTTTTGAAGGAAAATCAAATCTTTGGAGCACTAATTTAAGAACCAAAGAAACTAAAATGTTAATGCCTTTAAACACACGTTCTGGAAGTTTACAATGGGATAAAGAAATGAAAAACCTTTATTTACTAAGCAGTGGAAAAATCACAAAATTAAATCCTGCAAGTAAAAAACGTGAAGGAGTATCTATAAAAGGTGAAATTCTGTTAGATGAATATGCAGAAAGAAAAGCCATGTTTAATCATGTATGGATTCGTACCAATGCTATTTTTTATCACCCAGATTTTCACGGAATTAACTGGAATATGATGAAAGAAGAATATCAAAAATATTTACCACACATTTCTAACGGTTACGAATTTTCTGAAATGTTATCAGAAATGTTAGGAGAATTAAACGTTTCTCATGCAGGTGCTGGTTACAGTGGCAGCAACGTTTCTAATGCAGATGCAACTGCATCTTTAGGTATTTTTATGGATTACGAGTTTAAAGAAGACGGAATTTTAATTGATGAAATAATTTCAGGAGGTCCTTTAGACAAAGCCAAATTTAAAATTGAAAAAGGCAACATTATTACAAAAATAAATGGAGTTACCATTTCTAAAAATGAAGATTTAGCAAAATACTTGAACCGAAAATCAGGTAAATTTATGCTTTTAGAAATTCTAGATCCGAAGACAAAAAAGACACAAATCATTACTGTTAAACCAATTTCTTTAGGTGCAGAAAGTAGATTATTATACAATAGATGGGTAAAAATTAATGAAAAAGAAGTAGAAAAAGAAAGTAATGGTCAATTAGGTTATGTGCATATTCCTGGTATGAGCGATGGCCCTTACAGAAGTATTTACCAAGATATGATGGGTAAATATTTTGATAAAAAAGGAGTAATTATAGATACTCGTTTTAATGGTGGTGGAGATTTAGTAGCAGATTTGGCCATGTTTTTTACAGGTGTTCCGTTTATAACTTATGCAACAGAAGCTAAAGTTGTGGGTGGAGAACCAACTTCTAGATGGACAAAACCAACATTATCTATCTTTAATGAAAGTATGTATTCTGATGGACATTGTTATGCTTCTGGTTATACCGATTTAAAAATAGGAAAAACAGTTGGTATGCCAGTGCCTGGTACTTGTAGTTTTGCAGGTTGGGAAGGTTTACAAAATGGTGGTTATTGGGGTGTTGTACCTGTAAGTGCTAAAAATAAAGCTGGTGAATGGATGGAAAATAACCAAACAGAACCAACCATTAAAGTTAAAAATATGCCTGGTAAAGTTGACAATGGAATTGACGAACAGTTAATACGTTCTATTAGAGAGTTGTTGAAAGATGTGAAATAAATTATTTTAGATTTTATAAATATAAAGCGAAACTTTACGGTTTCGCTTTTTTTTATGATTTACCAAATAAATCGTCTTTAATTTTTGGTAATTGTAAATGAAATTTAACTGCAATTAATCGAACAGTAACAATTACTGATGCAGAAATAATAAAAATAAAATCTTCAGGAATTTTAAAGTAAGACAAAACCAAATAAGTAATTCCGCCAGCCAAACATGCTGATGCATAAATTTCTTTTTCAAAAATTAGCGGAATTTTATTTGTTAAAACATCACGTAAAACCCCACCAAAAACTGCAGAAATCATTCCCATAATTAAAGCAACAACTGGATGCAAATCGAAGTTTAATCCTTTTTGTAAGCCTAATAAGGTAAATACGCTAATGCCCACTGTATCAAACAAAAAGTGAGTTTTATAAATAGGTAAAATTTTACTTTTAAACAAAAAAGTAACCAGAACTGCAATTAATATTGTCCATAAATAATTTAAATCTCCAATCCAATTGATAGGATGCGCATCAATTAAAACATCACGTAACATGCCCCCACCAACAGCGGTTACAAATGCAATAATAGCAACACCAAATAAGTCAAATTTTTGATCTGAAGCCACTAAAGCACCACTAATGGCAAATGCAAAAGTGCCTAAAATATCTAGAACATAAATAAAATCCATTTACACAGTAACTTCGGTAAATTTAATGTGTAATTCTTTTTGTATTTGATGTATCTTTTCTAATTCTGAAGGTAAAATAAAAGCCAAAGAAGTACCTGTTTTTCCTGCTCTTGCAGTTCTACCACTTCTGTGTGTGTAATATTCTAATTGCTCTGGCAATTGATGATGAATTACAAATTCTAATGCTGCCACATCAATTCCACGTGCAGAAACATCCGTAGAAATTAAATATTGTAAACTTTCATTTTTAAAAGCACGCATTACTTTGTCGCGTTCTTTTTGCTGCATATCACCTTCTAATGCAGCTGCAGAAAAACCTTCTTCAATTAATTGTTTGGCTAAATTTTGAGCACCTGCTTTTGTTCTACAAAAAATAATTCCTCTTTGATCGTTTCTTTTTTCTAAAAACGTAATAATATCTCCTGCTTTTTCTTTAATAGTAGTTTTGGCATATTGATGACGAATATTTGCATTCACTAAAGTATTTTTATTTACTTCAATTCTTGGTGCATTTGCATCCATATACGTTTTTACAATTCTTTTAATTTCTTCTGGCATTGTAGCCGAAAATAACCAAGTTTTTCGATCTGCTTTTGTTGTAAATTTTAAAATTCGATTTAAATCTTGCTTAAAACCCATACTCAGCATTTCATCAGCTTCGTCTAAAATAACGGTTTTTACATGGCTGATATCTACTGCTCCTCTTTCTATCAAATCAATTAATCTACCAGGAGTTGCAATAACAATATGCGTAGTTCTTTTTAAATTATTCATTTGACGATCAATCTTTTCACCTCCAAAAACAGCTTCTAAAAAGATACGATCATCTACATATTTGGTAAATTTGAATAATTGTTTTTTTATCTGTTGTACCAATTCTCTTGTAGGCGATAAAATTAAGGCTTGAATATGTTCTGATTTTGCATCTATTTGATGTAAAACAGGCAAACCAAAAGCCGCTGTTTTTCCTGTTCCTGTTTGTGCTAAACCAATAAAATCTGTCTTTGATTGTAATAAAATCGGAATTGCTTTTTCCTGAATTTCGGTAGGTTTAGATATTCCTATTTCTTTTATTGATTTTATATAATCTTTATGAATTCCTAAAGCTGCAAATGTTGGCATGGTATCTTAATTTTGTGCAAAGATACTTTTATTAAGTATTAATGACACAAATTTTATGAATTAGGGAGATCAAAATGATTAAAAATTTTTAAGACACAAACCTCACTAATTATCACGAATTTTAAACCATCAAAATTAGCTTTTTTTCATTTGTTCGAACTATCAGAAAAAACAATAGAAACCTTATTATTATTATTTAAAGATTAAAAAAATCAGCATAAAAATTAACAAGCTTTGTAAAACTCTATAATATATATTATTTTTAGTGATATACTTTTGACTACTATTGTTGGTGAAATTCGTGTCTACTTCTCAGGGGATAAAATCCTCAAAACATCCTCTCTAATTCTTACAGGTTTATAAGTTTCAGCATTTAACATTGCCCAAGTCGTCTTGGCTTTCACTAATAAAACATCGCTTTTATAGAATTCCATAAAACGCACAGAAGTAATTCCCTTCGTTTCGCCAACCCAAGTTTTTACAGTAATTTCATCACCTAAACCAGCCTGTTTTAAGTAATCAATTTCATGCCTCATCACAACCCAAACGTATTGAGGTAAAGGATAATTTTTGGTTAAAAAAGCCCAATGTTTTGTAGCAATTTTATCCATCCACTTTACATATACTAGGTTATTTACGTGTAGTAAATTATCTATATCTTCTGATGAAACTGTAATTTTTAGCGTAAAAATGTCTTGCATTTTATCGGTTTTTACAAACTTAAAGATTTTAATATTTGTATAATAATTATTGATGATAGTTTTACATAAATACTTTAATTATTGTTGATATTTGCAGCTTCTTATGGCAAAATTAGCAAACGAATTAGGTACAGAAAAAATTGGCAAACTCTTAATAAAACAAGCAGTTCCTGCAACAATTGGTATTTTAGTAATGTCTATAAATATGATTGTAGATACTATTTTTGTAGGCCAATGGATTGGTGTTTTAGCTATTGCAGCTATTACTGTAGTATTGCCAATTGCATTTTTAATCTCTTCTTTAGGAATGGGAATTGGAATTGGAGGAAGCTCAATTATTTCTAGAGCTTTAGGTGCAGAAAATTCTGAAAAAGCATTTTTAACCTTTGGAAATCAGATTAGTTTAACGCTAATTTTGGCTGCTATTTTTGTGTTTTTAGGTAACTTTTTTAGTGTGCCTATTTTAGATTTATTTGGTGCTAAAGGAGCTATTTTACCTATTGCTTCAGATTATTTTGCTGTAATTATTTACGGAGTTCCTTTTCTTGCTTTTGCAATGATGGGAAATCCTGTAATTAGAGCAGAAGGTAAACCAAGGTTTGCTATGTATGCCATGATTATACCTGCTGTGTTAAATATTGTTTTAGACATAATTTTTATCAAATATTTTGATTGGGGAATGACTGGTGCTGGTTTGGCAACTTCATTATCTTTTGCCAGTTGTGGTTTGTTTATTCTATACTTTTTTCTTTCTTCTAAAAATGAGTTAAAAATTATTCCTAAAAACTTTGCTTTAGATGGAAAAATAGTAAGAGAAATTGTAGAATTAGGTGGAGTATCTGTGGTAAGACAGGGTGCTATTAGTATTTTAATGATTGTATTAAATTATTCACTTTTTACCTATGGAGGAGAAATTTCTATCTCAATTTTCGGAATTATAAATCGTGTAATGATGTTTTCATTATCTCCTGTAATGGGAGTTTCACAAGGTTTTTTGCCAGTTGCTGGTTTTAATATTGGTGCTCAAAAAAATGAACGTGTTAAAGAAACGATTAAAAAATCTATCTATTTTGGAACAATTTTAGGCACAATTATTTTTGTTGGGATTATTCTTTTCAAAGAGCAGATTATTTGGATTTTTACAAATGATACTACACTACTTTCTGAAACGCCAAACGCAATGATAATTGTTTTTCTGGCAACACCCGTAATTACCATGCAGTTAATAGGTTCTGCCTATTTTCAGGCAGCAGGAAAATCTATACCAGCATTACTTTTAACGTTATTAAAACAAGGAATTTTTCTAATTCCATTAGCCTATATTTTACCAAAATATTATGGTGTTTTAGGGGTTTGGTGTGCTTTCCCAATTGCAGATGTATTATCTACTTTAGTTACAGTGTTGGTTTTAAAACGAGAAGTTGATAAGAATTTACAATAGTTGAACAGCTGTAACTTGTTATAAATATAAATTTAGTATTTGGCTAAGTTTTATTTAAAAATAAAATTACAATTTACACTATAGAAAACTTTGTATAGCCAATTCATAACCTTTTAAACCAAAACCAAAAAGAACTCCTTTTGCTGCAGGAGCAATATAACTGTGATGCCTAAATTCTTCACGTGCGTGAACATTAGAAATATGTAATTCTACAACAGGTGTATTGATGCCTTTAACAGCATCACCAATTGCTACAGAAGTATGCGTATATGCTGCTGCGTTTAAAACAATTCCATCGTAATCGAAACCAACTTCATGCAATTTATTAATAATCTCCCCTTCTATATTTGATTGATAATAAGACAATTCAATATTTTTAAACTTTAATTGTAATTGTCTAAAAAAATCTTCGAAAGTTTCAGAACCATAAATTTCTGGTTCTCGTTTTCCTAACAAATTTAAATTTGGTCCGTTGATAATGATTAGTTTCATAAAACATTTTAAGTTGTAAATATAAACTTTATTTTTAGCAAATGAAATGGCAAAACGCAATTAAAGATTATCAAAACTATTTAAAAATAGAAAGAGGATTATCTAAGAATACGATTGAAAGTTATACGAGAGATTTAGAAAAGTTGACTTTGTTTTTAGTAGAAAATGAAATCAACAGCTCTCCTATTCATATTGATGATACTATTGTTCAACAATTTATTTATGAAATTGCAAAAAAAATTAACCCAAGAAGTCAAGCAAGAATCATTTCTGGCGTACGAAGTTTTTTTGATTATTTAGTATTTGAAGATTACAGACAATCAAACCCTACAGATTTACTAGAAGCCCCAAAAATTGGAAGAAAATTACCAGATACTTTATCTGAGGATGAAATAAATGAATTAATTTTGGCAATCGATTTAAGTCATCCTCAAGGTGAAAGAAACAGAACAATTATAGAAACCATGTACAGTTGTGGTTTACGGGTTAGTGAATTGATTACTTTAAAAATATCAGATTTATTTTTTGATGAAGGTTTTATAAAAGTTACAGGAAAAGGAAATAAAGAGCGTTTTGTACCCATTCATTACAATGCTCAAAAATATATTTCTACTTATATTAAAGACATTCGTTGTCATCTAAAACCTGGAAAAGGCAATGAAGACATATTGTTTTTAAACAGACGAGGCAAAGGGCTCACAAGACAAATGATTTTTACCATTTTAAAAAACTTAGCAATAAAAATCAATTTAACTAAAAAAATCAGTCCACATACATTACGTCATTCTTTTGCAACTCACTTATTAAAAAATGGTGCTGATTTAAGAGCAATACAACAAATGTTAGGCCATGAAAGCATTACTACAACAGAAGTTTATGTGCATTTAGATAAAAGTTTTTTAAAAGAAGTTGTAGAGACTTATCATCCTAGAAAAAGCCCATCCTAACCTTCCCAAAGGGAAGAAATTTTTACTCTTGTGTAGAAAATTTAAAAAAATAAATCCCATCATATTTTATATGATAGGATTTTTATAAGAATTTATTTTACAACAGTATTTCTTCTCTTTGTGTAAATTAAGATAGGTTGTTTTTATTTCGCCACATTCACAGCACGAGTTTCACGTATTACAGTAACTTTTACTTGGCCTGGATATGTCATATCATTTTGTATTTTTTGCGATATGTTAAATGACAATTCAGAAGCTTTAGCATCGTTTACCTTTGTACTTTCTACCATAACTCTCAATTCACGACCAGCCTGAATTGCATACGCTTTTTGCACGCCATTAAATCCAAAAGCTATTGCCTCTAAATCTTTTAAACGTTGTATGTAAGAATCTAATACTTGACGTCTTGCCCCAGGTCTTGCTCCAGAAATAGCATCACATACTTGTACAATTGGCGATAATAAACTTTTCATTTCAATTTCATCATGGTGTGCCCCAATTGCATTACAAACTTCGCCTTTTTCGCCAAATTTTTCTGCCCATTGCATACCTAATAATGCATGTGGTAATTCACTCTCAGCTTCTGGTACTTTTCCTATATCATGCAATAAACCAGCACGTTTGGCTAATTTTGCATTAATACCCATTTCTGCAGCCATAATACCACAAAGGTTAGCAACTTCACGAGAGTGCTGTAGTAAATTCTGTCCATAAGAAGAACGATATTTCATTCTACCTACTGCCTTTATCAATTCTGGATGTAAACCGTGAATTCCTAAATCAATAACCGTCCTTTTACCAACTTCTATAATTTCTTGAGTAATTTGCTTTTCTGTTTTTTTAACAACTTCTTCTATTCTTGCAGGATGAATTCTACCATCAGTGACCAATTTATGCATAGATAAACGTGCAATTTCTCTACGAACAGGATCAAAGCAAGATAAGATAATAGCTTCTGGAGTATCATCAACAATAATTTCTACACCAGTTGCAGATTCTAAAGCCCTAATATTACGTCCTTCTCTACCTATAATTCTACCTTTAACATCATCAGATTCTAAGTTAAAGACAGACACACAGTTTTCTACAGCTTGCTCTACACCTACTCTTTGAATAGTTCCTAAAACAATTTTTCTTGCTTCTTGTTCTGCTGTTAATTTAGCTTCTTCTGCAGATGTTTGTACAAAAGCCATGGCCTCTGCTTTAGCCTCATCTTTTAATGATGCTACCAATTCTTTTTTTGCTTCTTCTGCAGATAGGCCAGAAATTTGTTCTAACATATCTACATGACGTTTGTGCATTTTATTTAAATCTTCTTCTTTTTTCTCTAAAAAATCTAATTTAAAATTGTAATCTTTTTCTTTTTGTTCTAGAGATTTATTTAAGCGTTTGTTCTTATCAAGTTCAGAAGCCGCTTTAGATTCTCTATCTCTAATTCTTTTTTCAACATCAGAAATCTTTTTTTCTCTTCCTAAAATTACTTTTTCATGTTCAGATTTTAGCTCGATAAATTTTTCTTTTGCCTGTAAAATTTTATCCTTTTTAACTGACTCTGCATCAATTTTAGCTTCTTTTAAAATAGTAGCCGCTTCTTTTTTAGTTTCATCAAGAAATTTAGTTCCTTTTGATTTTTCTATCATTTTAAAGATTGCAAAACCAATTGCAATCCCAACCAAAACTCCCACAACAATGGGAAGTATCATATCATCCATAATTAAAATTTATATATAAAAAAAGCCTACATTAGCTTCGGTTTTTAAACTCCATAATGACATTTATAGGACTAACTAACTGTTCAAGGATCCAATTATATACTAATAGGTACTGAAATAAAATCAGCAAAGATTAGTACAATAGGCGTGCTTTAGTAGTTAAGACTCATCCTTCATAATAGAATAGTGTTGAGTTTAATAAACAATTACTAACGTAGGCAGTGTGTTGTTAATGTATTTTAATGAACTTTTATTTTAAATGAGTACTTACCAATTGTGTAAGCTCATTTAATTTTTGTATTTCTTCTTCTGTTTTGTCAGTTTTTTGTAAAGATAATATTTCTAGTTTTGCTGCAAATTGTAGTGCAGCCATAGCTAGAACATCTTGTTTATCGCTTACTGCATAATTTTGCTCAAATTTAGCTATTAATTGGTTAATGGCATTTGCAGCCTTACGCATACCCTCTTCTTCTTTAATATTATTTACACTTAAAGGATAGGATCTACCTGCAATTACAACATTAATCTTTAATTTTTGACTCACAATTTAAAAAGAACTTTATTCTTGTAACTGAACAATGCATTTATCAATCTCTCTAATTAATGAATTTATTTTCAGCTTTGTATCTTTTGTATTTGAACTACTGCCTTCGATAGTTTTTGCAATTTTAAGCAAATCATATTCATTTTTTTGATTGGCTAGTTTTTGCTTAGTTTCTAATAGTTGATGTTGTAAATCTGTATTATTTTGAAGCAATATTTGGTTTTCATTTTTTAAAAACTCATAGTTAGAAAGTAAGTTTTGCAACGTTTTTTCTAGTAAATGAATTGCTTCTAATGTTTTACTCATGTTACTTTTTAGAATAAACTATCTCTACAAAGTTAACATTCTGTTTTAAATATTACAACATTTTGTTTGTTTTTTACTAAAGCACTGATAGTAAATATATTACCAAAACAAGGATTTTTAGTATTTTTACCTCAAAATTATTGCGCCTTGAAACATCTGTTTACATTCTTTTTTTTACTTATTAATTTACTAAGTTTTTCGCAAAAAAAATATCCTCAAGACTATTTTAGAAACCCATTAGATATTCCTATTTTTTTATCAGGTTCTTTTGGTGAGTTACGTAGCAATCATTTTCATGCTGGTTTAGATATTAAAACTCAAGGTAAAGAAGGCTTAAATGTTTTTGCTGTTGCAGATGGCTATGTATCTCGTATAAAAGTGCAACAATTTGGTTATGGTAAAACCATATATATAACGCATCCAAATGGATATACTTCTGTATATGGGCATTTGAGTAAGTTTAATGATGAGATAGAGAAATATGTGAAAAATATTCAATACAAGAAAGAAAATTATGAAACCGGAAATCTCTTTTTTAAAGAAGATAAATTCCCTGTAAAAAAAGGTGAAATTATTGCATTTTCAGGTGATACAGGTGGTTCTGGTGGACCTCATTTGCATTTTGAACTTCGTGATGCAAAAACCGAAAAAGTAATTAATCCCTTATTATTTGGTATTAAAGTAGCAGATTCTAGAAAACCAACCATACAATCATTAAAAGCATATCCTTTAAGTGCTGATGCTAGAATTAACCAACAGAAAAAAAGTTTTCAAATTCCTATAAAAAATTTAGGGAATGGTAAATATATGGCAGATAGAATTACAGCAAGTGGTACCATTAGTTTTGGTGTTAGTGTTTTTGATAGATTTAATGGCATGCCTAATAAAAACGGAATTTACAGTTTAGCCATGTTTTTAAATGGCAAACGTTTTTATTATCATGATGTAGAAACGTTTTCTTTTTCTGAAAGTAAATTTTTGAATTTACATATAGATTATGAACACTATAAAAAATACAAAAGACGTTATCAAAAAACGTTTAAAGAAACTGCAAATAAATTAACTACTTACGAAAAATTGATTAATAATGGAAAAGTTAACGTTCAAAAAGGCATGAATTATACAGTAGAAATTGTAGCTAAAGATTTTGAAGGCAATACAAGTTCTATTAAAATTCCTGTTGCTGGTAAAGAAAGTAATGCCATTTTTACAGCTCAAAAAGATACCACCAACTTTAAAATAGAAAAAAAGAAGTTTCACAAATTTACTAAAGATGGTATAACAGTTGCTTTTCCTAAAAACACATTCTACAAAGATTTATATTTAGATTTTAACGTAGTTAATGATATTGCTAAAATTCATTCGCCAACAGTTCCTTTAGATAAAAGTTTTACACTTACTTTTAATGTATCTAAATATTCTGAAGAAGAAAAAGAACAATTGTATATTGCCAATTTAGAGTATCCTAAATACCCAAGATATTATTATACCAGAAAAAAAGACAGTACTTTTTACACCACCACTAAAACTTTAGGAAATTATACCTTAAAGTTCGATAAACAAAAACCAAAGATTCGTTTACTGTATTTTAAAAACAACCAGTCTTTAGAGAGTTCTAAAACTTTAAAAGCAAGAATTTCAGACGTTGGCTCTGGCATAAAAAGTTGGAGAGCTACCATTGATAATGAATGGATTTTAATGCAATACAATCATAAAAAAGGAATTTTAACTTACAATTTTAATGATAAAAAATTGGTGGGTAACAAACATATCTTTAAACTTGTAGTTTCAGACAATGTTGGAAATACGAATACCATTTCTGCAACGTTCTTTAAGAAATAGATAAACTAATTTTGTGAAAAAAATACTCTTATTTTTATTGTTGATGCCCACTTTTATTGTGGCTCAAAAAACCACTATTTTAAAAGGAACTGTTAAAAACAGTCAGAAAAATGGCATCGAAAAAGTATCTATAAAATATGGTAAAACAGGCACAGTTACAGATGAGAATGGAAACTTTAGCATAAGAATTCCTTTAGATAAAGAGATTACCATTACATTTAGTCATGTTTCTTATCGAAATTATATAAAAAAAATTACGGCAAAAAGTAGAACTATTATTCGTTTTTCGCCAACTCTTATTTTAAAAACCGAAAAATTAGATGAAATTGTTATCAAAGACCAAAGAGATGCAGCTTCTGGAATACAAAAAATAGATATTAATACCGTAAAAAATATTATTGGTCCAAATGCAGGTATAGAAAATACTTTAATGACTTTACCTGGTGTAAATAACAATAATGAGTTAAGTACACAATACAATGTTAGAGGGGGTAACTTTGATGAAAATTTGGTTTATGTTAACGGAATTCAAGTGTACAGACCATTTTTAGTACGTTCTGGCCAACAAGAAGGGTTGAGTTTTATCAATACAAATATGGTACAGAATATTAACTTTTCTGCGGGTGGTTTTCAGGCAAAATATGGCGATCGCTTATCATCTGTATTAGACATTACCTATAGAAAACCAACTGAAACAGCCATCACAATTGATGCCAGTTTGTTAGGGGCAAGTGCAACTTTTGAAGGCCAATTTTTAGATAAAAAACTAAGCTCAATTACAGGTGTTAGGTATAGAGACAATAGTTTATTTGTAAATAGTAAACAAATTGAAACTAACTTTAGACCAAGATTTACAGATATACAAACTTATTTATCTTATGAATTTTCAGAAAATTTTCAACTGAACTTTTTGGGTAATTTTTCATTAAACAACTACAACTATCAACCTTTATCTAGAAGAACGCGTTTTGGTACTGTTGCAAATCCTTTAGAATTAATTGTTTTTTATTCGGGCCAAGAAACAGATACGTATTTAACCTTATTTGGTGCTTTGTCTGCCGATTACAAAATAAACAATGATTTTAAAATAACTACAACTGCATCAAGATACAACACGCAAGAAGAAGAATATTTTGATATTGCTGCACAATACAGTTTAGGAGAAGTTGATGCTAATATTGGTTCAGAAAATTTTGGAGAGGTTGAATTCTCTCAAGGAATTGGTTCTCAATTAAATCATGCTCGTAACGATTTAGACGCCTTAATTACAAATGCCGAAATTAAAGGAACTATAAAAAAAGAAAATACACAATGGAGTTTTGGTGTAAAATATCAGAAAGAAGATATTAAAGACAGAATTCGCGAATGGGAAATTATTGATTCTTTAGGTTTTTCCATAAGACCTCCTTTTCACTCAACCAACAATCAACCTTATACACCTTTTGAAAGTGAAATTGAGCCTTTTCAAAACATTAGAAAAGACAATAATGTTGCCATTAACAGGATTTCAGGTTTCGTTCAATTCAATAAACGAGGTTTTTGGAACGAACATGAAATTTTTTATAATCTAGGGGTTAGAGCGCATAATTGGTCTGTATCTGGAAACGGAATTGATTCTAAAAATCAAATTATAATTAGCCCTAGAGGACAATTTGCTATAAAACCAAATTGGAAAAAAGATATGTTGTTTCGTTTTTCTGCAGGTTTATACGCTCAACCACCATCTTATAGAGAATTAAGGGATTTTAATGGCGATGTAAATGTAAACGTAAAAGCTCAAAAATCTATACATTTTGTGTCTGGAATGGATTACAGTTTTACCATGTGGGAAAGGCCATTTAAATTAACCACAGAAGCCTATTACAAAGATTTATCTGACATAAACTCTTATACAATTGATAATGTAAGAATACGTTACAGAGCAGATAACGTAACAGAAGCTTATTCTTATGGTTTAGATTTGCGTTTAAATGGCGAGTTTGTGCCTAGCAGTGAAAGCTGGGTGAGTTTAGGGTATTTAAAAACCGAAGAAAATATCGATAACCAAGGTTATATTGCAAGACCATCTGACCAACGTATAAAATTCGGAATTTTATTTCAAGATTATGTACCTAATTTGCCAGATTTAAAAGCATATTTAAATTTGGTATATAATTCTGGTGTTCCTGGAGGATCTCCTGCATATGCAAATCCTTATAATTTTCAAGAACGTTTACGAGATTATAGACGTGCAGATTTAGGTGTATCTTATGTTTTTGCAGATACCAACAAACAATTTGAATCGGGTTGGTTGGCTAATTTTAAAGAATTAACTGCTGGCTTAGAATTATTTAATATGTTTGATATTCAGAATGCAATAACCAATACTTGGGTGAGAGATGTGTATTCTAAAACACAATTCGGAATTCCTAATTTTATGACAGGTAGGGTACTTAATTTTAAAGTTGCTATGAAGTTTTAGTATGATTATATTGAATACAAAAAAGCATTGGCTACAAACCTTATTTTTCTGTTTATGTTGTACTCAGCTATTAATAAGTCAAGAACTTAAAATCCAAACAGACTGGAGTAAAACTAAGGTAATTGCAAAAAAAGAAAACAAACCTATTTTAATTATTTTAACTGGTAGTGAATGGTTTGCTCCGTGCAAAAAAATGGATGAAAGGGTAATTGAAAACACTGTTTTTAAAGAATACGCTAGTAAACATTTGGTGCTTTTTATGGTTGACTTGCCTAAAGGTGTACTTGATTTAGATAGTAAGGTGAGTAAAGATTTTAATCATTTTGAAAAAAAATATAAAACAAATGCAATGCCTGCCTTGGTTTTAGTAGATAAAAATGGCATCAAAATAAAAAATTTAAAAGGCAGAATGTTTCATCTAAAAAATGTAATGAAACAAATCATTATCAACTAAGGCTACATTACTTTTTCGTATTTTACTAAAGCACCAAATTCTTTTTTATAAATTCTTACAACCACTAAAAATAAACTGATTAAAAGTGGCCCAAAAATTAAACCGATAAAACCAAATAAAGGCACACCAACAATAACACCTATTAATGTGATTAATGGATGCACATTGTCTAATTTTTTTAATACAAAAAGCCTAATAACATTATCTGTAGAACCTACAACTACCAAACCGTATATTAAAATTCCCCATGCTTCAAAAGTATTTCCATAAGACATCGTTAACACAAAAACAGGAAGAATACCAATTAAAGTACCTATAAAAGGAATCATAGAACCTACAGTAACCACAACAAACCAGAAAAAAGGATCTTTTACACCAAAAATTAAAAACCCAATTACAGCAATAATTCCTTGTGCAATAGCCACTAGTGGAATACCAATAGCGTTAGAACGTACCATAGCTTGAGCTTCTTTACCAATTACTTTCAAATTTTTTTTACTTATTGGTATATATTCGTACAAAGAATGCCTTAACTCTTGCCTATTTGTTAACATGTAGTACAATACAAAATACATTAAACCAATGGCTAAAAAAATATCGAAAGTACTACCAGCAAAGTTTTCTAAGTTTTCAGAAATCCATGTTGACACTTCTGAAGTGTTTATTCTTGAACTTAAATCAAAACCATATTCGCTTTCAATTAAAGCTAACTTCTGCTCTACTACTTTTGCAATTTTTTCTGAATTTTCAACAGCTTCACCCACTTTGTCTCCTAACATGAATAAAATTCCTGCAACTGGTAATAAAATACAGATAAAAGAAAACAACATTAAAAATATAGCTGCAAAATGAGGATTCCAATTCTTTTTAACCAAAAAAACCATCCACTTTCTTAACAAAACGTAAATGGTTATTGCACCTAAAAGACCCGATAAATAAGGCATTAACTCTCTAAAGATAAGAAAGGCAAATGCTAAAATTAGTAAGAGTACAAATACTTGTCTTATGGTTTTTGGCGGAATTACATTTTTTTTCATAATGCAATTTAAATTTTATTTTACAACAAAACTGTCCCTATCAAAAATAAAATTAATCCATTTACTTTTAGATTAATCTTCTCTATGTACCAAATCTATAGAAAAAGCGGGTAAACATATTGCTAAATACTCACACTCCACATCAAAAGGATTGGAATATTGTACACGCACATTTTTATCTATTTTAATAGATTGCCCAGCTTCTAAAACAACTACATCTTCACCTATAATAAATTGTTTTCTACCTTTTATAATATAGGTGTACTCATCAAATTCAGGAGTTTGAAAAGGTTCTTTCCATTTTGGTGGTGCAACCATGTGTGCAATACTAATACCAGACTCATTATTTGTTGCCTTACCAAAATGCTCTTCTATGAGTTTACCATCTAAAGTTGGCACAACAAAAGGTGATTTTTGAACGGTATATTTTTTATTCATATGCTAGTATTTTAAATACCAAATATAGTTTTAAAACTATAAAAGATACTAAAACAAGTTTGGCCCTAGTTAAACCAAACTACAAAAGATTTTATTTTTGCTAAGTCTGGAATTTGTTCTAAAGAAACCTTTTGCGAACTATAATTACTTAACCCCAATTCGCTTTTATCAATAGCCATTGTTGCATTCAATTCATCTACAAACAAGGTAACCGATTTTAAAGTAGATTCTGGTCTTAATCGATTGTTAGCATTAATTTCGGAAAAACTAGAGTTTAGATTGATGCCTTCTTTTGTTTTAAAACGCTTGTCGTGAATTTCTATACTTTTTATGGTTGACGTAGAATCTAATTGTTCTTTAGGTACAATGGTTAATAAGTGCTTCCCTCCTTTTTCAAAAATCAAGTATTCATCATCATCTTGAAAATAATTATCACCCAAAGCACCTTCGCTTAAATTTTTAACAATAGAATCGTTTTTAAAAATTTGCTCTAAGTCTTTAACAGTTGTATGTTGAGTAAGTTTACCCACTTTACCTTTTTCGATAATAAATTGATCGCTATTGCTACAGCCAATGATTAAAAGTGAAATTATTAATAAGGATAGGAAATGTTTTTTGATCATTATAAATTGATTTATAAACGTTAAAACGTTTGTTTTTTGATTTTGTTATTTGATTACTTTTTTTAAAATTCCGAAAACAGCTCTAATAAAAGTGGCACTAGTTAATACTTTTACTAAAGGATCTTGTCTGGTACTTCTGCTTCTTGATGATGTTCTTCTTCTAGATTCCTTTTCTTTTTCTTTAGCTAAACGTTCTTTTTCTTTTTTGTTTTTAGCATCTTGAATAGCTTTTTCTTCAGCTAAATTGATTTTTTGTATTTTAGAATTCAACAATTCGTAGGCGCTTTCTCTGTCTAAATTTTCGTTGTATTTGTAAAATAAACGAGAGTTATTAATAACATTTTTCAGCTCTTTATCTGTTAAAACATCCATTCTACTCATTGGCGCACGCAACATGGTTCTTGCTAATGGTGTTGGTATTCCTTTTTCATTTAATACAGATACAAATGCTTCTCCAATTCCTAATTGAGTTAATACTTCTTTCGTATCATAATATTCGGAATCTGGATAATTTTCTGCAGCCAATTTAATGGCCTTTCTATCTTTAGCTGTAAAAGCTCTTAAAGCATGTTGTACTTTTAAACCCAACTGGGCTAAAATATCTTCTGGAACATCTTTAGGGTTTTGCGTTACAAAATACAAACCAATACCTTTAGAACGAATTAGTTTTACAATACTCTCTATCTGATTTAATAATGCTTTAGAGGCTTGGTCAAAAACCAAATGAGCTTCGTCTATAAAAATAATCAATTCTGGTCTTTCAGAATCTCCTTGTTCTGGAAACGTTTCATACACTTCTGCTAATAATTGCAACATAAATGTTGAAAATAACTTTGGCTTGTCTTGAATATCCGTTAAACGCAATACAGAAATAATACCTCTACCATTTTCATCAACTCTAGTTAAATCTTCTACATCAAAAGATTTTTCGCCAAAAAATAAATCACCACCTTGTTGTTCTATTTCAATAATTTTGCGCAAAATAGCCCCTGTAGATGCTGTAGAAATTCGCCCATATTCTGCTTTAATTTCTTCTTTACCTTCATTGGTAACATATTGTAAAATTTTTTTAAAATCTTTAATGTCTAATAATGGTAACTTATGATCATCACAATATTTAAAAATTATGGCTACAATGCCACTTTGTGTTTCTGTAAGATCTAAAATTCTAGATAATAAAACTGGTCCAAATTCAGAAATAGTTGCACGTAAACGAGTACCATCTTGTTCAGAAATAGTTAAAACCTCAATAGGAAATTTTTTTGCTTCGAAAGGAAAGCCAATTTTTTGGTGACGTTCATCTATTTTTGGATGTCCAGGACTTGCTTTTGCCAAACCAGAAAGATCTCCTTTAATGTCCATTAACAAAACAGGAATTCCTTTTTCTGATAAATTTTCTGCTAAAACTTGTAATGTTTTTGTTTTTCCAGTTCCTGTGGCTCCTGCTATTAAACCATGCCTATTTAAAGTTTTTAAAGGCACTTTAACCAAGGCATTGGTAATGGTTTTTTCACCTAACATGGCTGCACCTAATTCTATAGCATCGCCTTTGGTTTGGTAACCATCAGAAATATATTGGAAGAATTCTTCTTGTTGACTCATTTAAAATAATTTAACAAACCTGAAAGGTATTCAGACTAAAACCATAAAAATAGGTAAAGTTTAATAGTTGGAAAATAAAAAATGTGTTTTGTTGAACATAGTTTTGCGTATTTATCCTTCTATTTTATTTATTTTGTTGATATATTTTTTTGCATTTGAATTATTTGGGTATAATTCTAAAGATTTATTGTAGTTTAATAATGCTTTTTTATAATCTTTATTTTTAAAATACGCTTCTCCTAAACTATCATATGCATTATAATTATCAGAAAACTCTAAAACTAATAATTTAAAAATGCTTATTGCTTCTTTGTTTTTTTCTGCGTTTAAAAGCTTATATCCTAAGTTATTTAAATCTGTTGCATTTGTATAATAAGCGTTTTCTTCTACAATTAGTTTTTTATATTTTTTTATAGCTTTATCTGTATTAGAAAGTAAATCTTTTTCTAATAAAGCTACTAAATTCATTTTTGGATATTTTATTAAATTATTTTCTATGCTATAGTAAAGATTAACCCAGTTATTAAAAGCTTTGTCTGAAGTATTATTGGCTATTAAAATAAACCCATAATTTGTATCAGGACAAATTAAAATCACACTCTGTATACCTTTAGAAGTACCACTTTTAAGATAATAAAAGCCTTCTTCTTTAGCCTCACCCACTTCCCAAAGATAGCCTAATTCATCACCATCATTATTGTCAAATAATTTTGTTGTTGATTCTTTTATTAAAGAATTTTTACTTTTTAATTGAAATTTCATAAACTTAGATAAATCTGGCAAAGTTGTAACTATACCTGCTGTACCACCCAATAATGGATTTCTTTCTAAGGGCATTAGCGTATCTCCTTTATAACCATTTGCAATGCGATTTCTAATTTTTGAATAATCGTTTAAATAAGTATTATTCATTTCTAATTTTATAAAAAACTTTTTTAATAAGGACTTATAAGATTTGTTATAAACTTGTTCTAAGATATAGGCTAATAATTCTGGTCCAACAGAATTGTATTGGTAAAAAGTTCCTGGTTTTTTGTTCAGTTTACTGTTTTTTAATTCATTTAAAAAATCATTTATATTATAATTATAAGGTTCATTATTTTTTTCATAATAACCACTTTTAACTTTTTTATTGAACTCTACTAAACCTTTAGGATTTTTGTTTTTAAAACCCAAAGTATGAGTTAACAAGTTTTTTATAGTAATTGGTGTTCCTTCAAATTCTAAATTAGCATAATCCCCCTTTAAATACATTCTAATATCATCATTTAATGTAAGTTTATATTCTAAAACTGCCTTTGCAACAAGAGAACCTAAAAAAACTTTTGAGATAGATGCAATTTCAAACAAAGTACTGTCATTAGGCTTATTACCAGCATTTTTATCAATTTCTCCATAATAATTATGATAAAAATTATCGTTTTTATAAACAGCAATCGCTAAACTATTAATGTTGTTTTTTTGAAGTGTTTCAGAAGCGTATTTATCAATTAAATTAGTAAGTTCTGTAAAAACAGGTTTTTTAATTTCTTTAGATGTTTTACAGCCAAAAAAAAGTAAAATTGTAAAAGCAAATATTATTTTTTTCATAGTATTATTTATTGTTTATTTTTTTCATTTTTAGATTCTAACCAGCTTACCAAAGTTTCTATACCTACAGCATTGTTTTTTGCAAAAAGTTTTGCGGCTTTTTTTAAATTTCCTTTTTGTAAAAATTTTATTATTTGTAAATGCTGATCTGTTGATACTTCTACTTTATTTTTCATATTCATATAAGCATACTCATAACGTTTAGATTGTTTGTGTAACATGCTTATCATATCTAACAATATTCTGTTTTTACAGTTGGCTATTAACAAGTTATGCCATTGCTCATCTAATTCTATAACTAATTTTGGTGAAGTTGCAGCTAACATTTGCTCATTTAAATGAACTAATTTTTGTATATTTTTATCAGAAGGAATACCAGATAATTCTAAAGCATAAGATTCTAATTTTGCTCTAAGAGGATAAATTTCTCTAACTTCTTGTACCGAAAACCCTGACAAGCGAAACCCTTTACCTGGCTCTGACTTTACAATATTTTGCCATTCTAGTTTTTGTAAAGCTTCTCTTAAAGGAGTTCTGCTTATGTTTAGTTGTTTGGCTAAGTGTATTTCTCTTAAAGGTTCATTGGGTTTAATGTCTCCTTTAAGTATTAATTGCCAAATTGTATTTATAATTTGTGATTTGAGTGAGTATCTTTCAATCATAATATTGCACATTGTATACAATATGCAATATTATGAAATATATTTTTCTAATAAAAATGAGGTTCGTAAGAAATTACTTAAGTGATATTAAAATATTCTTAGAAGATGATTAATGTTTAATTTCTTTTACCCATTTGAAAATCAAAATATTTTCTTATTGATTAAAATTTTAATGGGATAAATATTGATAAAAGAATACAAAAAACTGATTACATTTATTAGTCTATCCAATTCTTAAAATCTTTTACACGATCTCTACTTACAATTATTTCGGTTTCTTTGTATGAATTTAAAATAAGTTTTAAACGAGAATTAGAATAGGCTACAATATCTTTTATGGCATTGATATGAACAATAAAAGTTCTATTTACTCTAAAAAATTGTTCTGGATCTAGCTGATCTTGCCAATTCTCTAAAGAATTATCTAGCAAAAAATTTCTATGTTCTTTAGTGTGGATGTAGGTAGATTTATTCTCACTATAAAAACATTCTACTTCATTAATATGAATGATTTTTATATGTTGCCCAACTTTAATGGTTAATCGTTTTTTAAATTTACGATCTACTGGATTTATCAATAATTTTCTGATATCATCTAAATTTACTTGAACATCAGACTGCTGTGGTTGTTGTTGCCTGAACTGATTTACAGCAGCTTCTAACTCATCATCATCTATTGGTTTTAATAAATAATCTATAGAATTTAGTTTAAACGCTTTTAAGGCATATTCATCATAAGCAGTCGTAAAAATAATAGCTGACTTTACTTCAATTTCTTCAAAAATTTCGAAAGACAATCCATCAGATAATTGAATATCCAGAAAAATCAAATCAGGGTGTGTATTGTTTTGTAACCAATTTAAAGATTCTTCAACAGAATGTAACATTTGTTGTACCTCAATATCTAAAGCTGCCAACATTCTGTTTAATCTTCTTGCTGCTGGTTTTTCGTCTTCTATGATTAATACATTCATTTTGGTTATTTTTAGTTGTTGGTTGTTGGTAAGTTAAAAAAGCTTTTACATTAGTAAAAAAATATTTTCTTTAATCTAAAATTTATCGTTTATTCTAAGCGCTTATGCTTTTTATCCTTTTCCATCAATTCTTGAATTTTTCTGTCTTCCCAATCTTTACCAAAACCTAAAGATTTGAATCCGAAAACCCCTAACCAATGAAAAAACATTCCTATACCCCAAAAGAATGCTGTAGAATATGTACCAAAGTTGGTAAGTGCTTCTTTAAATGTATCTCCACTTTTCATTAATCCGTACACTATAATTCCGCTTAAAAAAAGATTTACCAAAACATAAACTATTAAATGAATGTAAAATCCTTTAATTTCTTTTACCCTTTTTTTAGCCCTTATATAATTTTGTCCTTCTGTAAAATCTTGTTGCATTGTTTTAAATTGTATTACTGTTTATAAATTTATTTATTTTTCTTTCTTCCCAATTTTCACCTAATCCTAAAAACTCAAAACCAAAAACACCCAACCAATGAAAAAATAAAGAAATCAACATTCCACCTAAAGCAAACCAGAAAAAATGAAAACTTGGCACGAAATTTAAATTGACAAAAACGATTAGAGGAAAAGAGAGTACATGAACAATTAAATGTATATAAAACCCTTTAATTTCTTCGGTTGCTTTTTTTGCTTTTAAATAATATTGTTCTTGAATAAATTTAGATTCTTGTTCTGATTTAACTTCTTTACGATCTCCCAAAAAAATTTCTTGAACCTTTTTATCTTTCCACTCTTTCTTAAAATCCATTTTAGAGAATGCAAAAACATTAATCCAATGAATAATTAAACCAATGCACCAAGCCATAATAGCATACCAAAACCAATGGAATTGTGGGACTGTTTGTAGGTTGATAAACACTAAAAAAGGCAATATTAAAAAAGATGCGATACAATGTGTGTAAAAACCTTTAATATCTTTTACTTTTTGTGTTGCCTTTAAGCGCATTTGATATTTTATGTAATTTGACTGCATTTTGTTAATTATTGTCATTCATAAACTCTTTAATTTTTCGGTCTTCCCAGTTTTTTCCAAATCCTAATAAATTAAATCCGAAAGTATTTAACCAGTGAAAAAACAACCCAAAACCCCAACCTAAAACCGAGAACCAAAACCAATGAAAATGTGGTACAAATTTTAAATTGATAAAAATAATAAAAGGAATTACCAAACAATACACAGTTAAGTGAATATAAAAACCTTTTATTTCTTCTACTTGTTTTTGCGCTTTTAAAAAACGTTGTTCTCTTGTAAAGTCTTTTTCCATTACCTTGTTTTTTCTTGTTTTAAATACTCATTAATTTTTCTTTCTTCCCAATCTTTGCTTAAAAACATAGGCAAACCGAAAGTACTTATGGCTTGAAACAAGATTCCTATACCCCAATACAACCAAATTTTATAATTGTGATAATTCCAAAAAGCCTCATTAAAAGTTTCACCATCATTAATATCACCTGCTATAAAAATAGCACTTAAAAATACATTTATAATTAGGTAAGTTGCCAAATGCTTGTAAAATTTACTAATTTTTTCTACTCTTTTACGTGCTAAAATATATAGCTGTTCTTCTGTAAATCGCTGTCTCATTATCGTAATCTTTTTTGTGTATTTTCTTTTTCCATTAACTCTTTAATCTTTTTGTCTTCCCAATTTTTACCTAATAAAACATTGTAATTGTTTACTTCTAAAAAATGGAATGTTAGGCCTATTCCCCAACCAAATATTGGAAACCAAAACCATTGAAATCCTGGAGAAAATCTTAAATTGATAAATATTAAAAAGGGAATTACCAAACAATAAGAAGCCAAATTTTGATAAAATTCTTTTAGTCTTTCTACCTTTTCTACGGCTTTTACATATTTGCTATTTTCTAAATTTTCTGTGTACATAATGTCGTTCATTTTATAAAGGAGAGGTAAACTCACCTTAAAAGTTGTGTTGTTATTTTCTATTTTAACAGATCTGTCTGTTATTAATCCATATCTATCAGCAATATTCTGTAAACCTACTTTTGTACTTTTACCAATGGCTTCTTTTGGATTGATGTTATTTTCAATAATTAAATGATTTTGCTCTTCATAAATTGAGATTACTAATGGTTTAGAAGATGAAACCACATTGTGTTTTACTGCATTTTCTAACAATAATTGTAAAGAAAGTGGTACAATTTTTAATTCGTTGTTCTCTATTTCATTCGGAATATTAAATTCTACAGCATCTTCAAAACGCATTGCTAACAGTTCCATATAGGTTTTTGCAAACTTTAATTCTTCTTGAATAGGCACTAAATCTTTATTTCTTTGCTCTAAAACATATCTGTAAACTTTAGATAATTTTGTGGTAAACTTTTCTGCCTGGTTAGGATTCTCGCCAATTAAACTCGTTAATACATTTAAACTATTGAATAAAAAATGCGGGTCTAATTGATTTTTTAAAGATTCGAATTTTGCAGTTTCTGTTTTTGCTACAATCTGTTGTTTAGTGGTTTCTTGTTTTACAGATTTTTTCCAGCCAATCATAAATCCTCTAGCATGTAAAAATGCTGAAACACCAAATGAAAGAATAATATAAAAAATATGTTGCCAAAGAAAATTACCCGTAAAAAAATACTTAGGATTACTGCCAGAAATTATCACAAAATTGATGTAGTTTATCAATAAAACAACAGGAACTGTATATACGATTGTAGATATAATACCCACCCAAACCCTTGTATTGGTATGGGTAACCCAATCCCACTTTTTGCTTAAAACATCATTAATAAACCCCTGTGCAAAACCTAAACCAAATGAATACATAGCAGATATTAATAGTGTATAACCAATTGATTTAATCGAATAATTCTGATTAATAGTTGTAAAAAAAACTGCAAAGATTAATGTTATTTTTAAACTTACAACAATGCCGTCTTTAAGACTTTCTTTTAATGATCTGCTTTCAGAATTCATATTTCTTTAAATAAATATTAATTAAAATTTGATATCTAAAGATACATTTTTATCAGAAACTACAAACTTTGCATTGTCAAATGTTGGTGGTGCAAAAGCCATATAATTATTAGAGGCTCCATAATCTTCTAGAGGCATTCTTTGGGCAGAAAAATCCATCTTATCGTTATTATTTTTATCATGATAACAAACAATTGCATATTCTCCTGGAGCCACATCTTTAAAAGTTACTGTACTTTTTCCATCTACAATTTTACCATTTGTGCCTTGAACAGGTGTTTGCATAAAATTATCTTTACTGTATAAAGCAAAACCAACTTTGCCATCATTAGAGGTTATATTAATTACAGTTGCAGTAATGTTAACTTTGTCTTGCGCATTTATTTTGTTTGAAATAAATAATGTTGCTGAAAATAATAAGGTTAAAAGAAATTTCATAATAAATTGTTTTTATGTGTTAGTGATTAATTATGGTACAAATATGCAACTGAACCACAGTTTTTAAAAGTAAACCCTACCGAGTTGTAATTTTTTAAGACCGAATTGTAATTTTAATGATCAAACTTTTATTTTTAGAGCTAAATTCTAAAAAAACCATAGTTATAAACTGTAATTAAAAAATCATTAATTCTAGAAATTCATAGTTTTTAAATATTAAAATCTTAACTAAAATTATAAATTGGTTAATATTTAATAAAAATTGACAAAAATCTTTACTATTGTGGTATCAAAAAAGAAAAAATATATACTTTTACACCAATGATTACTACAAGAATAAATAAAATATGTACTTCAACAGCACCCAGCTTACGCTTTCGCTGCGTTCGCCGCTAAAAATTTCATTTAGCAAACTATCAACATATTTAAGTACTCAACCTTTTTATTTATTATCGTGAATCTTTCTAAAACATCTTATTACAAATTACCAGTTATTTTAACTAATAATAATATGCGACGTAGGTTTCCTATTCGCCCTTTGGGGTAATTATTATTTTCAGAATTTAGGTGCGTCCAATTCTATATCAACAACAAACAAAAGAACTTTATCAAAATAAAAAACACAATGCAATGGAAATTGTAATTGCAAACAAATCACATACTATTTACGCTCAGATTATCTGCGATACAATTGCAGAAGCTGCACAAGTTAGAGGTACAGGTATTGCTAAAAGAAAACCTGAATATGTTGCTTCTAAAATGGAAAATGGTAATGCAGTTATTGCCTTAGAAGGCGATAAATTTGCTGGTTTTTGCTATATAGAACAGTGGGGTCATGGAAAATTTGTGGCAAATTCTGGCCTAATTGTACATCCTGATTTTAGAAATCTAGGACTTGCAAAAAAAATTAAAGAAGTTATCTTCAAACACTCTAGAACCAAATTCCCTGATGCTAAAGTGTTTAGTATTACAACAGGACTAGCGGTTATGAAACTAAATAGCGATTTAGGGTATAAACCTGTTACATTTTCAGAATTAACAGACGATCAAAGTTTTTGGGATGGTTGCCAAACTTGCCGAAATTTTGATGTTTTAACAAGAACAGAACGTAAAATGTGTTTGTGTACAGGAATGCTATTTGATCCAAAAAAACAAAATAAAGAAGAAACTGAGGCTTTGAAAGAAAGCCGATTTGAACGAATAAAAAAATTCAGACAAAACTTATTCTTAAAAAAAGATAAAAAATAATATCATGAAAAAATTAGTAATTGCATATAGTGGAGGTTTAGATACTTCTTATTGCGCAGTAAGTTTATCAAAAGATTACGAAGTACATGCTGTAAGTGTAAATACAGGTGGCTTTACAGAAACCGAAGTAAAACACATAGAAAGTAATGCTTATAAAATGGGGGTTACTACCTATAAAAATATAGATGCTGTTGCTACTTTTTATAATAAAGTAGTAAAGTATTTAATTTTTGGTAACGTATTAAAAAACGCTACTTATCCTTTATCTGTAAGTGCAGAAAGAATTATTCAAGCTATAGAAATCATAGAATATGCAAAAAGTATTGATGCAGAATATATTGCTCATGGAAGTACAGGTGCAGGAAATGATCAAGTTCGTTTTGATATGATTTTTCAAACATTGGCACCAAATATTAAAATTATTACGCCAATTAGAGATCAAAAATTAACAAGACAAGAAGAAATTGATTATCTAAAATCTGAAGGAATAGATATGAATTGGGAAAAGTCTAAGTATTCTGTAAATAAAGGACTTTGGGGAACAAGTGTTGGTGGTGTAGAAACTTTAAAATCAGAAAAACCTTTACCAAATGAGGCTTATCCTTCACAGTTAGAAAAAGATGGTGAAGAAAAAGTTGCACTTACGTTTAAAAATGGTGAATTTATAGCATTAAATGGGGAAGAAAACACACCAGAAGTAAATATTGAAAAGCTTAATAATATCGCTTCTCAATACGCAATTGGTAGAGATATTCATGTGGGAGACACTATTGTGGGCACAAAAGGTAGAGTTGGTTTTGAAGCTGCTGCTGCTTTAATTACAGTAAAAGCACATCATTTATTAGAAAAACATACTTTAACAAAATGGCAATTACAGCACAAAGAATATTTGTCTAGTTTTTACGGAATGCATTTGCACGAAGGGCAATATCTAGATCCTGTAATGAGAGATACTGAAGCTTTTTTACAGAGTTCACAAAAAATGGTTTCTGGTAATGTTGTTGTTACTTTAAAACCGTATCATTTTTCTTTGGATGGAATTGTTTCAGACCACGATTTAATGTCTAGCGCATTTAGTACTTATGGAGAAGAAAATAAAGCTTGGACCGCAGATGATGCAAAAGGTTTTATAAAGATTTTAGGCAATCAGAATAAAATATATCAGCAAGTAAATAAAAAATAGTTTAACTGTTAATTTGTTTAATTGTGTAACTGAAAAATTCTGTCCAAGACATTTACACGATTAAATAAATAAAATTCCTGCAAGATTTTAAAAACCTTGTAGGTATCAACTTAAAACCTACAAGGACTCAAAGACCTTTCAGGATAAAAATATTAGAATGAAAAATTTACAAGTAGGAATTATTGGTGGTGCAGGTTATACAGCAGGAGAATTAATTCGATTGTTATTAAGTCACCCAAAAACAAATATCAATTTTGTGTATAGCACGTCTAATGCAGGTAACAAATTGTATAAAGTGCATCAAGATTTAATTGGTTCTACAGAAATTGAGTTTACACAAGCAATAAATGCTGATGTTGATGTCTTGTTTTTGTGTTTAGGTCATGGAAATTCTTCTGCCTTTTTAGAAAAAAACAGTTTTTCATCAACTACAAAAATCATAGATTTAAGTAATGATTTTAGGCTAATTACTAATAAAAATTTTGAAGGTAAAGAATTTGTATATGGTTTACCAGAATTACAAAAAGAGGCCATTAAAACGGCTAAATATATTGCAAATCCGGGTTGTTTTGCAACCGCTTTACAATTAGCTATTTTACCTTTAGCAGCAAATGGTTTATTAAAGAATGATGTTCATATTAATGCAGTAACAGGTGCAACAGGTGCAGGAACATCATTATCAAAAACCACACATTTTACGTGGAGAGATAATAATTTTTCGCATTATAAAGCTTTTAATCATCAACATTTAGGTGAAATCAATCAAACTGTAAGGCAATTACAAGCTAATTTTAATTCTGAAATTAACTTTATGCCAAACAGAGGGAATTTCTCTAGAGGTATTTTTGCAACAATTTATACAAAGTTTAGTGGTTCTTTAGATGATGCCAAACAAATCTACCAAAACTATTATAAAGATGCTGCTTTTACATTTGTTGCTAATGAACCCATACACATGAAACAAGTAGTAAATACAAATAAGTGTTTGGTACAATTAGAAAAACACGGAGATAAATTGTTAATAACAAGCACTATTGATAATTTATTAAAAGGTGCTTCTGGTCAGGCCATTCAGAATATGAATTTAATGTTTGATTTTGAAGAAAGTTTAGGATTAAATTTAAAAGCGAATTATTTTTAAGCCTTACAAAGGCTTAAAATACTGAACTTGTTTCAGTATCTAACTATTAACAGTTTTAACTTTTGAAACATTCAAACTTTGAAACTTTAAAACTAAAAAGATGAAAGTAGCTATAATAGGAACAGGTAGTTTAGGGCAATCCATAGCAAAAGGTTTGCTTTCCAAAAAAGTAGTAAGCTCTTTATATTTAACTAAAAGAAATACAGCTTCTTTAGATGTATTTAAAAGAAATAAAGAAGTTGTACTTACCTCAGATAATGGATTAGCCATAGAAAATTCAGATATTATAATATTTGCTGTACAACCAAAACACCTTAGTAAAATTTTAGAGAGTGTAAAATATGCACTAAAAAAAACACAATTGGTCATTTCTGTTGCTACAGGATACTCTATAGGAAAAATAGAAAACACAATTGGTGCAAAACATGCTATTGTTAGGGCAATGCCAAATACAGCTGCTTCAGTGCGTCAATCTATGACCTGCCTTTCAACCAATGAAAAAGGGAAAACTCAAATTGAGCTGGCAAAAAACATATTTGATAGTTTAGGCGTTTCTATGGAAATACCTGAAGAACAATTACAAGCTGCTACTGTAATTTGTGCTAGTGGAATTGCCTTTTGGATGCGTTTGATTAGAGCGACTACTCAAGGTGCTATTCAGTTAGGTTTTGAAGCTGCAGAAGCACACGAATTGGCAATGCAAACCTGTTTTGGCGCAGCTACTTTGTTAAAGAAATCTGGCAATCATCCAGAAGCAGAAATAGATCGAGTTACTACACCAAGTGGTTGTACAATAGAGGGTTTAAATGAAATGGAACATCAAGGTTTAAGTTCTTCTTTAATTAAAGGAATTAACGCTTCTTTTGAAAAAATCAACCAAATAAAAACAAAATAATCCAAGGTGATTTATTCACTTGCTTAATAAGAAAATTATCAAATAAAAATTAATAATATGCCACTGTTTAATGTATATCCTTTGTATGATGTTACTCCTGTTAAAGCAAAAGGAGTCTATGTGTATGATGAAAATGAAACTGAATATTTAGATTTATATGGTGGCCATGCCGTAATTTCTATTGGTCATGCACATCCAAAATATGTAGAGGCTATAACAAATCAAGTAGCTTCGTTGGGGTTTTATTCTAATGCCATTCAAAATCCGTTGCAAAAGCAATTAGCAGATAAAATTGAAACGCTTTCTGGTTGTAAAAACTATGAATTGTTTCTATGTAATTCTGGTGCAGAAGCAAACGAAAATGCCTTAAAATTAGCTTCATTTCAAACCGAAAAATCAAGAGTAATTGCTTTTACAAATGGTTTTCATGGACGAACTTCTGCTGCAGTAGCTGCAACTGACAATCCAAAAGTAGTTGCACCAATTAACGCGCAACAAAAAGTTACGTTTTTAGATTTAAATGATATTAATGGGGTAAAAACCGAAATCGAAAAAGGTGATGTTTGCGCTGTAATTGTAGAATTTATTCAGGGTGTTGGTGGTTTAGACCAAGCAACTGCTAACTTTTTTGAGCAAGTTGATATCCTTTGTAAGGCAAATAACACCATGTTTATTGCTGATGAAGTGCAGTCTGGTTATGGTCGTTCAGGAAAATTCTTTGCATTTCAACATTATAAAGTAACTCCAGATATTATTTCTATTGCTAAAGGAATGGGTAATGGTTTTCCTATTGGTGGTATTTTGATTCATCCAAACATCAAAGCAAAATATGGGATGTTAGGTACAACTTTTGGTGGTAATCATTTGGCTTGTGCTGCTGGTTTATCTGTATTGAATGCAATTGAAGAAGAAAATTTAATAGCTAATACCAATGAAATTTCTGAATACTTTATTAAAATTGCAAAAACAATTCCTCAAATCAAAAACATTAAGGGAAGAGGATTGATGCTTGGTTTAGAGTTCGATTTTGAAGTGGGTGACTTACGTAAAAAACTCATTTATGATTACCACATTTTTACAGGTGGTGCAATGAATAAAAAGTTATTGCGAATTTTACCTCCTTTAACAGTCAAAAAAGAACACATCAATCAATTTTTTGAAGCATTAATTGACGCTTTAAAGCATTAGAAACTCCATATGAATACTTTATTATCCATAGAAACTAGAAATAACGTTTTGCTAACCATGGCAAAGCTTTTAGATGAATATAGAGCTGATATTATCAACATCAATAAAAATGATTGTGATGCTTATAAAGGCGATGATATTTCGATGTTTGATCGTTTAAAAGTAAATGATGCCAAAGTTGATGAAATGATTGCTGCTGCAAAACATTTGGCTTCTCAAGATGATCCTGTTGGTGTGGAACGTTTTAGTTTTCAGCACGAAAACGGAATGCAAGTCTACAATAAAACTGCTTCTTTTGGCACAGTGCTTATCATCTATGAATCTAGACCAGATGTAACTGTAGAAGCTGCAGGAATTGCCTTTAAATCAGGTAATAAAATTCTTTTAAAAGGTGGTAAAGAGTCTCTAAATTCTAATTTAAAGATTGTTGAATTGTGGCATAAAGCGTTAAAACAACATAATGCTTCAACTGATTGGGTGGAATATTTGCAATTCAACAGAACTGAAACGCAAGCATTTTTAGAAAAACCAACGCAAAAAGTAGATTTAATTGTGCCAAGAGGTGGAGAACGTTTAATCGCATTTGTTAAAAAACATGCAACTTGTCCTGTAATTATTAGCGGACGAGGAAATAATTTTGTGTTTGTTCATCAAGATGCTGATACAAATATAGCACTTGATATTATCATCAACGGAAAATCTAAAATTTCGGCTTGTAATGCTGTAGATAAAATTTTGATTGATGAAAATCTGCCAAATAGAATAGATTTTGTAAATGTGTTAATCAAAAAATTGACCGATTTAAATATCGAAGTTCTAAAAGCTAAAAACTTTTCATCAGACGAAATTTGGTATGAAGAATTTCTAGATTATAAAATATTGATTGGTAAAATAGATAATACTGAAAATGCAATTGCTAAAATCAACAAATATTCTGGTGGTCATTCTTCTGTAATTATCACAAAAAATGATGAAGTCGCAAAAACATTTATGGAAAATGTAGATACTGCGGCTGTATATCACAATGCATCAACTCGTTTTACAGATGGAGGTCAATTGGGCTTAGGTGGAGAATTGGCAATTAGCACAGACAAATTACATCAACGTGGACCAATTGGTTTACAACATTTGGTTACCAATAAATGGTATGTGCATGGAAATGGACAGGTTAGGAGGTAGTTGTTGGTTGTTGGTTGTTGGAATGAATAAAAACAGGGTAAAAATTCTGAATTAAATGAATAAAAAGAAGCGAATTTTACTAAAAATTGGTTCGAACACATTAACGAAAGAAACCAATAATATCTCTAGAGGAAAAATTGAGGATATTGCGAATCAAATTGCAAAACTCAAAGATACTTGTGAGTTTATTATTGTTAGTTCTGGTGCAATTGCTGTTGCAAAACAGTTTGTAAAACTAGAAAGCAAACAAGAAGATGTTTTTGTAAAACAAGCATTGGCTTCTATTGGGCAGCCTCATTTAATCCGTATTTATCAAGAAATTTTTAGAGAATATGGTTTATTGAGTTCTCAATGTCTTCTCTCCTATTCCGATTTTGAAAAACAACAAAGCAAAATCAATATTGTTAATACCATTAATGTTTTGGTAAATAATAATTATATACCTATTATTAATGAAAATGATACTGTTGCTACAGATGAAATTCAATTTGGAGATAATGATAAATTGGCTGCTTTAACAGCTTCCTTATTAGATGTGGATTTGCTAATTATTGCCACAAATACAAATGGTATTTATACAAAGGAATCTATTAAAAATAAAAAACCAAAAACTATTGAAGAAGTAATGGATTTAGGTGTTTTACAACAAGAAGTTGTAAGCTCTAAATCTACCCATGGAACTGGAGGAATGCAATCGAAAATTGAAGCAGCTTCATTAGCAAAAAATGCAAATATAGAAACTTGGATTGTAAATGGTTTAGAAGATAATTTTATTACAAATGCATTTGATAATATTGTGCCTTTTACAAAAATAAAATAATTGAATAGCAAGGGGTTTAAATCCCTTGTCAAAAATATAAAGTATGAAAAATTACACATCCATAAACGACATTGATAATATTAATTCTTGGATTGAAGAAGCCAAAGAAATTAAAGTAAACCCACTAGCAAATAAATATTTAGGACAAAATAAAACTTTAGGGCTGTTATTTTTTAACTCTAGTTTACGTACGCGTTTAAGCACTCAAAAAGCGGCTTTAAATTTAGGGATGGACCCAATAGTAATGAATGTTTCAGGAGATGCTTGGGGAATTGAATTTGGTGATGGAACTGTAATGAATGGAAATACAGCTGAGCATATTAAAGAAGCTGCTCAAGTAGTTTCTCAATATTGTGACGTGATTGCTGTAAGAGCTTTTCCTAGTTTAACTGACAAGGAAAAAGACGAATCTGAACAAGTATTATCCTCTTTTGTAGAATTTGCTTCTGTGCCCATAGTAAGTATGGAAAGTGCTACTGGGCATCCTTTACAAGGTTTAACAGATGCTATTACCATTTCTGAAAACGCAACAAAAAAGAAACCGAAAGTAGTTTTAAGTTGGGCACCACACATCAAATCATTACCACATGCTGTTGCTAATAGTTTTACCCAAGCAATGCAGAAAATGGATGTTGATTTTGTGATTACAAATCCAGAAGGATATAATTTGAGTCCAGAAATCACTAAGAATATTCCAATTTATCACAATCAAGAGGAAGCTTTTAAAGATGCCGATTTTGTGTATACTAAAAACTGGAGTTCTTATGACGATTATGGAAAAGTGCTAAATACAGATCCTAATTGGATGATTACAAAAGAGAAATTAGGAAACGCAAAATTTATGCACTGTTTGCCTGTAAGAAGAAATGTTGTGGTAGAAGATGCTGTTTTAGATTCTGAGAGTTCTTTAGTTATTCAGCAAGCAAATAATAGAACTTATGCAGCACAATTGGTACTTAAAAAAATATTAGAGGATTTATAATTGGCTTTTAGCATTTAACTTTTAGCCATTAACCGCGAACAGCAAAAAGCGAACAGCGAACAGCGAACAGCGAACAGCGAACAATGGAAAAACTATCAATCATAAAAATTGGAGGAAACATTATAGAAAATGAAATTTCTTTAAATGCTTTTCTAAAATTATTTTCTAATCTAGAAGGAAAAAAAATCTTGGTGCATGGAGGTGGAAAACGTGCTACTCATATTGCATCAAAATTAGGTATTGCATCTAAAATGATTAATGGTAGACGTATTACAGATGCAGAAACCTTAGAAGTCATAACAATGGTTTATGGAGGTTTGGTCAACAAAAATGTAGTAGCTAAATTACAAGCTTTACAAGTTGATGCTATTGGTTTAACAGGTGCAGATATCAACAGTATAAAATCGGACAAAAGACCTGTAAAAGAAATTGATTTTGGTTTTGTGGGTGATGTAAAAAAAGTAGCTCATAATTCTATTGATAAATTAATTAAAGCTGATTTTACTCCTGTTTTTTGTGCCATTACGCACGATGGAAATGGACAACTATTAAACACTAATGCAGATACCATTGCAAGTACAATTGGAGTTGGAATGAGCAAAATCTATGAAACATCAATTTATTATTGTTTTGAATTAAATGGTGTTTTACAAGATTTTAATGATAAAGAATCTGTGATTAAAAACATCAATTCAGAGAGCTATAAGGCGTTATTAAAAGACGGCATTATCTCTGATGGAATGATTCCTAAAATAGATAATTGTTTTGATGCATTACACAATGGTGTGCAAAAAGTCTATATTGGCAATACGTCTATGCTAACCAAAGAAAACGAGCTATTTACAACAATTACGGTATAAAATGAGTATTACAAAATTAACTGAAAAAGCAATTTCATTATTGAAAAGATTGATTGAAACGCAATCTTTTTCATCCGAAGAAGAAAACACAGCTTTATTAATTGAAGCTTGGTTTACAGACAATAACATTCCGTTTAAACGTACTAAAAATAATATTTGGGCAACCAATAAACATTTTGATGAAAGTAAACCAACATTACTATTAAATTCACATCATGATACTGTAAAACCAAATTCAGCCTATACAAATGATCCTTTTGAGGCATTTGAAAAAGATGGTAAATTATTCGGATTAGGATCTAATGATGCAGGGGGTTGTTTGGTTTCTTTACTAGCCACTTTTGCGCATTTTTATGCTCAAGAAAACTTGAAATACAATTTGGTAATTGTAGCTTCTGCAGAAGAAGAAAGTAGTGGTAAAAACGGATTGAATTCGATGTTGTCTATCATTCCACATATTGATGTGGCAATTGTTGGTGAACCTACTTTAATGAATTTAGCGGTTGCAGAAAAAGGTTTGGTTGTTTTTGATGCAGTTGTAGAAGGAACTCCTAGTCATGCTGCACATCCAAATAACAACAATTCCATTTATAATACGATTGATGTTTTGCAATGGTTTAAAGATTTTAAATTTAAAAAATCATCAGAAGCTTTAGGTGATGTTAAAATGACGGTTACTCAAATAAATGCGGGTTCTCAACACAATGTGGTGCCTGCACACGTAGATTTGGTTATCGATGTTCGTGTAAATGATGCGTATTCGAATCAAGAAATTGCAACTATTTTACAAGAACAATCTCCTTGTACTAAAATAACACCAAGAAGTTTACGATTAAATTCGTCATCAATCAATCCAAATCACGATTTGGTAAAAGCAGGAATTGCAATGGGAAGAGAAACTTATGGATCTCCTACCCTATCTGATCAAGCTTGTTTATCTTGCCAATCTTTAAAATTAGGTCCTGGAGATAGCACAAGATCACATTCTGCTGATGAGTTTATTTATGTTGCCGAAATTGAAGAAGGCATACAAATTTATGTGGAATTGTTGAATCGTGTAATAACATAATAAGGCTAGTATCCTGCAAGGTTTTTAAAACCTTGTTGGTATTTAAATTATAATCATAATATACCTACAAGGTCTTTAAGACCTTGCAGGATAAAAAAGAAAAATATGAAACTTTGGGATAAAGGATTTTCAATAGACAAACAAATAGAAAACTTTACAGTAGGTAATGATAGAGAAATTGACATTCATATCGCAAAATATGATGTGCAAGCTTCTTTAGCACACGCCATAATGTTGGAATCTATTGGAATTATTTCTGCTGATGAATTAACTGACTTAAAAAAAGGCTTAAATGAATTGGCGGCTGATATTGAAAACGGAACATTTGTTATTGAGGAATCTTTTGAAGATGTGCATTCTAAAATTGAATGGGAACTCACCAACAAATTAGGTGAAGTTGGTAAAAAAATTCATACAGCTCGTTCTAGAAACGATCAAGTTTTAGTGGCTTTACAGCTGTATTATAAAGAGAATTTATCAATTATAAATGATAAGACAAAAACACTTTTTGATACACTTTTAGGTTTATCAGAAACACATAAAGACAGCTTATTACCTGGTTATACGCATTTACAGGTAGCAATGCCATCATCTTTTGGCTTGTGGTTTTCTGCTTATGCAGAACTATTAATTGACGATGTGTATATGCTAAATGCAGTTGCAAAAATGGTAGATCAAAATCCTTTAGGTTCTGCTGCTGGTTATGGTAGCTCCTTTCCTATTGATAGAGAATTAACCACCAAAGAATTAGATTTTGCAACCTTAAAATACAATGTTGTTGCAGCACAGTTAAGTAGAGGAAAAAGTGAACGTTCAATCGCTTCTGCTTTAGGAGGATTATGTAATACAATGTCTCGTTTTGCCATGGATGTTTGTTTATATATGAGTCAGAATTTTGGTTTTATTTCTTTTCCTGATGAACTAACTACAGGAAGTAGCATTATGCCACACAAAAAAAACCCAGATGTTTTTGAATTGATCCGTGGAAAATGTAATAAAATTCAGGCTTTACACACAGAAATGGTAATGATTACCAATAATTTACCAACTGGTTATCACAGAGATTTTCAATTGTTGAAAGAGAATATTATTGCCGCTTTTGAAGATGTAAAAGATATTTTAGATATTTTTAATTATTCCATTCAACAAGTGATTGTAAAAGATATTGATTTGAATGATGAAAAATACCAATATTTATTTACAGTAGATAGCATTAATAATTTGGTAGTAGAAGGAATGTCTTTTAGGGAAGCCTATCAAAAAATTGGCGGTCAAGTGCAAGCAGGAACTTACAAACCAGATTTAGGGAAACAGCATTCGCATTTAGGAAGTATTCATAATTTAGGATTGGATAAAATTGCAGAGAAATATCCGAAGTAAAACCTAGAATGTATGTTACTAAATCTTAAAAATTGATTAGCGACTTCATTTTCTATTCATAGCATTCGCTAAAACACCTAATGTTTTAGTTATTTAAACCTTGTAACGTGAAATTTATTTTTGAATTATAAAATTAATAGATTTAAAAAAAGCATAAAAAAGCGATTTGAATTAAAATTCAAATCGCTTTTTTATAAAAGGTTACTATTTTTCTTAACTATTTATGCTATTGTTGTAACCAATTCATCCATTGGTTTCCTAACTTTTACAAGCGTTGCTAACCAGTCATTATCTACATCTTTATAACCTAAAGGTAATAGTAATGTGCTTCTTAAACCTTTTGCTCTTAAACCTAAAATTTTATCTAAAGCTGCTGGATCAAAACCTTCCATTGGTGTATTGTCTACACCTTCAAATGCTGCTTGTGTTATTGCTGCCATAAAGGCAATGTAAGTTTGTCTTGCTGCATGTTCAAAATTTGTTTCGCTATCTCTTTGCGGATAAGTAGACAATAACATTTGACGATAGTTTTCCCATCCTTCGTTTTTAAATCCTCTTATTTCATTGGTTAAATCAAACATGTGATTGATTCGGTTTTCTGTGTATGTATCCCAAGCTGCAAATACCAATAAATGTGAACAATCTGTAACTTGTGATTGATTCCAAGCAATTTCTTTAATACTTGCCTTTATTTTATCATTAGTAATTACAAAAACCTCAAAAGGTTGCAATCCACTTGATGTTGGTGCCAACCTTATGGCTTCTAAAATATTGTCAATTTTTTCTTGTGGTACTACTTTGCCATTCATAGCTTTTGTAGCATAACGTTGTTGTAATTTATCTAAAAAACTCATAATTAATTTTAATTTTTTACAAAATTACAAGTAAAGTAATATCTAAAAATTAATCTATGGTAATAAATTAGTTTTAACTCTTTCTTTTCTAATTCTGCTCAAACTTTGAGGGGTAATACCTAAAAAAGAGGCGATTTGGTAGTTGGGTATCACTTTTTCAAATACGGCATAATTGTTTACAAATTGATTGTATTTTTCTGCTGCTGTAAATGCCAATAAATTTAAAATTCTTCTTTGTAATGCAGCAATTCGTTTTTCAAAATTTTTACGCTGAAAGACTTCAAAATCAGGAAATTCTTTATATAGTTCGTTTAATTTATCATTATGGATAATCAGAACTTTAGAATGCGTTAAACTTTCTATAGATACTATAGATTTTTCATTGGTATAAAGTGTCATATAATCACTAATCCACCAATTTTTTACGGCAAATTGTAGGGTATGTTCTTTTGCATTTTCTGTTTTATAGAAAGATCGTAAACAACCACTTGCCACAAAAATATGTTCTTTTTTTAACGAATCATCAGAAAGAATAAGTTCTCCTTTTACTAAATTTCTTTCAACAATAATTTCTTTAAGCTTATTTTCTATTTCTGCAGAAATTGATATGTTTTTTTTAAAATAATCTAAGAGTTCATTCATATGTTAAATTAAAAATTTAACAGCGAATTTATTTTAATAAATCATCAAAAACAAATCAAACAATTTTTTCAAAACCTCAATACATCATTTTAGAGTTATCAAATTCAATTATCGCTTATTTCTACAAATTCTGCACAAGTTGAATATTATTCCCACAAGTGTTGTTAAAAATTGCATACTTAACATTCCCAGCTATTTTAGGTTTTACGCTGAATGCTACATCTAAAGCCAATAATCTTTCGTATTCAGCGTCCACATTATCCACATCAAATTGGGTATAAGGATACCCAGCTGCTAATAAAGCATCTTGATAGACTTTACAAGGTTTAAAATGATTTGGTGCTGGTTCTAATAATAACTCTGGACCATCTTGCCAATCTTTAGAGACTAACGTAATCCATCTATTTCCACCTCCTAAAGGCTGGTCTTTCTTAACCAAAAAACCTAATTTTTTAGTGTAAAATTGAAATGCTTTTTCTTGATCTCTAACAGGTATGCTAATTAATGTGATTTTCATTCTACAAAATACAAATGTTAATATTCCAAATATCAACAATTTAAACTTTATTTACTAATTTACAAATGCAATTTTAAAGACGATTTTTTTACTGGAATGTTAAATAATTTTTGATTTTTATTCATGAATTTACCAAAATAAACAAAAATATTACCGATTTTTTTTTGTGACAAAAAATGAACTTCACACATATAAATTTGTTTATTTTTGTGCTATCATTTATGAATTTAGAACATTTAATTTTACAATTTCAACAAAAAGAGGTAAAGGCCTACGAAAAACTATACGCCATGTATTGCGATAGTATTTCTGGGGTAATTAATAATATTGTTAAAAATAATGATGTTACTCAAGAAATTACACAAGATGTTTTTATAAAAGCTTGGCATAAAGCAGATACATATAATGCAAAAAAAGGTCGTTTTTTTACTTGGTTACTCAACATTGCAAGAAATGCGGCTATTGATTACACACGATCAAAAAAATATAAAGAATCTAAACAAAACCTTAATGCCGATTTTTTCGTAGATATTTTAGAAACCAGTAAAAGTTTAGATAAATCTACAGATACCATTGGTTTAAGAGCATTTGTTACCAAATTAGGTGATACCTGTAAATCTGTTATAGAGTTATTGTACTTTAAAGGGTTTACGCAAAAAGAGGCTTCTGAGGAATTAAACATGCCTTTGGGAACCATAAAAACAAGAAATAGAACTTGCATTGGCGAATTACGTACAATGTTAGGCGCATAAAAATGGATAGTAAAACGTACATAGCATCTGGAATTTTGGAACTTTATGTTGCAGGGTCTCTTTCTGAAAAAGAAAATCAAGAAGTGTACGAGGCTATGCAAAAATATCCTGAAATAAAAGCAGAAGTTGAGTCTATAGAAAATGCAATTGTACAATTAACTGCTTTTACCAAAAAAGATGCTCCTTACCCTTTTGATACCGTAAAAAGTAAAATAGTGGTTGATGAGCCAAAAGTAATTCCGATAACAAAACCTACAAAAACTAATAACTGGAAACAATACATAGGTTGGGCTGCTGCTGTTGTTTTTGGAACTACTTTAGTTTTTTCAGTATTGCAAAATAGCAGACTAAAAAAGCAATTGGCTTCTGAAAAAGAAATGTTAGAAGCCCAAATTGATAGCGCATCAACTAATTTAGCAGCCGCAGAAAAATTAATTGAAGTTTTTAGAGATAAAGACATTATTACTGTGCCTTTGGCAGGACAAACTGTATCTCCAACTTCGTACGCAAAAATATATTGGGATAAGAAAACAAATTCCATCTATTTAGATGCTAAAGGTTTACCAGATCCTCCAGAAGGAAAAGTTTACCAAGTTTGGTCTTTAAAATTAAATCCGTTAACACCAACAAGTTTAGGAACTTTAGATTCTTTTACTGCTGATGTTAACAAAATATTTACCATCACCAATGCCAACGAATCTGAAGCGTTTGGTATTACTTTAGAACCTGAAGGTGGAAGCCCTTCTCCTACTTTAGAACAGTTGTATACTTTAGGAGCAATTGCTACATAACAAGAAAATTATTTTTATTTTTTTCAATGAAACTTTATTTATTTGAAGTCTAAATTCTATTTAATTACTAAATTTAGCTCTCAGATACCAAGTTTTATTTTTAATAAAATAATTATGATAAAAAATTATACATACCTATTCATTACACTACTCGTATTTACAAGTACAATTAAAGCTCAAGATGCTTATGTTAGAAACACGTCTGCAGATGTACTTGATTATGTTTTTAAACTTCATTTAAATGATACAAATAATGAAATTTCTGGAGAAACGTTAGTAACTGTAAACTTTAAAGAAGATGTTTCTACTTTTTCTTTAGATTTGATGGGTAAATCTGAGTTTTACGGAATGGAAATCACCAATATTTTTGAAGGTGATAAAAAGGTAGATTATACACATATCAACAATAAAATTAGCATTACACCATCACCAGACAGTTCAAAAACAAAAATTTTTAAAATCCAATATCATGGAGTAGCAGAAAAAGGACTTGTAATTAACAAAACAAAATACGGTCAACGTTCTTTTTTTGGTGATAATTGGCCAAATTTAGCCAGACATTGGTTACCATGTGTAGATCATCCTTATGATAAAGCCAGCATAGAATTTGCCATTACTGCACCAGAAAAATATGATGTTGTTGCTACTGGAAAAAAAATAGAGGAAAGTAATTTAGGCAATGGCTATAAACTAACTAGGTATAAAGAACCTGCACCAGTAGCTACAAAAGTAGTTACCATTGGTGTTACAAAATTTGCAAGTAAACTTTTAGGCGTAGTTAACGAAATACCTGTTACTGCATGGGTGTATCCAGAAAATAGATTAGATGGTTTTTCGGATTATTCAATTGCCACCAATGTTTTGAATTATTACATACAAAATATTGGTCCATATTCTTACGCAAAGCTAGCCAATATACAAGCTAAAACTCAATGGGGTGGTTTAGAAAATGCAGGTACAATTACCTATTTTGAGAATTCTGTAAATGGTAAAAACGAAGTTGAAGGTTTAATTGCTCATGAAATTGCACATCAATGGTTTGGAAATTCTGCTACAGAAAATAGCTGGAATCATGTTTGGCTGAGTGAAGGTTTTGCTACATATTTTACAATTTTATATCAAGAAAAAATGTATGGAAATGAAAAACGAAAAAAAGAATTGGCACTTGATAAAAAACAGATCATTGCTTATTTCCAAAAAAATCCTTCTGCAATTGTAGACAATTCTATAAAAGATCCTGCAAAGGTTTTAAGCACAAACACCTATCAAAAAGGGGGTTGGTTTCTTAATATGCTACGTCATAAAGTAGGTGACGAAGCTTTTTGGAATGGTATTAGAGCGTATTACAAAAAATACAGAAACTCAAATGCTATGACTGCAGATTTTCAGAAAGAAATGGAATTGGTTTCTAATCAAAATTTAAATGATTTTTTCCATCAATGGCTATTTGTTAAAGGGTATCCTGAATTAAAATGGAATTGGAAATACAAAAGAGGGAATCTTATCATCAACATAAAACAAGTTCAAAAACATTTTATATTTGATTTTCCTCTAGAAATTGAAATTCACAAAGACGGTGTTACAACACTAAAAACCATACCAATAAATACAAAATCTAAAACCATAAAAATAGCGCTAGATGCCAAACCTAACAATATTGTTTTAGATCCAGACTTTTGGCTCTTATTTGAGGATAAGAATTAATTTTAATCAAAACAAATGGATTCATCTTTACTTTAAGTTGATCTGAAAAACTAAATTTTAAATGTTATTCTGCTAAAATTGAACATAAAAACACGCATAGCAATTAAGCAATGCGTGTTTCATCCAACTAAAACCAAACTATGGTTTCTTTTTCCCTTTTCAATGTATCTTAATGCTCTAACTATTAGAATATTTTTTTTAAAAGGCGAATTAAATAATCGAAACGTTTTAAGTTTTTTCCATGAAGTGCTTTGTTATTTGATTGTGAATTGAATCTCAACAATACTTACGAAAATAGGTAAAGTACGGTTTTATAAAAGTGTATTTTTTTTAAAAAAAATATTACAATCCCTTATAAACAAAGGGAAAAAAGAGATTAAAAAAATTAAAAACTCAGTAAATAATTGTAATATTGTATTGCAGAATTAATCTTCTATTAAAAGAAATGACAAAAAAAAGTACTTGGAAACAGCGTCTTCATGAAGTTATTTATGAAGCAGATACCAAAGAGGGCAAACTTTTTGATGTGGTTTTACTAATCGCAATTATTGCAAGTATTTTGTTAGTAATGTTAGAAAGTGTAGATAGTTTTGATAAAAAATATCATACGTTTTTAAATATTTCTGAATGGGTTATTACCATCCTTTTTTCTATAGAATATATATTAAGAATTATATCTATTCATAAACCAACCAAATATATTTTTAGTTTTTATGGTATGATAGATTTATTGTCTACCATACCAAAATACCTATCATTTATAATAATTGGTTCTCATCATTTAGCAGCATTAAGAGCCTTGCGTTTGTTAAGAGTATTTAGAATTTTAAAATTAACCAGATATGTAGGTGCTTCTAATAATTTGTTAGTGGCTATGAAAGCCAGTAAAGCAAAAATTTTGGTATTCTTATTTTTTGTAACTATTATTTGTATCATATTGGGTACTATTATGTACATGATTGAAGGTGCAGACAATGGCTTTACAAGCATACCAAGAAGTGTATATTGGGCAATTGTAACATTAACCACTGTTGGTTTTGGTGATATTGCTCCTCAAACTCCTCTAGGTCAGTTCATAGCAAGTATTATTATGATTTTAGGGTATGCTATTATTGCAATTCCTACAGGAATTGTAAGCTCAGAAATTGCAAGAAATGCTAAAGACGAAAATAATACGCAAGCTTGCCCAAATTGTTTACAAGAAAAACATAAAAACAATGCCAAACATTGTTACAATTGCGGAAGTATTTTAAACCCATGACAAAAAACTTACACAATACTTTAATTACCATAGTTGGGCCAACAGCAATTGGTAAAACTGCTTTAAGCATTAAGTTGGCCAATCATTTTAAAAGTGATATTATTTCTTGCGATTCTAGACAGTTTTATAAAGAAATGACTATTGGTACAGCTGTTCCTGAACCTGATGAATTGGCTGCAGCGAAACATCATTTTATACAAGACAGAAGTATTTTTGATGATTATAATGTAGGCGAATTTGAAAGAGATACTTTAAAAAAAGTAGCAGATTTATTTCAAAAAAATCCAACTCAAATTATGGTTGGTGGTAGTGGTTTGTATGTAGATGCTGTTTTAAAAGGATTAGATTATTTTCCTGATGTAGACAAACAAATTAGAATTGATTTAACCAAAGAATGGCATGAAAAAGGCATTGAATCGATACAAAAAAAACTAGAAGTATTAGATATTGATACCTATAATACCATTGCTTTAGATAATCCTCATAGAATAATAAGAGCTCTCGAAATATGTATTGGTACAAAAACAGCTTATTCAACTTTTAAAAATAAACCAAAAGCACCCAGAAATTTCAACAGTATTAAAGTAGGTTTAACCGCAGATCGAGAAATTATTTATAATAGAATAAACCAAAGAGTAGATATTATGATGCAAAATGGTTTGTTAGACGAAGCAAAAAAACTATACCCCTATAAAAATTTGAATGCTTTACAAACTGTGGGATATAAAGAATTGTTTTCTTTTTTTGATGGCAATATCACAAAAGAATTTGCAATTTCTGAAATCAAAAAAAATACCAGACGTTTTGCAAAACGACAATTGACTTGGTTTAAAAAAGATGATGAAACAATTTGGTTTGATCATCTAACCAATATTAACGAAATTATTGCATCCATTTCTAAAAATATTAACGCTTTTTAACTGATATACATTTTGGTAAACCATTCGCTTTTATATCTTTGCGCTTCTTAAATTTAAAACATGAAATTAAAATTCACATTTCTTTTTATTGCTTTTTTAAGCATTGTTTCTGTTGCACAAACCAAAACAGGAACTATCAATAACGATTATATTATCAATTTAATGCCAGAAGCAAAAATTGTGATTAAAAGAGCACAAGCCTATGGTGCTAAATTAGATTCTTCTTTTTCTATTAAAATGAAAGACTATCAAGATCGAGTAGCCGATTTTAGAAAAAAGGAAAAAGAAATGGGCGAATTAATGAAAAAAACATTAATCAAAGAATTATCTGCTTTAGAACAAGATATTCAACAATATCAAAAAAATGGTAGCCAGTTAATGCAGTTAAAACAGGCAGAATTAATGCGCCCTTTGTATAAAAAACTAAACAATGCAATAGAAGAAGTTGTAAAAGAAAAAGGGTATACTTTAATTTTAGACAAAAATGGAAATCAGTTTGCTTATATTGATGAAAAATACGACATAACGCAGTTAGTTATGACTAAATTAGGCGTTAAAGTACCTGAGCCAAAGACTGTACCTACACAAAATTAACGAAGTTCAATTCATGAAAAAATGGGCATTAATTAAAATATTAATGCCCATTTTTTATGTAATATACTTACTACACCAACATCAATTTAGTAATAATCTCTTCGCCCAATTCTTCATTCATCATTTTAATTATTTTCTCTTTTCCATAACTCAATTCTTCTCGTAAAACAGAAGAATTTAATTGTACAATAAGGGTTTTATTTTGTAAACGTGTAGAAGTGGTATGAGTGGCCACTCCAGGTCCCATCATTTTGGTCCAAGTTTCTTCAACTTTCATTTTCTGCATTCCTTTACTCAAATTGTTCTCTTTAATAAAGGTTTTCATCAAATCTTCAATTGAAAAGGAATCGTTTTCTCTTTTTGCCATTTTATGGTTTGTGGTTTGTGGTTTTTGGTTTTTGGTTTTTGGTTTTTGGTTTTTGGTTAAAATAAAATCCTAAACTTTGAATTATAAAACTATAACTTAAAAATTTGATATGCTTTACCTCCTTGTTTTAAAATATTTTCTGTGCGTTCAGCATGAGTATCTGTAATAAAAATTTGGCCAAATTCGTCATTATTTACCAAATCGATAATTTGTGATACACGGTTTTCATCCAATTTATCAAAAATATCATCTAACAATAAAATAGGGGTAACATTCGCTTTTTGTTTAATAAACTCAAACTGAGCTAATTTTAAGGCAATTAAATACGATTTTTGCTGACCTTGAGAACCAAACTTTTTAATTGGGTATGCTCCTATCTCAAAACTCAAATCGTCCTTATGAATGCCTGCTGTAGTATATTGCAAAATTTTATCCTTATCTAAAGATTTTCTTAGTAAATCTTCCATTAAAAAATCGTGTAACTGACTTTTGTAATTAAGGTTTACTTGCTCTTTATCACCAGAAATTATTTGGTATTTGGCATTAAAAATAGGAATAAAAGTAGCTAAAAACTCTTTTCTTATTTCATAAATCTTGGCTCCAAAAGCAGCCAATTGCTCATCATAAACACTTAAATTTAACGCATCAAAAGTTCTATTTGCCGCAAAATATTTTAAAAGCGCATTTCGTTGACTTAATACTTTATTGTATGCAATTAAATCTTGCAAATAGGTTTTGTTTTGTTGAGAAATTACACCATCAATAAACTTTCTTCGTGTTTCACTACCTTCAATAACCAAATCTCTATCAGCAGGAGAAACAATAACGAGAGGAAACTGACCAATATGCTCAGAAAATTTTCCGTAAACTTTACCATTTCTCTTTAAAATCTTCTTCTGTCCCTTTTTTAAACTACAAACAATCTTCTCATTTCTATCATTCATCAAATAATCGCCTTCTATCATAAAAAAACCTTCACCATGCCTAATATTTTGAACGGCAACAGCATTAAAATAACTTTTAGTGAAAGACAAATAATAAATTGCGTCTAATACATTGGTTTTTCCTATACCATTGTTACCCACAAAACAATTTATTTTCTCTTGAAAATCAAAAGATTGCGATGCGATATTCTTAAAATTAACCAATGAAATTTTCTGTAAATACATAAATATATCTGAAGATTGAAAACAGTTTGCAAATTATTGAAAATTTTGCAAAATAAGCGCTTTTAAAATCCAATTAAAAAAACTATTTTTGCGCCACTAATTTTTAAGCAAATATGGCAACATACAAGAAGAGAGGATATAAACCAAAAAATAAAAGTGAAGAACAACAAGTTGAAAATATGGACAGTACTACTGCTGAAGTATTTAATACTTTAGATGAAACTGCTTCTAAATCTGAACAATGGATTGAAAAAAACAGCAAAGTTTTATTTGGTAGCTTAGTTGTTATTGTTGTTGTATTTTTAGGATATTTAGGCTATAATAAATATATAGTAGAACCAAATGAATTAGACGCCTCTAACGAATTGGCTTTTCCAAGAAAATATTTTGATGAAGCAGCCACTGCAGGATCTGGAATAGATTCTTTATTAAATTTAGGTTTAGAAGGCGCTGATGGTAGGTATGGTTTTACAGATATTGCTGAAAAATTTAGCGGAACTGATGCTGGAAATTTAGCAAACTATTATGCTGGAGTTTCTTATTTGCAATTAAAAAAGTATGACAAAGCCATTGAATATTTAAGCAAATTTGATTCTGATGACGAAATGCTTGGCCCTGTTTCTTTAGGTGCTATTGGTGATGCTTTTGCAGATATTGATCAACAAGAAGATGCTTTAGAGTATTATGAAAAAGCAGCCAATAAAAAAGCAAATGAATTTACAACACCTTTGTTTTTGTATAAAGCTGGCCAGACTGCAATGCTAATTAAGAATTACAGCAAAGCAGAAGAAATGTTTACTAAAATTAAAGAAAACTACTCAAAATCTGAACAAGGTAGAGATGTAGAAAAATTTATTAACGCAGCAAAATATGCGCAATAGTTTTTAGTTCTTGGTTTTTAGTTTTTAGTTACAAAAATCACTAAAAATCAACAATTATAAACCAAAAACCCAAAAATGGCTACAAGCAATTTATCTTATTACGATAAGGCAACAATCCCAAATGCGAATTCTTTTCGATTTGGGATTGTTGTTTCTGAATGGAATCCAGAAATTACACAAAACTTAAAAAAAGGAGCAATTGAAGCGTTTTTAGATTGTGGAGCAAAAAAAGAAAACATTATTTCTTGGGATGTACCTGGAAGTTTTGAACTGGTTTACGGTTGCAAAAAAATGATTCAAACCGAAAAACTTGACGCTATTATTGCCATTGGTAATGTAATACAAGGAGAAACCAAACATTTTGATTTTGTTTGTGAAGGCGTTACTCAAGGAATCATAGATTTAAATGTAAAATATGATGTACCTGTTATTTTTTGCGTACTAACAGACAATACCAAACAACAATCTTTAGACAGATCTGGAGGTAAACTAGGCAATAAAGGTATTGAATGTGCAGTAGCTGCTGTAAAAATGGCTGCTCTCAAAAATATTGATAGAACTACAGATAGTATTGGGTTTTAGTATCTCTTGCAAGGTTTTCTTAACCTTCTAGGTATTTCAAATTTAATTTTAGTTTAATTCTGAATTAGTTTCTTTTAAATGTAGAAGCTATATTTAAGAATTCTTTTAACATCATTTCTTGATGTATTGCTTATTATTCTTTAAATTTGATATACTTTAAAATTGGTACAATAATTGATTTTCTTACATCATTATTCACTAATTATTATTAAAACTATGGGATTTTTAAAAAGAACAAATAAAAAATTTGATTACCAACCTCGTTATTACAAAGGAGAAGGAAATCCTTTTAAAATAGAACATAAACTAGATAAATTTAGAACAACAACAGGGAAAAACAAAGGCTTAAAATCTAAATTTTCTGCAGCCATAAACGAATTTAAAGATTCAGAAAACAAGTTTAACAAAACCATTGTTTATATTGTTTTAATTCTGGTTTTCATTTTTTTATATATCATTGATTTTGATTTATCAATATTCGTAAATAATTAATGTCAGACATCATTCAACTTTTACCAGATCATGTAGCAAATCAAATTGCTGCAGGAGAAGTCGTACAAAGACCAGCTTCTGTAGTAAAAGAATTGTTAGAAAATGCTATTGATGCTGGTGCAACCAGCATAAAATTGTTATTAAAAGATGCTGGTAAAACCTTAATTCAGGTAATAGATGATGGTAAAGGCATGAGTACAACTGATGCCAGAATGTGTTTTGAAAGACATGCTACATCTAAAATTCAAAAAGCAGAAGATTTATTTAATTTGTGTACCAAAGGTTTTAGAGGTGAAGCTTTGGCGTCTATTGCTGCAATTGCTCATGTAGAATTGAAAACAAAACAAGAACATGAAGAATTAGGCGTTTGTTTAAAAATAGAGGGTAGCAAAGTAATTGGTCAAGATTTTATATCTACTTCTAAAGGAACTAGCTTAGCTGTTAAAAATTTATTTTACAACATACCAGCAAGAAGAAATTTTTTAAAATCGGACACTGTTGAAACCAGACATATTGTTGATGAATTTCAACGAGTTGCATTGGCACACCCTAATATAGCTTTTTTACTACATCACAATAACAACGAGGTATACCATTTAAAAAGTAGTAATTTAAGACAGCGTATTGTGGCTGTTTTTGGTGGTAAAATGAATGAAAAATTAGTACCTATTGATGAAAAAACAGATATTTTAGATATTAAAGGTTTTGTGGCTAAACCAGAGTTTGCCAAAAGAAAACGTGGTGAACAGTTCTTTTTTGTAAATGATCGTTTTATAAAAAGTGGATATTTAAACCATGCAGTTGTAAATGCTTTTGACGGATTGTTAGAGCAAGGTGCGCATCCCTCCTATTTTTTATATTTAACTGTACCAGCCAACACTATAGATATTAATATTCATCCTACAAAAACAGAAATAAAGTTTGATAATGAAAAGGCATTGTATGCCATGTTAAGAGCCACTGTAAAACACAGTTTAGGGCAATATAATGTTGCACCTGTTTTAGATTTTAACAGAGATGCCAATTTAGATACACCTTATCATTACAATAAAAAATCTACATCTGCAGCTACTCCAAAAATTACTGTAGATCCTGATTTTAATCCTTTTAAAGAAAACCAAAACAAACAACCCAAAAATAACTTTAAAAAAGAACTACATACACAAAGTTGGGAATCATTATATACTGCAACTGCTATTGCAGATGAGCATAAACAAGAAGAATTATTTGATAATAAACAAGAAACCAAAACACAAAAAACATTTCAAATTCAGCGAAAATATGTAATGAGTTTGATAAAATCTGGTGTGGTTTTAATTCATCAATCTTCTGCGCATCAGCGTATTTTATACGAAGAGTTTTTAGAGAGTATTACTGTAAAAGAAGCCAATAGTCAACAATTATTATTTCCGGTTAAACTATCATTTTCATCCCAAGAAATAGAAATGATTTACACCATAAAAACCGAATTAGAAAATGCTGGTTTTTCTTTTGATGAATTTACCAAAGATAGTGTTACCATAAAAGGGATTCCTGTTTCTGTAACTGAGAGTAAAATCACGATTATTTTAGAAGAATTATTAAACGATATCAATTTAGAAGTACCTGATACTAGTTTTAGCCATTTTGATGTAATGGCCAAATCTTTTGCCAAAACACTTTCTATTAAAACAGGAACACAGCTTTCTGAAAAAGAACAAGAAAGCTTAGTAAATAATTTATTTTCGTGTAAAGAACCAACCATATCTCCTTTTGGAAAACCTATTTTTAAAACCCTAACATTAAACGAAATAGACCACTTATTTAATAGCTAAATATGAATAGACTTACAGACGCCATAAAGCATTTAATTATCATTAATGTAATTCTATTTATTGCACCACAATTATTACAGTTAGATTTTACAAATATATTGGCATTACACTTTCCAAAAAACCAACATTTTGGATTTTGGCAATATATTACTCA